>NC_007614.1:2547394-2865818 GCF_000196355.1 Nitrosospira multiformis ATCC 25196
CGCCAAGCGCCGGCGTCCCCGTTGCAGACGATAAGCGAAATTGGCGAGCTCCTTGCCCACCGTGGTCGGCGTGGCAGCCTGCCCGTGCGTGCGTGCAAGCATGGGCACTGCGGCCAGCTCGTGCGCAAGCCGGACGAGCCTGCCAATGATGTTATCCAGCGCCGGCAACATGATGTCGTCGCGGCTGTGCATCAGCATCAATCCATGGGAAAGATTGTTGATGTCCTCTGAAGTGCAGGCAAAATGAATGAATTGTTCGATTCTGCCGATCTCGGCATTTTCCGTTAACTGCTTGCGAAGCCAGTATTCCACGGCTTTCACGTCATGATTGGTGCGCGCCTCGATGAGTTTGACCGCTTCGCCATCCCTTTCGGAAAAATCCGTTATCAGAGCATCAAGCTGTGCAAGCGTATCCGGAGATAACGGCAGTGCTTCAGCAATGGCGGAAGCCCGGCTCAATGCCTTGAGCCATTCGATCTCAAGCTGGACGCGGTAACGGATCAGCCCGAGTTCGCTGAAATAGGGTCTCAGTGCATCGACTTTGCCGTGATAGCGGCCATCAAGAGGAGAGAGTGCGGTGAGAAAGGATGAATTCATAGCTTGGTTTCCGGCGAAATTTTAACACAGGTAGGCTTCGGCCCCGTTATGCCATGCAGTGCGGAAAGCCGATATAATGCGCGCTGACCACTCTCTTCAAGATTCGCCATGAAGCTCATTGGATCTCTTACCAGCCCCTACGTACGCAAGGCACGCATTGTTCTCGCCGAAAAGCACGTTGGTTATACCTTCGAACTGGATGTCCCCTGGAACGATGATAGCCAGGTACCCGACTACAATCCGCTCGGCAAGGTGCCGGTGCTGATCATGGATGACGGGACGAGCGTGTTCGATTCACGCGTGATCGTCGAGTATCTCGACAGTGTCAATCCCGTATCGCGCCTGATCCCGGACGGCAATCGGCGGCGCATCGCGGTAAAACGCTGGGAAGCGCTAGCGGACGGTATCTGTGACGCCGCTGCCGCCATTTTCCTGGAGCGCAAGCGCAGCAAGACGCAGCAAAGCGGACAGTGGATTTCCCGCCAGCAGAAAAAGGTTGAGGGAGGCCTGGAAGCGGCGGCAAGGGAACTGGGTGACAGAAAATGGTGCGATGGAAATGCTTATTCGCTGGCTGACATCGCACTGGGCTGCGCGCTGGGCTATCTCGCCTTCCGGTTTCCGGAGATCAAGTGGCGGGAGAATTTTCCCAATCTGGCGGAGCTTTCCGACCGTCTGGAAAAACGGCCCGCGTTCATGGAAACCGCGCCACAGGATTGACAGCAGTATTGCCCTGATGGCCCATATCGGTGGAAAAATGGATATAGGGCCTGCTAACACTTGTTTTGCACTGCAGATTCCACAGCTATATAGATATAGGCGGTAGTCTGAAGGGGGAAGCGGAAACCACAATCCATTACAGAATTCGATGGATTGCTGCTCCACTCATCCTACCCCTACCACCTCTGCTCCATTATCCTGCCTTTATGCAGGCAGATTCCCCAAGTCAGCATGTGTCTCCCTCCACTGGCCGTTTTATCTGCTTTCCCTCTCAATCATCCTGGGTAGCGGCAATTACCCCTCCCCCCAGGCACACCTTGCTTTCGTACACCACCACTGACTGCCCGGGCGCCACGGCCCACTGCGGTTGGGCGAACTCGATTTTGCATTTATTGCAATCAAGGTAAGTGATCGAACAGGGAGCGTCCGATTGGCGATAACGGATTTTGGCCGCGTACACCCAGTTGCAGCGAGGCATCTTGCCGCTCACCCATGTCAAGTCGGTTGCAGCAAGCGCGGGCCTGAGCAGGTCGGGATGATCGTGCCCCTGTACTACCGTCAGGACGTTCCGCTTCACGTCCTTTTCCGACACAAACCAGGGTTCGCCGTCGCCCCCCCTCGTTCCTCCAATGCCCAATCCCTGTCGTTGCCCGATAGTGTAATACATAAGGCCGGCATGCCTGCCCATGACGTCTCCGGAAGGCGTGCGGATTTCGCCTGGGTCGTTCGGCAAATAGCGGTTGAGAAATTCCCGAAAAGGCCGTTCACCGATAAAACAGATGCCGGTGCTGTCCTTCTTGGAGAAATTGGGCAGCCCGTGGTCTTTCGCGATGCTTCGCACATCGCGCTTATAAAGATGCCCGATGGGAAACAGTGCCCTGGACAACTGCGCCTGGTTGAGCCGGTAGAGAAAATAACTCTGGTCCTTCGTTCCATCCTCACCCTTGAGCAACTGGAATACACCATCCGTATTGCGCACCTGGGCATAATGTCCTGTCGCAATATAATCCGCGCCCAGCCCCGCCGCATGGTCCAGAAACGCCTTGAACTTTATCTCCGCGTTGCATAGCACATCCGGATTGGGGGTCCGGCCTGCCTTGTATTCGGCAAGAAAATGGCTGAATACCCGCTCCTTATATTCGGCGGAGAAATTCACAGCTTCAAGGGGAATTCCAATGACATCCGCCACTGATGCCGCATCTATCAAATCCTGCCGGGATGAGCAGTATTCATCCGTGTCGTCATCTTCCCAGTTCTTCATGAAGAGGCCGATCACTTCATACCCCTGCTGTTTCAACAACAAGGCGGCGACAGAGGAATCCACGCCGCCGGACATTCCGACAACTACGCGCGCCTTGCTCATTTCAAGCCAGATGAGTAAGGATGTCGAGCGGACACCCTTTCCCTGCCAGATGGTCTTCGATGCATTTCATGACGAGGGGGCTACGGTGGCAATAGGTCATGCTGCGGATTTCATCGATGTCGAACCAGTCAGCGCGTACGATGCCTGCGTCCAGGTCGCGGCCGGGATCATGGCCGCTCACTGAACCGGAAAAAGCAAAGCGTATGAATGTTGTATCTTCCGCCGGGGAATGCCAGTGATAAATGCCGAGTACGGATTGGGGGACGAACATGTAGCCCGTCTCTTCCAGAGTTTCCCGTATCGCGCCATGGATGATTGACTCCCCCGGCTCCAGATGACCCGCCGGCTGATTAAATAACAAGCCGCTGCTGGTTTGCTCTTCCACCAGAAGATATTGCCCGTCTTTCTCCACCACTGCTGCCACCGTTACATTGGGTTTCCAGATCATGATTTCATTATTTCAACCGTTTTAATTATTAAATAGCGGAACGTGGATACAACCGGACACGGGGCCCGAAATGTCATACTCCTATTATAAGGGAAGCCGTCCCGCCGCTGCGGTCTGTAACGCTTTCACGAGATATCGGGAAACCCGGGGGGCAAAAGCAAGCGCTTCTATCCGAAACGCGGTTAAAATATATGAATTTTTTGCCGATCCGGTTCCGGCTTGTTCCGGATTATGGAACCAAGCCCTGCTCAACAAATGGAGATAGCATGTATCAGCACATCAGCATACCAGCGGAAGGCTCGAAGATCAGCGTAAATGCGGATTATTCCCTGAATGTGCCGGACAACCCGGTCATACCCTATATAGAAGGCGACGGAATCGGGGTGGATATTACTCCGGTAATGAGGAAAGTGGTGGATTCCGCCGTAGAAAAGGCTTATGAAGGCAAACGCAGGATTTCCTGGATGGAAATCTATGCCGGAGAGAAATCGACGCGTATTTACGGCGAAAATGTCTGGTTACCCGAGGAAACCCTGCAGGCGGCGAAAGAGTATGTGGTTTCGATCAAGGGTCCGTTGACCACACCGGTGGGAGGCGGCATCCGCTCCATCAATGTGGCTTTGCGCCAGGAGCTGGATTTGTATGTATGCCTTCGTCCTGTTCGCTATTTTCAGGGGGTACCTAGCCCCTTGAAAAATCCGGAGAAAACCGACATGGTCATTTTTCGCGAGAATTCGGAGGACATCTACGCCGGTATTGAATGGGAAGCCGGGTCGGAAGGCGCTAAAAAAGTTATCGATTTTCTGATGAACGACATGAGCGTCACCAAGATACGCTTTCCCCAAACCGCAGGGATCGGCGTAAAGCCGGTATCCCGCGAAGGTACCGAGAGGCTGGTACGCAAGGCAATTCAATATGCGATAGATAACGGACGGCGCTCGGTAACCCTGGTGCATAAAGGCAACATCATGAAATTTACCGAAGGTGCGTTCAAGAACTGGGGCTATCAGCTTGCAGCAAAAGAGTTTGGAGCAAGCCTGCTCGACGGCGGACCATGGATGAAGCTGCCTGAGGATAAAGGCGGTATAGTGATCAAGGATGTGATCGCGGACGCTTTTCTTCAGCAGATTCTGCTGCGGCCGGAGGAATACGATGTCATCGCCACGTTGAATCTGAACGGCGATTATGTTTCCGATGCTTTGGCTGCGCAGGTAGGCGGCATCGGGATCGCCCCCGGCGCAAACATGAGCGACTCGATAGCCATTTTCGAGGCAACCCATGGAACCGCTCCCAAGTATGCCGGCAAGGACCAGGTCAATCCAGGCTCCATCATTCTGTCCGCGGAGATGATGCTGAGGCATATGGGCTGGGCAGAAGCTGCTGATCTCATCACGCAGTCGATGGAAAAAACCATTCAGGATAAAACCGTAACTTATGACTTCGCCCGCCTGATGGCCGGTGCGCAAAAAGTCTCCTGTTCAGCATTTGGGCAGGCCTTGATCGAAAACATGGCCCGTTGAAAAGATGGCACATCGAAAATCTGCTGCCTTGGGGGCGGAAGGGTAAGCAAGCGGTAAAAGTATTGATGGGTTTGCTGCTTATCCTCGACAAGAAAAAGCCCCTTGCTGATTTACAGCAAGGGGCTTTGTATAATTCTGTGATGGATCACATGCTGTTCAGCGCGCTCGCACGCCCCGACATGAAATCTTTAAGCAGACTGAATATTTGATGCTTGCTTGCCCTTCGGACCCTGGGTAACCTCAAACGTTACTTTTTGACCTTCTTTGAGAGTTTTAAATCCGGACATATTGATTGCGGAGAAGTGCGCGAATAAATCCTCGCTTCCATCATCGGGTGTAATGAAGCCAAAACCCTTTGAATCATTGAACCATTTTACTGTACCAGTTGCCATTATTGCTTCCTATAAATAAAACCGGGCCGGAAACCCGAACACTGTTTGAGTTTCAAGACCGCAAAACGGCTGTAACCGGTGCTGCAGAGAACTTGAAGCCAAACGCCAAGAGCTGTTTTACGCAAATCCATTGTTCAAGTCAAGTAGTCCAGCCCGTTATTTGACAGAAATGCAGCAGAAAATTTTCTAAAAGGTACTTGAATATTTCAGCGCAATCATCAAATATAAAGATTGGAAGTGGTTATATTTCGGTTTTAATTAAAGGCAAGAATACAGGATCATGGCTGCAAGAAATCATGGTGAGGTTGTACTTGAGGCTAAAAAGAGTAAACTCAAGCCGCCGCCAATGTTCAAGGTTATTTTGCTGAATGATGACTTCACTCCGATGGATTTCGTGGTGACTGTATTACAGACTTTTTTTTCCATGAACCGAGAACAGGCGACACAAATCATGCTCAAAGTCCATATGGACGGAGCTGGAGTATGTGGAGTTTATCCCAATGATGTGGCTTCCACAAAAGTCGAACAGGTGGTTGCATTTGCAAGGCAGCATCAGCATCCGCTACAGTGCGTGATGGAGGAGAACTGAAATGATTGCTCAAGAATTAGAGGTAAGTCTGCATATGGCATTCGTGGAATCGCGTCAGAAGCGCCACGAGTTCATTACGGTCGAGCATCTGTTACTGGCCCTGCTCGATAATCCGACTGCCGCAGAGGTATTGCGCGCCTGCTCGGTTGATATGGACGATCTACGCCGGCTGCTGACTGAGCATGTCACCGAAAACACGCCGACTGTGGGAGGAAGTGGAGAGGTAGATACGCAGCCTACTCTTGGTTTTCAGCGCGTTATCCAGCGTGCGATTCTGCATGTGCAGTCCTCCGGGAAAAAAGAGGTTACGGGTGCAAACGTACTGGTAGCAATATTTGGCGAAAAGGATTCGCACGCAGTTTATTTTCTTCATCAAAAGGGGGTAACCCGGCTCGATGTCGTGAACTATATTTCTCACGGCATCAGCAAAGTTCCGCAGGGAACCAACGCCAAAACCGAAAGCGAAGGGGATACCGAGCAGGAAATGAATGCAGGGGGCGCGCTGGAAAGTTATGCGGTCAATCTCAACGCCCAAGCACTGGCAGGCAAGATCGATCCGTTGATCGGACGGGAGCGCGAGCTGGAGCGCCTGATACAGACGCTGTGTCGCCGGCGCAAGAACAACCCGTTATTGGTGGGGGAAGCAGGAGTAGGCAAAACAGCTATTGCTGAAGGTCTGGCACGGCGAATCATCGAGAACGACGTCCCCGAGATCCTTGCACATCATCAGGTTTATGCCCTGGATATGGGAGCGCTGCTGGCGGGTACCAAATACCGGGGTGATTTCGAGCAACGCCTGAAGGCCGTACTCAAACAGTTGCTCGAGAGCTCGAATGCCATACTATTCATCGACGAAATTCACACCCTGATCGGGGCTGGCGCAGCTTCCGGAGGCACGCTGGATGCCTCCAATCTATTGAAACCGATACTGAATACCGGACAGCTGAAATGCATTGGCGCCACGACTTACAGCGAATATCGCGGAATCTTCGAAAAGGATCATGCGCTTTCACGGCGCTTCCAGAAGATCGATGTGCTCGAACCGAGCGTGGATGAAACGGTTTCCATACTGCGTGGCTTGAAAGCGCGTTATGAGGCCCATCATGGTGTCAAATATACCGCTACCGCGCTTACGACCGCCGCCGAGTTGTCGGCACGCTTTATCAACGACCGGCACTTGCCTGACAAGGCAATCGATGTGATCGATGAAGCCGGCGCAGCACAGCGTGTTTTACCCAAATCGAAGCAGCGCAAGGTAATCAGCAGGCATGAGATAGAGGTCATCATTGCCAAGATTGCGCGTATTCCGGCGCAGAATATTTCCAGTGACGATCGCAACACGTTGAAGACGCTTGATCGTGACCTGAAAGCGGTTGTGTTCGGTCAGGACAAGGCCATCAACGCGCTGACAGCCTCGATCAAGATGGCGAGAAGTGGTCTCGGGAATCCACAAAAGCCGGTTGGCTCTTTCCTTTTTTCCGGCCCGACCGGAGTCGGCAAAACCGAGGTTGCACGGCAGCTGGCCTATGCGCTTGGTATTCACCTGCACCGTTTCGACATGTCTGAATATATGGAACGGCACGCTGTTTCGCGTTTGATCGGCGCGCCGCCCGGGTATGTCGGATTTGATCAGGGTGGTTTGCTCACCGAAGCCATTATCAAGCAACCCTATTCCGTGCTGCTGCTGGACGAAATTGAAAAGGCGCATCCCGATATTTTCAATATCCTGCTGCAAGTGATGGATCACGGCACATTGACGGACAATAACGGCCGCAAGGCGGATTTCCGTAATGTCGTCATCATCATGACGACCAATGCCGGAGCGGAAGCGTTGAGCAAGGCTACCATGGGCTTCACCAAGGCCGCGCAGGCAGGGGATGAGATGGCCGATATCAAGCGGATGTTCACGCCTGAGTTCCGCAATCGGCTGGATGCGATCATTTCCTTTGCGCCGCTAGAGAGAGAAGTGATTCTGCGCGTAGTGGATAAATTCCTGATGCAGCTTGAAGCCCAGTTGCAGGAAAAGAAAGTGGATGCGATATTCACCGACGCACTGAGAGAGTATCTTGCCAATAATGGTGTGGATCCTCTCATGGGCGCACGACCGATGGCGCGTCTCATTCAGGACACCATACGCAGCGCTCTGGCGGATGAATTACTGTTCGGACGTCTGGCCAATGGCGGCAGAGTGACAGTGGATATCGATACCGATAACAAGGTGAAGCTTCAGTTTGAGGAAGAGGCGGCGACAGCGATATAACTCGGCTTTCAGGGTAGAAAACAAGGAAGGCGCGAATTTCCGCGCCTTTTTTGTTTTTGTCTTTTTTACTTTGCCTCGGATGCTGTTCCGATTATTCCCCGCACGCTGATCTCGCCGGATTACCGCTGCCGGGCGTCCACTCTAGCCTCTATGGACTCCCTACGAACTCCTAATACCTCGTGAGTAAAGCGGTTATTTGCCGGACTCGTATTTGAAAGACAGGTTTACCCTCGCACGATAAGCCACCACCTTGCCGTCTTCAACCACCAGATCCAGCTTCACTATTTCAGCGACGCGTAAGTCTCGCAATGTCTTTGATGCTGTTTCCACGGCATTCTTGGCGGCGTCTTCCCAGGAAGTCGTGCTGGTTCCGATTATCTCCGTTATTTTGTAAACACTATCTCCTGCCATGACATTTCTCCTCGAACGGTGAGCAACGAAAACGGGGCACTGGCAGCCCGCACCTCTACTGATGTGATTTCAGTTTAGGTCAATTTTTGCTGATTGCAAGCTGCCGAGCGTTTAAGTTGCGCATCCTCCCCGGTTCTTGGGAAGAATGCGGATTTCGAGAACGATGGAGGGGAAATGGCATGGCCTCTAATTCAATCCTCAATTCTTCGACAAGCCTGCGCCCGTTCGACCCTGGGCAAGCCTGCCGTGAACTGCGCTGTGATCACGCTTTCGATCCTTCTTCAATTCAGAATCAGGGAGTGGAGAAGAAGGGCTCATGGTGTAAAACCGAAGCAAGAAATCCTTGAAACGCTCGGGCAAAAGGTGTTCCGCGAGTCCCGCGTAACCCAGAACGCCTCTATCAGCCCGCCACCACCCGCTTGGTAATGTATCCGAGCGCTTCATCCACCTGATCGATGAGAATAAGGCACAATTCTCCCTCTTTCAGATTGTCAAACGCGGCATCAATGGCTCCGAACTCTCCGTAGATTTCCTTGACGTTCCGGGTGCGTTTCGCCTTTTCCAGGCCCTGCCGCAGCAGGCTCAGTACTTCCCCATCCGCACGGCCCCGCTGGCACTGATCCTGATAAAGCACCACTTCATCAAAAGCATCGCCCAATATTTCCGTCTGCCGCCGAATATCCTCGTCGCGTCGATCGCCAGCGCCGCTGATAACCACGGAGCGACGTTTCGCCGGAATCTTGTCGATCGCACTTACAAGTGCGCGAATCGCATCGACATTATGCCCATAGTCAGCAATAAGTGTAGCGCCCCGATGAGTGAAGAAATTGAAACGGCCGGGGGCAGTTTGCATGTCGCTGACAAAATTCGCGAGACCGCCGCGAATGATCTGCCAGTCAAGACCCACTGCCCAGCCCGCCGCTATGGCCGCCATCGCATTTTCAATCTGGAATGCGATGGCACCATTCTGTGTCACGGGAATCCCTGCAAACGGAAGGCGATATTCGAAATTGCCTTCCGCAGCAACGATCGCATCGTCCTCGACATAAACGACACGTTTACGTTGGGCGCGATGCTTTGCGATCACGGGATTATCCGGATCACGCGCAAAAAAAGTGACCTTGCCGGGGCAATGAGCGGCCATGCCTGCGACAAATGGATCCGCTGCGTTCAGCACCGCCACACCCGTACCCGGCTTCACGTTCTGCACGATGATGCGCTTGACGGCGGTGAGGTCTTCTACGGTATTGATGTAGGAAAGACCGAGGTGATCACCGACCCCGATGTTGGTAACCACTGCGACATCGCAACGATCGAAAGCCAATCCTTCACGCAACAGGCCCCCTCTGGCAGTTTCAAGCACTGCCGCGTCCACATCCGGATGAAGAAGCACTTTTCTTGCACTCTTGGGACCGCTGCAATCGCCAGTGTCGATACGCTGCCCCTCAATATAGACACCATCCGTGCTCGTCATGCCGACACGCAAACCCTGGCAATCAAGAATATTGGCAATCATCCTGACAGTAGTCGTTTTGCCGTTGGTGCCTGTTACCGCCACTACCGGGATACGGGCATCATCGCCCTTCTTGAACATATTCGCAATGATCGCCTCTCCCACCGCACGCCCTTTGCCGAAAGAAGGTTGCAAATGCATGCGCAAACCTGGTGCTGCATTGATTTCGATAATAGCGCCTTGTCCCTCCAAAGGTCTGGCTACGCTTTGGCAGACAACATCTACTCCACAGATATCCAGGCCAATCATCTGCGCAGCTTCGACCATTCGCGCCGCGAACTCCGAATGAACTTCGTCGGTAACATCTGTCGCCGTTCCCCCGGTCGAAAGATTCGCATTATTTCTGAGAACTACCCGCGTACCCGAGGGCGGGACGGAGTCGGACGTCAAGCCCTGAGTTGCAAGGTGGGCAAGAGCGATTTCATCCAAATGAATCTTTGTAAGCGCGTTGGCATGTCCCTCACCGCGTCGCGGGTCACGGTTGATCTGCTCCACCAATTCTTCAACCGTGTGAATCCCGTCCCCTGCAACCTGGGGGGGCTCACGCCGTGCTGCGGCGATCAGCTTGTTGCCGACTACCAGCATGCGATAGTCGTGGCCGGGAATGTAGCGCTCGACCATTACTTTTCCGGTGACTTCAACTGCAACGGCATACGCTGCTTCCACCTGTTCGCGGCTCACGAGGTTCACGCGGACTCCCCTTCCCTGATTGCCGTCCTGTGGCTTGACGACGACAGGGCTGCCGATTTCACAGGTCGCCACCCATGCATCTTCCGCACTTGTGACCGGCCTTCCGGGTGTGACAGGTACGCCCGCCGCGTCCAGCAAGAATCGGGTAAGCTCTTTGTCCTGCGCCACCGACTCGGCTACGAGGCTGGTGAGACAGGTTTCTGCAGCCTGAATACGCCGCTGTCTGCTACCCCAGCCGAATTGCACCATGCTGCCATCAGTCAGCCGGTGGAAGGGAATGCCGCGGGCAATCGCTGCCCGCACTACTGAACCGGTGCTCGGCCCCAGGCGTATGTCTTCGGAGAGCTCACGCAGACGCTGCAGGGCATCCGCCAGATTGAAAGGAGTATCTTCTATAGCCGCGCTGCACAGGGCTTGTGCAAGATCAAAGGCGAGTCTGCCAACCGCCTCTTCGCTGTATTCCACGACGACCCGGTAGACGCCGGCTTCAAGGGTCGGGGCGATCTTGCCGAAAGCCACCGGACAACCCGCCTGTATTTCCAGTCCGAGTGCAGCGCGCTCGAGCACATGTGCAAGCATTTCCGCTTCAGGGCAAGAGGCGGCCCGAAGCAAATCGATTTCCGGAAATCGTGCGTACAGGCGATCCAGAAAACCCGACACGCCACCCGGCAGGGATTCAGGAGTGTCGCAGGAAACGACTGCCTCTATGGCTGTCTGACGGCTCCACAAATTGGGCCCGCGCAAAGCGCGGAGACATGATACATGCATCGAAAGTTCTCCTAGCGTTTCTTATTCATGCGCCTTAGTGATATGTTTTTACACTCTGCTAAATGCATGGAAGCTTTCAATTCCCGCCCGTATGACGGCCGGTTCGATGCCGAGCGACCATGCCGCGGCTACTGCCGCAAGTATGTTTTCCACCTCCAAAGCCGCCTGCCCGTTACATGTAACCGGAACATCGTTCAATTTACTCAATGGCAGTTCACCGGGCCCGTTAACAAGTAAAATTTCTCCGTTTCGAACTGTTACCGCCCGTTTGCCTTGAACGCCGTTTATACCGGCGGTACCGTGTAAACAATGCTCTTTTATTACCGGAAGATCGGAATCCAGACTGAAGTAAATAATTTCCCCATTGCACAGTGCAGCCATTTCCACCAGCATCGGTTCCCTGGCATTGAGCACTGCCGCCCCTGCGGGCACGACTACATCCACTTGGGTACGCAACACGTCGAAGACCTGTTTAGGGGTTTCGATATATTTTCCATAATGACGGGTCAACTCCACATTGGTAATGATGCCGACATGGCAGCCGTCGTAGGCCAATCCCTCGCGGAGCATGCTGTCGCTGCCGTTTTCAAAAACCGCCGCCTCGATTGACCGGTTCATGAGGATGTTGCGCGCTGTCTTCCAGTTGGCCTGGTCGCCTTTTTTCACTTGTCTGCGGTCAAGATAGAAGCCGTCGCTGCATGCCAGACCCGCCTGCTTTCCGGAGAGCGCGAGCAGTTGGGCAATAAGATGAGCCAGCTCAGTCGTACCATAACTGCCGGTAATACCTACAATCGGAATGCGGCCGTCCTCGTGACTCGGAAAAAGGTGCTCGACGATCGCTTCGCCGACCGGCCGGGGAGTACCAATTGCGGGCTTGATGTGCATTAGCAAACCGGGTCCCGCATTGACTTCGACAATAGCACCACCCTGTTCTGCAAGCGGTCGCGCAATATCTGTGGCGACAAGATCGATGCCGGCAATATCCAATCCGACAACACGCGCCGCCAGCGATGCTGCCGCCGCCGTACTGGGATGCACCTCGTCGGTAACATCGAAAGCATGGTTACCGTTACGCTGAATGATGACTTCCTGTCCCGCAAGCGGTATTGAATCCGTGGTGAAGCCTTGCCGCTGGAGTTCCATTATCGTTACCCCATCCACACGAACCGGATTCAGCGGATGCTCTTCACTTTCTCCCCGCCGGGGATCAGAGTTGATCTGCAGCTGGATCAGTTCGTTTACGGTGGAAATCCCATCGCCAGTAACCGAAACGGAATCCCCCCGGCTGGCGGCGACGAGGCGGCCCCCGACCACCAGCAGGCGGTGTTCCGTACCGGGAATATAACCCTCGACCAGGACACCGCTGCCCTCCTCCAGAGCTACCCTGTAAGCGGACTCGATTTCTTCACGCTTGCTCAACTCGATAAAAACGCCGCGTCCATGATTTCCATCACACGGTTTGATCACCACCGGCAGACCGATTTCCTGCGCCGCTTCCCATGCATCCTCAGCACTGTGAACGATGCGTCCCTCAGGGATGGCGACACCGCACGATTGCAGCAACGCCTTGGTCAGATCCTTGTCGCGCGAGATGCTTTCTGCAATCGCGGGGGTGCGGTCCGTTTCCGCTGTCCAGATGCGCTGGCTTCGGATGCCATAACCCAGCTGTACCAGATTGCCTTTGGCAAGAAGGCGAATTGCCGGAATGTTGCGCCTGGCGGCGGCTTCAACAATGCAGGCAGTGGATGGCCCGAGCCACAGCGAATCAACCATGCCGCGCAGACGCGCAACAGCGCCTCTCACATCGTAAGGCTCATCCCCCGGCGAATAATCCATTGCCGCAAGCAGCAATTCCCTTGCCGCTGCGAGAGCATTGCGCGCGACATCCTCATGCCAGGCGCTCACAGCCACCTTGTATACACCGCGCAGGGATGTTTCGCGCGCCCGGCCGAAGCCGCCGGGCATTCCGGCCAGATTTTGCAGTTCAAGCGTAACGTGCTCGAGGATATGACCGGTCCAGGTACCTTCCTTTAAACGGCGCAGAAATCCGCCCCGTTCTCCATAACTGCAGCGGTGCTCGATGAGCGAAGGAAGCCAGGAAGACAGGCATTCATAGAAACCGGGAATTGTGTCGGAGGGAAAATCTTCAAGTTCCCCGATATCGACTATGGCTTCAAGTACGGGACGAACACTCCAGATATTGGGTCCGTTGAGGTGGCGTATTTCAATAAACTTGATATCTCGATTTACCGCTATGTAGTCAGGTTTGATATCTGCGTAAGCCAGCATAAAGTGAGAGTCTCACAAGAAATAAGTTAAGTTGAACTAACGCGGCTGACTACAATGGGTTTACAACCAGATAAATTAATATGAAAAGTAAATGCTTTTCTCACGAGAATTTCACTTTCAGTACGAAGTCCCCATCCGCAAGAAATCAAGCATGGATTATGCCAGCTAAAATAATCTTTGCAAAACAGTTGTTTGGAGCAGAAAAGCAGGCAATTCTGTCGCCATTTGCCGACAATCGGTTTCCCGGCGAAATTATGCCGTTGATATCACGGGGATGTTATATGTCTCCTGTCAGCGACAGGCTGCGCAGAGGAATACGGGAAGCAGGGAATACGAACGCTGCTCCCCCCACTGGCAGCGGCGGAAGCAGTACCTCGCCGCCGGGACTTTGAATCACAGGAAGCGGTCGAGAAGCTTCCGGCTGTGATGATCGAGCGCCGTACGGTCGCGTATCAGGAAGTTGATGTTCTGGCTGTCGGTGATCAGCAAAGCGACTGGAGTCAGGCGGCGAATGTATTCTTCGCCCTTGAGAACGAATGATGTACTACCGCGGTCGGTTTCAACCCGCCAGGTGCAGGGGGTAGCAAAACTTGAAACTGCCTCGATGCGTTTGATTTCCGGCATGAACTCCCGGTTGGCAAGATCCGTTTCAACATGCTTGCGCGTCTCCTCGGGGAGGTCGCTCAATGCCTCGATCCATGCCAGCTCATGGCCATCCGCATCGACCAGCGAGATACCGCGGCCGGGAGCGGTAATGGGAAAAGCCCGCACCGGAACCACGCCCTCTCGCACTTCCCCGTTCGCCCCGGTAAATACCAGTCGCCCAAAGGCATTGCGGTGCAGGGAGTAGTATAAGGGCGTTTTTTCCGTCATTCCCGGCCACCTTCAGCCCTTGGCTCCGGCTCCGGGCTCAGCCTGCGCAGATCGTCCTCCGTGTCCACATTACGCACTTGCGCCAGGTAAAGCCGGTAGTAATGCCCTTCCCGGGCCATGAGTTCATCATGATTGCCTATCTCGATAACGCTCCCACGGTCAAGCACGATAAGCCGACTGGCGTCGCGCAAGGTGGAGAGCCTATGTGCAATCGCGATGGTAGTCCGGCCCCGCACCAGGTTTTCGAGCGCTTTCTGGATCTCTTTCTCGGTGGTCGTATCCACCGAGGATGTCGCTTCATCCAGGATCAGAATACGCGGATCGATGAGCAGTGCCCTTGCTATCGATATGCGCTGCCGCTCCCCGCCCGAGAGCGCCTGGCCCCGTTCACCAACCAGAGAGTCATAGCCGTGCGGCAGGCGGAGAATAAACTCATGCGCATGCGCGGCTCGCGCGGCGGCAACGATTTCCTCCTGCGTCGCGTTCGGTTTGCCGTAGGCAATATTCTCCGCAATGGTGCCGAAAAACAGAAAAGGTTCCTGAAGAACAAGTCCGATATGCTTGCGGTATTCCGCGACCGGAAGCGCGCGTATATCCACGCCATCCAGCAGGATTGCGCCTTCCGTCACGTCGTAGAAACGGCAGATCAGATTGACGAGCGTACTCTTGCCTGAGCCGCTATGCCCTACCAGACCCACCATTTCACCTGGTTCGATAGTTATATTGATGCCATGCGTGACTGTGCGGGTACCGTAGCGGAACTCGACGTTTCGCAACTCGATTCGCCCATCTACGACGGGCAGGTGCACGGGGTGGGCAGGCTCTGGAACGCTGGAAACGTGGTCGAGAATTTCGAAGATGCGTTTGGTGCCGGCAGCGGCCTTTTGTGTAAACGAGACGATGCGGCTCATCGAATCCAGTCGTACATAGAAACGGCTGATGTAGGTGAGAAAAGCCGTCAGCACTCCTACCGTAATCTCATCTTTTGATACCTGCCAGATACCGAAAACCCAAACCACCAGCAAACCGACCTCGGTCAGCAGAACGACCGTTGGCGTGAACATCGACCAGACTTTGTTGACCCGGTCATTGACTTCCCGGTTGCGTTCATTGGCGGCGCGAAAGCGGATTGCTTCACGCTTCTCTTGGGCAAACGCCTTTACCACCCTCACCCCGGGGATGGTATCGGCAAGCACGCTGGTCAACTCAGCCCAAACGCGATCGACCTTTTCGAACCCGGTCCGCAACTTGTCGCGAACGATATGGATCAACCACGCAATGATCGGTAAGGGCGTCAGGGTCACCAGCGCAAGCCACGGCTCGATCGAAACCAGGATAATGGTCGTCATGCCGATCATCAGCACGTCGGTCGCGAAATCGAGCAGATGAAGCGACAGGAAAATGTTGAGGCGATCTGTTTCCGACCCGATGCGCGCCATGAGATCGCCGGTACGCTTGCCGCCAAAATAGGCGTGCGAGAGTTTAAGCAGATGCTCAAAAGTGGCTGTGCGCAAATCAGCGCCGATACGCTCGGAAACCAGGGCGAGCACGTAAGTGCGCGCCCATCCCAATCCCCAGGCCACAATCGCGGCTCCGAGCAGTCCGGTCAGATAAAACTCAACCAGTTCAACGTCAATCGGTTTACCGTTCTGGTAGGGAATCAGTACGTTGTCCATCAGGGGCATGGTCAAGTACGGAGGTATCATCGCCGCTCCCGTGCTGCCGAGCGTCAAAAGAAAACCGGCAAAAAGCCTCCACTTGTAGGGCCTTGCGAAACGCCACAAACGTAACAGAGTCCAGGTGGACGGAGGCGCGTGCACTTGCTTGCGGCACGCTTCGCACTCCTCCTGCCCCGGAGCCAGCGGGACATCCAGTACCCTGTGGCACTTGGGACAGAGAACCTGTACAGGTAAAGGACGGAACTCCCCTGTCAAGTGATTATGAAGCTGCTCCCGGAAATTATCGATGAGCCGGGTGGCCGCAGCATCCTTCCCCAACGTGTAGCGCCAGCGTGCGAGCAGCGCGTTCTCATCGAAGAGTTCAAGGCTGCCGACGCCTGCGTGATCACTGCGCACAAGCGTCAGTCCAGGCCGGTAACTCCACTCCTGTAACGTTGCCTCCGCCCCCGCCCCTGCCTCCGCCTGGACGAGCAGACGCTTATTGGTGACGACTACTAGTCCGGGATCAAAATGCAGTCGGCCATTGAGGTCAGTTTCGAGCCATGCCGCCACCTTTTCTTCCCTGGAAAGCCGGGATTCAACAGCCGCAATCCAGGTAGCCGGCAGAGCAGGCGCTCCTGACAGCATGTCATTGGGAAAAATCGGCGAAAGCCCGGATTCCGGCATTACTCTAATAGGGGAAAATCAATATCAGATATTCAAAAATAGCGAATAGGAGTCCTCTGTTTCTTCGTCCGCCCCAGTTCGCGGCAGGCATCTTCGCCTCACCTCAAGGCTTCATCGTGCAAGAGCAATTCGGAGAGCGAGATTCACATGCCCACGAGCACGATGCCTATCTCCACCCGAAACCCGAGTATAGTCGGCTAGAGTATCAGATAATGCTCATTATGCCCTTATCGGGGATACTGTGTCTCCGCATTTGCTTCCCCCGAATATTCACCTCCGCCGTGCTCCGAGCACAGCACCCACGGTAACCGCCCCCAATCCCGCCAAAGTGAGCAGAGGCAGAGGTTCCCCCAGAACAGGCACAGCCGCCAATGCAGATATGACGGGCACGAATGCCATCAGCAAGGCGACCGTCTGCGACCCGAGGCGACGCACAGCGAACGTATAGAGCAGCATCGCGATAAAGACGACCAGCACGCCCTGATACGCTGCCTGGAGGATGATTTCGCGGAGCGGTGCCAGTGCGAGATTGCTGGGCAGAAATAACAGCCAGACAGGCAGGTAAACTGCAGCGCTGCCCAGGGTGGTCGTTACAGTGGCAGCAAGCGGCGGCATCGGATAGCGTGCGAGCAGCAGCGTGAATATCGCCCACAATGAGGAGCCGCAAAGAAATAGCACATCACCGAGAATTTGCGTGGGAGATATATGTGTTCCGAGTGAGAGCGAGTCAGCGGCGGTCAGCAGGATACCGGCAAAAACAATAAGCAGCGCCAGCCGCCGTGCGCCGGTAAATTTTTCGCCGAACCACAGCCACGCAATGATCGCGGTCAGAAAAGGCAGCGTGCCAGGCAACAGCACGGAAGCATGAGCTGCCGGCGCCCAGCGGAAAGCAGCGTATACCACCGCAGCGTAACCGATACCGCCGAACAGCGAGAACAGGGCTATCACCTTGAGTGGAGGCAACAGGATGCGCGGCAAGAAAAAGACGGCGATCGAAGCGCCTACCCCGAATCGCAGTAGGGCAATGTCCCAGCTTGTCAACGTCCCCATTCCCCCATATCGGCTGACGAGAATGAAACCGGTCCAGATGCATATGGAAAAGAAGACCGCTATCCAGCCGCTCCAGGATTTGAGTGCTTCGCTCATGATTTGTATTGAAACAGCTTATTGTCTGGTTGTTCTTTGTTGCAGCTGTTTCATGGGTACGAGCAGAGCTTCCCTTTCCGGGAAAACAGGCCTGCCGGAGCTTCCATACGCTCAGGCGCTCCCCTGCTTTGCTTTTTTGTGCACAGCTTTTCTGATGCTTTCAAGGGCTGCTTCGATGGTGCTGCGGGGCGCACCGATGTTCATACGCATGAAACCGCTGCCTTCTGCGCCAAACAAAGTGCCGGGACTCATGCCGATACCCGCTTCGTGCACAAAAAAATGCCTGAGCTGGATATCCGTCATTCCCAGTGCGTTCATCAATTCGTGGCAATCAAACCAGAGCAGATACGTGCCTTCGGGCTCGATGAGGTGGATTTCCGGAAGGCGAGTCGCCAGATATTCTGAGACAAAATCACGGGTTTCCTGTAGATAAACCAGCAATTCATCCAGCCAGACCTCCCCTTCCCGATAGGCTGCCTCGAAAGCAGCAATGCTGAAAGGATTGGATGCGCTGACATGCAGGATATCGAACGTCCGCGCAAGCTCCTCCCGATGCCTGGAATCCGGCACGACAAGTGCGGAAAGATTCAATCCGGGAATATTGAATGTCTTGCTGGGAGCGACAGCTGTTATGACATTCGCCTTGCTTCCAGCCCATGTTTTCGCCAGCCGGGAGAGTATATGATGCCTGGCTTCGGAATAAACCAGATCAGCGTGGATTTCGTCGGAAAATACCACGAGATCGTGTTTATCCGCTATCCGCAGGATGCGCTCGAGCTCTCCCCTGCTCCACACCCTGCCGACGGGATTATGCGGCGAGCATAGAAGCAGAAGACGTGCGCCTTGCGCGCATTGCTCGAGATGATCGTAATCGATCTCATAATGACCATTCCGCAACCGCAAGGGATTCTGTACGAGTTGCCTGCCTGTAGCGGTGACAGCAGAAAAAAAGGGGAAATATACCGGCGGCTGTACGATAACCGATGCTCCGGGGGGGGCAAAGGTCATGATGACGGCATGCAACGACGGAACAACGCCGGGACACATCATAATCCAGTCCCGCTCGATCTCCCAGCCATGACGGCGCCGCAGCCAATCCATCAGCGACTCATACAAACTGTCGGGAAAGACAGTGTACCCGTACACCGGATGAGCGGCACGTCGGGAAAGCGCCTGGGTGACCGCGACTGGAGCGGCAAAATCCATATCCGCGACCCATAGGGGAATCACTCCCGCTGCGCCGAACATGCTTTGGCGCCCATCGTATTTCAGGCTGGCTGTCCCGGTCCGGTCGATTTCCTTATCAAAATCCTGGTCCGCAATGGGAGCACTTCTGTTCAAGCAGTTTTCTCCCAGATTGTTACTTCCGAGAGCGTGTGCTGGAATTTACGGCGTGTTTCGCGAATGACAAATGGAACCTCCGTAGGCCCTTGAATGAGCCTGAAATGGGCACCCAGAATTTCTTTCAGGCCATCGAGCGTTCCGAAACTTTCACCATCCCGCTTGAATCCGCCGATCCAGGCTTCCCGCTTGGTATGTTCCTCCAGCCAGGTATAGGGAGAAGCAATCAGCAAAATACCGCCGGAATTGATGCGGGTATGTATGGATGTAAGCAGTTTGGCCGGATCATAAAGACGGTCTATGAGATTCGCCGCGAGGATCAGGTCGTAACCCGTATATATAGGTTTGAGGTTACAGGCGTCCCCTTGATAAAACGCCACCTTATGCCTGACCCCGTCCAGGCCCAGTCCAGCCAGCGTCCGCTCCCGGTAAAGGACCAGATCGCCTTCATCGGCCAGGGTATAGCGTAACACCCCTTGCGACGCCAGCTGCACTCCCTGTCCGATGAAACGGGCGGAGAAATCCACTCCTGTCACCTCATCGAAATGCCGCGCCAGTTCAAAAGCAGCTCGCCCCGACGCGCAACCCAGGTCGAGCGCCTTGTGTGCAGGCTTGTCTCCCATGGCGGCAATAGCGAGTTCCGCCAGCGCTTTCGGGAAATTTGGCACATCGAAATAAGTGTCTCCATAATGGAATTCAGCATATTCGGAGAGCAGCTTGTCGGTTTCGTAGTGCGAGCCATGCTGAATCGCCGGGGCAGTTCCGACGACGTAGCGAAAACCCGCGTGCTGAAAGAAATGGCGGCGAAAGGCGTAACGTGAGTTCTTCAAGGATTCATTGCCACAGGAAATCCAGGAGCCTCCCTTGATGAGGTTGTGCCTGCCATCGAAGGTGGGTGTTGTGAAATCATCATAGTGGGGATGAACATCAAAGCCATCGAAAGGATAGATGGGCGTTTCAGTCCATTGCCACACGTTTCCCACCACATCATAAAAATCACCCTGGGCAAATTCGTTGACAGGGTGGCTGGAGGCCCCATGGTCGAGATGAATATTGGCCATGGCCGGTGCAGCAGCCGGAACCTCGGATAATCCCGCTACTTCATAGAGCCGGTACCATTCGTCTTCGGTCGGGAGGCGGTAGGGCTGGCCACTTACGGCCGCCTTCCAGTTACAGAAAGCCTTGGCTTCGTGATAATTCACCTCCACAGGCCAATCCCAAGGCATGGAAATTTCCTTGGTCATCAGGCGCAACTCCCACTCCCCGCCTCGCCGGATCCAGAAGGTGGGATGCTTCGCGCCAGCATGCTTCAGCCAGGCGCGTCCCTCCTCTTCCCAGTAACTTTCGGTTTCATAGCCGTCTGCCTGAACAAACTCCAGGAATTCCTGATTACTCACCAGGTATTTGCCGGCTTCGAAGGCTGCAACGTCCGCAATGTGAGTACCGTATTCGTTATCCCATCCATAGAAAGGATCGTCTTTTTTCTTGCCAAGCTGCACCGTGCCTTCCGGTACTTTCACCAGCTGATTGTCGGGCGCCGGTCCGGATTTACGGCAGGGTTCCCATGCAGGATGGGGAGCAACATGTTCCAGCGCATGCTGCCGGATAAGGACGGACGAAGTTTCGAGATGAATGCGCTCGTGTTCGATACCCATCATGATCGTCCACCAGGGGCTGTCCCATTCAATGGGCAAGGTCAGAGGCGTTTCACGGATGAGTCGATCGACAGTTTCCCGCATCCTTCTGCGATAGGCTCGCACCTCTTCGACAGAAGGCCAATCGTAATGCGTCGTATCCAGATCGTCCCAACTCATTTCATCGACACCCACTGCGAACATCGATTCCATTTTTGGGTTGATGCGGTCAGTGATCAGACCCGCGAGCAGGAGTTTATTGGTAAAGAAGGTTGCGGTATGGCCGAGATAGAATATGAGCGGGTGACGCAATGAAATGGGCTTTTTGAAGTAGGCCGCGTCTCCTCGCAACGTTTCGAAGAGTTGCTCGTAACGGTCCAGCGTGGAATGAAAGTATTCGCGTATTTCCTCACGCTTTGCCGCAGCATTACCTCCGGCAAGAACAGGAGTTCGGGAAAAGAGTTGTTTGGGCATTACACGCAACTTGGGGTTTTCGGAAGCAGATTGAACAGCTGTGGTTGTTTTCTTTGCATTCAAATTCATGTTCACCCTCGGTTATGGATAGCCTCTCAATATAAAATAAACGAAGTGTACACCCGGATACATTGCCTCACTATTGCCAAGAACATGGATCAGAGAATCCTGCACTGAAAAACTTGACAGCACAGTAAAGAGGAGTTCCACCCAAATTGCTGACGCTCTCCCGCCTGATGCTTCATACCGCGGTGCTGTTAAAAAGACCCGAGATTACGTCCTTCAACCCTTCGCAACTTTGGACACTTGATTATTCTCGTTTATTCTGGTGCCTTCGATTGTCCTGGCGAGCGTGAGTTCCACATTTATTTCAGGAGGGTTTATTGGACCCGCAGAGCATCGGGACGTAATTTTAGCTGAACACGTCCGGAGTTCCCAAACGACAAGTGGAGGAAGGGAAAAATAGTGGCGACCATGAACTGCAACTGTCCAGCCTGCAGGAATAGGGTGCGTCCTACACATTTCCATCCCAGATGGCTGTGCGCCCGGCGCGAGGCGATATTCGTCCGGGTGACACGGCTGAAGGTATATTTTATCCCTCGCTCCTGGAGATATCGATTGGCTCCGCTCCACATGCCGATAAATCCTCGACCCATGCGGTATTCGGGAAAAAGGTAGAAATCGAAATCGAAAACCGCTTCGCCTGCAGGCGACACCAGGAAGACGCAGCGAACCTCGTCCTCTATATAGGTATTGGGACAAAACCACATATACCCGATAAATTTCCCCTTTTGAAAAGCACCAAGACAAACCGCACTCTGCTCGAAACGGGCCTCCTTTATGTCCGGTCGCGCTGGCATAAGCTCCACTTCCGGATCACCTCGCTTGATCTCACGAATTTCAAGGTTCCTGCTTAACCGCTCCGGAATAAGCGGCTCTTTGTGAATTGGCTGGACCATAATGTCGTAGAAATACAGTCGCAGGCTGGGAGAAATGCTGGCAAGAAAACGGTCTGACAGATACAGCAGACCAGCAAAAAATCCGAATTCCTTGAAAAGGGCAGCAAGTTTTTGAAGCATTTCGTGGTTGTCAGCGAGATGATTGTGGCGGATTTTTATATCGGCGAATCATTGTCAGCCTAATCTTTTACCAGCTCAAGTGAATGGCGACAGGATAAATTTATCTTAAATAATGCTGGGAGAACACAGGAAAATGAAGAAAGAGTACTGGCTGGAACGCTGGAGACAGGAAGAAATCGGTTTTCACCAGCGCGAGATCAATCCATATTTAAGCCGATATTGGCCGGAATTACAGGTTGCGCCCGGGAAACGGGTATTCGTTCCCCTCTGCGGTAAAAGCCGTGACATGATATGGCTTCGCGAGCAGAACCTTTCTGTACTGGGGGTGGAATTAAGTCCTCTGGCAGTAGAGGCGTTCTTCAAGGAAAACGGCTATTCCCCCCGCCACATCATCGGCGAGAAATTCGATCAGTGGGATGCTGACGGCATCCATCTTCTGTGCGGAGATTTTTTCGACCTGAAAAAAGACCATCTGGCGCAGGTGGACGCAGTGTACGACCGCGCCTCCCTCGTCGCCTTGCCCCCGGAAACCCGCCATGCATACACGGACCACTTGCTGTGCATTTTGCCGCCTGCAATCCGGATACTGCTCATTACTTTCGATTATCCCCAAGCTGAAATGTCCGGTCCGCCTTTTGCGGTTTCCACAGCCGAGGTAGAGGCACTTTACGGAAAGCGCACGGATATTCGTCTGCTCGCAAAATTCGACGTGCTGACGGAGAATCCGCGCTTTCAACAACGAGGCATAAGCCGGCTTCAGGAAAGCATCTTCCTTCTCATGACACGGACGGCATAACACTTAAAGGAATCCCCCGGCACCTTGCCCCATCGTGAGAGAGATTCAAAGGCGCCTGTCTATTAATAACGTGGTGTTTTTAATCCAGATTAAACTATGCTTGTAGTGGCTATATAAGAAATTCCAATTCTAGGCGAAGATGGCAAATAAACAATCCATGGGCGTGTTTTCATGAAAGGAAAAAAAATGAGACCATACTTGTTATTCGTCTGTATCTTCTTGAGCGCGTGCGTCGGACTGCCGGCAGCAGTGCGAGACGTACCGGTGGCAAAAGTCGGCTATGGCGAAGTAAGTCAGGACCCCAACAGCTATAAGGCTACATCCGTCCGTTGGGGGGGCGTGGTGATTGATGTTGAAAATGAAGAAAACTTCACCCTGGTGCAGGTGCTGTCCTATCCCCTCAATTATTCCGGACGGCCGCAACTGAACAAACAGAGCGAGGGACGTTTCGTGATCAAGAGCTCCGAATTTCTGGATCCTGCCGTTTATGCAAAGGATAGAGAACTCACAGTTGCGGGAACAATCGAAGGTGATATCGAGCGTACGATAGGAAAAAAACACGTGCGTCTGCCTCTGCTTTCTTCCAAAGGCATTTATCTATGGCCGGTGTACCAATATCAGCCTTACGCTTATGGCGGGCCCGGCTACGGCTTCAGTCCATACTTCGGATATGGATATTATTATGGCGGCCCCTATTGGGGAGGATTCTACCGCCCCTACTGGTGGTATTAGCAACCGTTTGACAAGTCCTCCTTGAGCATTCTCGGTAAAGTCGGGATAATCATCACCCCGATGGAATGCATCGCCTTCATGGCGCGGTTTGCATGCCTTGGGATTGTTGTGATCTGTTCCGCCCTTTTTGAGAAAGCGATTTGAGTATCGGTCAAAACGTCGTTTTTCTTTATCTTCTCCCGGCAAATCCCCAAGGACGCAGATGCCATGTGCGGAATAGGGCATTGTGCGCCCTCTGTCCTGAGCGGCACTTCAATAAAATTTCATGCGCAAACTTTTGATTGTCTCGGCTGGATTGCTATTGAGTTTTTCCCTGATCCTGGTCGTCCTAATCTCGCTCGCCATTGAAGATCGCCCCCGCATCAACCGTCAGGTCGTCCTGACACCCGATCACATAGAACGCGCAAAGCGCATTGTGGATAAGCATCGCTACTGGGTACGTCCGGGAATGTTCGCCGCTGCAAGGATAATGCCGGCGGATGCGGATCTGGCCGTAAATTATCTGGCGCGCAGGCTCCTGAAAGGCAGCGCTCACCTCACCCTTGCCCATCGAAGCGCAGTGATCCGCCTCAGCATTCCCCTTTCCGAGACTCCACTCAGCCGCTACTCGGATAGGTATCTCAACATTCAGGCATCTTTAGTCGAGACCGATCGCCTGCCACACCCCCGCTCGATCCAGGTCGGCAAACTTTCGTTGCCCGACGCGCTTACAGACATGCTCATGCCCCGGATACTGGAATGGTTAAGAGAGAGCCCGGAATACAAGGCCAGTTTGGATTCGCTTCGGATGGTAAAGGTTTCCCCGGATGAATTGACCATTGTTTATCGTTGGCGAGGTGGCCTCTCCCACGGAATGAAGGCCTCGATCATCGGCGAAGAGGAGCGCGAACGTTTGCTTCGTTATCAACGTCTGCTGGTGGAAAGCAGCAGAATAGGCGAGAAGGAATTACCGCTGTCGGCCGTGCTTTCACCGCTCATGCGTGCAGCTGCTGCGCAATCGACGGAAGCCGGCCCGCGTGCTGAAAACCGCGCCCTTATTCTGGTGGCCACGGCACATGTGCTGGGCATCTCCCTGAAACGGATTCTTCCAGGAAAAACAAACTGGCCCCGAGCCGAGCCCCAGGTGGTAACCCTGGATGGCCGTGACGATTTTGCCAAGCACTTCATGGTATCCGCCGCGATTGCCGCCTATGCCGACACCGCGCTCGCGGATGCAATCGGGTTATACAAGGAATTCGAGGACTCCCGCCATGGCAGCGGCTTCTCCTTTAACGATCTTGCTGCAGATCACGCAGGCACAAAATTTGGAGAAAAAGCAGTAGCAAGCGAGACATCAGCCCAGCAACTTCAGTATCGCGTCCTCTCCGGCATTGAGGACACGGATTTGATGCCCTTCTGGTCCGATCTGCCGGAATTCATGCGGGAAGCCGAATTCAAAAGACGCTTCGGAGGAACCGGAACGCCAGCCTATGAAGAAATGATGCGAATTATCGAGCAACGGGTAGCGGATCTGGACGTGTTGCAATAAGAGTTTTTCTCGACTCAACCGAGCGCCGAGCGGTTCCGGCGGGAGCATCGATACTCTTCTTCGGCAATACTCTTAACGGGCGGCTCCACTTTCACTTCCCACGAAGGCAGCGGTCGAACTCGCGCAGGCTGCGAGCGCCGATAGGTTTTTCCAGGATTATGGAAGGGGGTATGTGAAAACTGACAGGCTCCGGCCGGCGATATCCGATTTTCTGCCGCCCGGAGTATTCAGGAAAAAATGCTTATAGTCTGTTGAGGAACGATGAAATCGTCGGCCACGTCCACGCATCGATCTCGCGGTCTCCAACGGGTTCAGGCAGTTTGGAGGGGAGCTTGTCAGAATCTCCGTGAATAAGCAGTACAGGCATCCTCGCATCGTAGGCGCAACGCAGTTCCCACTGCTGGCCGTCGGCTCTGACATAGTTTTTGGTAATCAGGCCAATCACGCCATCACATCCCCTCACCGTCTCCCGGCACTCGTCTTTCCAGGAAGGCTCCCAGGATTGTTTGACAGGCATCTCCACAAAGGAAAATGTTGTTTGCTCCTTGTTCAATTGCTCCAGCAGCTGATCGTGAGCACTCCTGTCCTTGAGTGCAAAACTGATAAAGACCTTGTTTGTTTTTTCAGCCATCAATTACCCCCTCATTTATTATTAGCGCAGAATTCCAAGTCCCAATCATCCTCTCCGCCAGCAGCGGCAGGCTCTCCCTTGATCGTTCAAATATCTCACGCTCCTGAGCCGCGCCTTGCGGTTACCTGTATCTCGATGCGCATACGCGGATCGGACAGTCCGGCGGCCAGCATCATTGCCGCTGGCCTTACATCCCCGAGATATTTCCGGAATACGGGCCAGCACTTGGGGAAGTTGGCAGCCTCAGGCAATATATAGGTGACCCGCACAATATCTCTCATGCTTGCCCCGGCCTCATCCAGAGCAGCACCGATATTTCTGAAACATTGTTCAGTCTGCTCGAGAAGATCGTCCGAAATTGTCATTTTGCTGTAGTCAAAGCCTGTCGTGCCTGAGACGAAGACCCAGTCACCCTCAACCACAGCCCTGGAGTAACCGATCTCCTGTTCGAAGGTGGAGCCTGAACTGATCAATCTGCGTGTCATCTGAGCTTCCTGTTTTTATGGTCGGCAGGCGGACAAACCTCCACCGCTTTTCCGGATACAGCTGGTCGTCTTCCTCAGTGAGAGAAACACTGATTCTTGTCGGATACCACCGTGCATGCATATTTCATTTGCTGCACGTGGCCAGCGCGATTGAATATGTATTCGGCCCGCAGGGCTTTGAATTGAGCATCCGTAAACGAAATCGAGTTAGCTACGTGACGTTCTTCATTCCAGAATCTGACTCTGCAGAAATCGGGTTCCGATCGGCATATCTTGCTGAGCGCCGCGCCATAAACCGCCTTATCCATATCCCGCTTGCCATCGATCAGGACCATATGGATATAGTTTTTTGAGTTGCCAAGCTGAATTGAGCGCACGAGGCGCCAACCGTCTCCATGAGGCAATTCCCGGGATGAAGCCGATTGAGATTGTGACTGTGATTCTGGTTGCTGCAACGGGAAGACAGAGACGGGCCATGACAGAATAATAGCGAATGCAGTCGCTATTATTCTCTTGTCCTTTACTCTCTTGTTCATGATACTCCTTTACGGAATTTCTCCGCACTGGTCAAAATCGGCAATAAAAAAGAACTCGCCTCACCTCAGGGAGGAACCGGGCCTCGCTCTGTTCTCAACCTGTCCTGTTCCCTGGCTCTGGAACAAACAACTGCTGTTCAAGAACTCTCAAGGACTAAATCCAATTTATTTTATCAACAAAGAAAGGGGTCAACAAGGAAATACCGGTTGCGGAAAAGCCGTATTAAGCCGTATTCCAGCGCCGCGGTGGGTAGAAATACTGCTTCCATACATCGACGCGGCATTCGGCCGCATCGATCCACCACCACGGAACTATCGACACACGCCGGTTCCGTTAAATCCGGAGGAGGTTGGATTCAGCCCTCGCGAAATCGCGATAATGGAGTGGATCCGGAGGGGTAAAACGATTCCTGAAACGGCTGCGATACTGGAAGTCAGCACTTTTACGGTAAAAAATTGCCTGCTGGATCTATTCCAGAAACTGCATGCTGCCGACAGCGGAGAAAGCACCGCCGAACAACAAATAAGGTTTTCGCATTGACACAGTATACATTGGAACCGGTCTTATTCCTTGAAAACGACAGCATGACTCCCTTTATTGGGGAAGCGCCTGTGCCATCGGCCGAAACTGCAAGTGATAGAACATGTTGAGGTAACGCGCGGTTTCTTCATGCTCCAGTTTACTGACGAACTTCCAGAAACCGTAAATACGTGATAGCGTCATCATTCTCTCGGCATAGAGTCGCCAGGTATAGCGCGCTTCGACCCTTTGCAAGGCTTTCTGCGAAATCCTGTCCCAAAAACCTGGATCGGCCGCCACCCGCTCAAAAAAATCCGCCATGGCGGAAGCTCCCGCCAATCCATCGTTGGGATCGAAATGATAGCCCGAAACCCCATGTTGAATGATTTCGCGCGGGCCGCCATAGCAGGTGGCGAATACAGGCAGACCGGAGGCCATGGCCTCGATAATGGTCAACCCGAATGCCTCGAATCGCGCCGGCTGAACAAAAATGCCGCGACGGTCCGCCACGTGCCGGTACAGCTCACCGGCAAGATTCTTTTCCAGCCGGGTGCCAAGCCAGCGCATGCGCCCCTCCAGTTTGTACTCGTTCATGAGGGCATGCATGTGCTCGATCTCGGCACGCTCCTCCCCATCACAGGAGGCTGCTGGATCGATATGCCCGCCGATTACCAGAAGGTTGGCGGCAGTCGATAAGGCCTCACACTGCCCGAACCACGCGGCGAGGCCGGTAAGATTCTTCACCGTGTCCAGGCGAGCCATTGTAAAAATCAAAGGTTTCGCAGGATCCGCGAAGTAGCCCCGGCAGGGCACGCCCGGATCATCCCCGTACAAGAGACGCTCGATGTCCGGAATCAGGGCGTCCAGACGCCGCTCGTGATCGAGATAAGAAAAATAAACTTCTGCATCCGCACCCGGCGAAACGATATTGAACTTGGGATCGAAAAGGTCAATGCCGTTCACCACCCGGTATAAGCCGGGCATCGTATAGTTCTGGTATGTTTCATATTGGCCTACCGTCTGCTCGGTACCGGCAATTTCCTGAAAGGTGCTGGTGATGATGAAATCAGCGCTGTTCATCGCAATAAGATCGGCGGTATATTGGCAGTTGAAGTGATACTGGGCTTCGTTCTCCCGCCAATACAACGCCGAGTGCAGGTACTTGCTCTGCTCAAGTGCATGCGCAATATTGCACTGGGTTACACCAATCCGTTTGGAAATCAGCGAGGCGACAAGATTTCCATCGGAATAGTTGCCTATGATCAGGTCGGGCCTACCGCTGAGCTGGGCCAGAGCTTCGCGTTCAATGTCATGCGCAAAATTTTCCAGGTATGGCCATATCTCGAACCGGGAAATCCAATGGCGAACGATTTCACCACTCCCTTTTCGGAATGGCACTCGCACGATCCATGAATTCTGGGTACCGTGGATTTTTTCCAGGGGCTGGTGGCAAAGTGTATCGCCCGCGTCAGGAATGAGGCGCGTGCCAATCAGGATTTTTGGCGCCGCATCTATTCCCTGCAATATCAGGCGCTCGCTCATTTCCCGTTCCAGAGCCCGCACCTGATCGAGGATGTATACCACCTGACCGCCCGTGTCCGGCAATCCCAACACGTTATCCTGACCGAAGTAGCCATGGGGAGACAGGATTAGCAGTTTCGAGATCATCGGAATACGGGCGAGGAAGCTCTCCAGGATCTGGGGAGAAGGGGCTTCCAGAATATCCACCAGCAAACTCATCGTCTCGCTCACACGGCCCACGCAATTTCCCCAGCCGGGTGCAAAACCGATACCTCCAAGGGGTTCGGCAACATCCTTCCACTCGGTATCGTCGGGATACTTCTCAAGCATGCTCAGAGCCCTGCGCAATCCGGAACGCAGCGCCGGCACATCGGCAAAATTGCCGCCCAGCATCAACTGCTTCCCGTCCATGGAATGGACTGTCAGGAAATGCAGCAGCTTGTCCGACCCCAACCCCAGTTGCCCAAACAGTCCTCCGGCAAGTTGCTTGTTGAGGAAAATCACACCCTGCCCTATGGACCGGATTTCCTTGAGCTTTGGAGAACCGCGATTAAAAGGCGCAAAATCAATTTCCAGCACGGGCTCATTCGCCCCCTCCGGATTTACCAGCAGCTCCTTGAAAGCGAGATATTCCGACACGGTGACAGCCTCGGGGATTAGCCTATCCAGATGCAAGCGTGCGTACCACCAGCACCCCGCCTCCTCGCGCGCCGCCATGTAGACTATTGGCGGCCGGCATACCGCTTCCTGCAGAGTGTTTACGATTTCTCGTACCTGCGAATCAGCAAGCAAAGACGCCTGCTCCGCGCTCAACGCATTAAAAACCGCTCCCAGATCGGAATGAAGCAAAAGCGGCCTTTCCAGTTCGAACCATCTGCGCAGAAGCGTATACATATCACCGCGATGATCGGCAGCCCAGGCTTCAAATTTGTGCAGCATTTGCAGTCTCCATGATGGAAGTACCAAATTCATAATGTGCCATGCCCTCTGCAATGCCATCGGCATATGCGGACCGGGCAAAATAGATTTGCTCATTTCCTTTCAGGCTTGCGAGTTCGGGACTATGGTTGGCGACTATGACGCCGAGGGTATCACCGATCAGCATTTCATGATCGTTGCCGGAATCTCCTGCGACCAGAAACGCACGTAGCGGCAGCCCCCACTTGTAGGCAAGATAACGTATTGCCCGCCCTTTGGACGCTCTCAGTGGCAACACGTCGAGATAAGTCCGGCGCGAGTAAATCAGGTGTGCCGACAGGTTCTGCTCGCGCAACAATGTGCGGATTTTGGCTATTGGCGGCATTTTTTCCGGATCCACGTTGTAGCTGAGCTTGAATTCGCGCTGGTTTTCGGCTGCCTGCAGCGTCAGTCCCGGCACCCCCCGCAATACGTTTTCAATGGCATCGCGGCGCCATAGATACTTGATCAGGTTCTGCCACCCGGTATCCGGACGAAGCTCGGGACCATAATAGATTTCGCTGCCCACTGCGGTGATCAGCACATCGGGCAAGGGTACGCCCCATTCCTTCAATATTTTCACGGCGCTTTCCAGCGTGCGGCCAGTAGCGACACCAAAGCCCAGGTTGGGGGGGGTCGCGCGCAAAATAGCAAGAAGGCGACGCAGGGCAGCACGGTCGCCAAGCAACGTATTGTCTATATCCGTGATGAGCATATGCGATATCAAGGGCAACGGGCGCGGTTGCCTTTGATATATCGCCAGGTTCCGGCGGATGCGCTTACGCTCGTGATGCAGCAGACGCGACAGAACATGCAGATATTTCCTGACATGCGCGTCCCACGTGTAGTGGTTTTTTACCCCTGAAACGCCATTTCGCGCCCAGCGTCGCCAGCGCACGGGATCAGCAAGCGCATACTCGATCGCTCCGGCAATCGCGCCGATGTCCGATGGATTTACCAGTAGCCCATTTTTGCAGTTCGCCACGATATCGCGAGGCCCTCCATCTTCTGTCGCGACAATGGGAAGCCCGCTGGCGGCAGCTTCGATCAGTGTAAGGCCGAAGGGTTCGGTAAGCGCCGGATTGATAAACACGCCACGGCGCTGAGCTGCGAGCCGGTAGAAACCGGCGATGTCGGAAGGCTTGTGGTGTTTGGGCAGGGCCACCTTGCCCCATAAATCGTAGCGGTCGATATCCAGCAGCAGGCCGGTCATCACTTCGTTCTGGGCAGCATCCAGTTGACGGATGTCATCCCGGTTGCCTGCCACGATGGCGAGATTGGCCTGTTCATGGAGTTTAGGCGAACTGCCGAAGGCAGCGACCAGCGCCCCCAGATTTTTTCGAATTTCAGGACGGCAAATGGTCAATATCAGGGGCTTGCGCGGGTGCGCGAGAAAGCGATCGATGAGACCCGCAGTCTCCACTTCCACTGGTTTTTGACGATTGGGAGGAGAGAAACGCGATATATCGGTCCCCGGCGGAATGACAACCGCGCGTTCGGGGTGATAATTGGTGTATAACCCGTATTGCTCGACGCTTTCCTGAGGCGTGCTGGTTATGATCAGGCTAGCATGTTGCAATACTGCTTCCTCGGTAGCTATTCGCCTGTAAAAGCTGAACTGGCGCTCCAGTGCCTGTGGCTTCCGGCCTTGTGCCAGCAGGCGTTGTTGCTTGCTGCGTCCCAATGAGTGTCCGGTATGAATCTGAGGGATGCCCAATAGTTGGGAAAGCTGCATGCCGACATAACCGGCGTCGGCATAATGACTGTGGATAACATCCGGCAAGCGCTTCTGCCCGCGGAGAAAAAGCAGCGCGCGATCCACCAGTTGATCCAGGTAGGGCCAAAGGCTTTCCTTGCGCAGATAGCGCCGGGGACCGCACTGAAGGCGGATAATGCGCGCATTGTTGCCCAGCGTTTCCTCAGGACGGGCATAATCCGGGGAAACCGAAGGATCTTCTATCCTTCGCGTGAGCAGATCCACTTTGCCCACCTGCGGCTGACGCGCCAGGGCTCGCGCCAACTCCACTACATACAGCACCTGGCCCCCCGTATCCGCATCGCACCCCAACTCCATGTCGTTTCCCCGAATCAGGCCGTGCAGGCTCAGCATCAGTACGTATAACTCTTTCATCCGTCTCCTAACCGTCCACCGACCACTGTCTGATGAACGGTTCGTAAAAATCGCTGTGTTCGGGGATGGCTCCCCGTATTCCGCAAACCGCACTGGCAAATTGTTGTGCCCGCATCAAGGTGAGGGGCATATCCCACTCCCGCAGCCGGCCGAACATGAAGACCGCGGAGAACGCGTCCCCCGCTCCGACCGTATCGACAACATCCACTGCCTTGTCCGGCACGATCGATATTTTTTCTCCCCCACGCTCCAGCCACCAGGCACCGGCTCCGCCGCAAGTGATGAGCATCCCGCATAACTGATATCGCTCAATCAGCGCTCTGGCCTGAGTCTCGGCATCCGGCTCATCCATATTCATCAGTTGAGCGATGCGATCCAGTTCATCGTTGTTCGCCTTAACGATATCGGCATGCCGCAGCGACCAGTCCAGTCGTTCGCCATAAATCCAGGGATCGCGCAGATTGACATCAAAAAAACGTTGGCCGCTGGTTGCACGCAGCATATGACGCAGAGCGCGATGCGAGTCGGCGCGCTGAGCCAGCGTTCCGAAATAGACCATTTCCGGGTTTGCCGCGAGCGCAGCCATTCGTGCCAGACGTGGATGAATATGATCGTAAGCCTGGTTAGGGACAATATCGAATCGATGCCCTTCCGCCCCCAGATGAACCGCTACCACGCCTGTAGGATAAACCGAGTCAAGCTGTATGCCATGCGTACTCAATCCGGCACTCTCCATCGTCTGCAACAGACGCGCCCCCTCCGCATCCTGGCCTATCCGACTTACAAGAACAGGCGCACAGCCAAAAGCGCGCAAATGGCAGGCTACATTAAGAGGTGCGCCACCGAGCACGTCCCCGCCGGGGAACCGGTCTATCAGTATTTCGCCAAAAAGAAGCACTGAGTGACGAACCTCGATCATCATGATAGCTCGAAAAAAATCGTCGCGAATCTACTCCGGGTTCGCCGACGCACATGAGCGGGCCTTCCTTATACTTCCGTGTGAAGCCATGGGAAAAGAGGGATATTGCCTGCTATACCAGCCCCTCCAGCAACGCCTGTCCGAAGCTTATTTAAAGCGGGTGCAATGGCACCGATTCAGAAGCTTATTACCTTCCTTTCCTCGCTGTGAATAAAGGAAGAAGGAAGCATCAGGAGAAAATTCAGGGAAAAAATGAAGAGCGCTGCGCTCTTATTTGTAATGATTACCGCTTCTTTTGCCTCTTTTCCATCCCCTGTGAAACGGAGTGACCAACAATATTATCAGCTCCGGAAAGATTTCTGTGCAATAGCAGACATACGTCGCGAGCGCGCAACCAATGCTAACGGGTCCTAAAACTTGTATCCGCGGTGCAATGCTACGGCGTTTGCAGCAAGATTGAAATATTGCACGCGCTCGAATCCGGCTTTCTGCATCATTTGCTTCAACTCCTCCTGGCTTGGATGTACGCGAATGGATTCGGCAAGATACCGGTAGCTATCCCGGTCCTTTGCAACGAGACCCCCCATCGCGGGAAGCACCTTGAACGAGTAAAGGTCGTAGAGCCGTTGCAGGGGTTTCCATATCCTGGAGAATTCGAGCACGATAACGCAGCCCCCGGGACGTAATACGCGCAGCATCTCTTTCAGCGCGACATCCTTGTGCGTCATGTTCCTCAGACCAAAAGCAACGCTTACGCAGTCGAAGTAATTGGTAGGGAATGGCAGTTTTTCCGCGTCGCATTGGGCAACCGGCACCGCAGTACCTTCATCCAGCAGGCGATCGCGACCAATGGTCAGCATGGAATTGTTGATGTCGGTCAGCCACACCTCTCCCCTGCTCCCCACCTGCTCAAGGAAGAGCGAGCTCAGATCCGCCGTTCCCCCGGCAATATCCAGTACACGCTCCCCTGTCCGAACTCCGCTCACCTCAATCGCAAATCGTTTCCACAGACGATGCATGCCCCCCGACATGAGGTCATTCATCAGGTTGTAACGTTCCGCGACAGAATCAAACACACCTGCTACCTCGCGTGCTTTCTCCGTTTCCGACACGGTCTTAAAGCCGAAATGGGTAGTTCTCGTCATCGATATTCAAACTTAAATAAAGGGTAAAGGGAGAAGAAGCCTTGTTCCGGATAGCTCAGCTTTTTACCGCTGGTTTCCCGTTCCAGTCCGATAAATACCCGGGCCGTTCCCGACTGGCTCCCGCTTCTTCCATTCGGCGCAGGTAGCGCTGCCACATTTCATCCTGGTGCAGCCCATACTCGTAGAGCAGATCCCAGGAATAAAGCCCGGTATTATGGCCATCAGAAAACGTCAGTTGGATCGCATAGTTGCCTACCGGATCGATACGATTGATATTCACCTCTTTCTTGCCGGTCTGCAGCACTTCCTGGCCGGGACCATGACCTCGCACTTCTGCCGAAGGCGAATACACCCGCAGGAACTCGCTGGTGTACCGGAAAGTCTTCCCATCGCTGAAAGTGATTTCCAGCAGCCGTGATTTTCGGTGCAGTTTGATTTCAACGGGAACAGGCGTGTTTTTACTCAAGCCGGCCATTGCCTTTCTCCAGTTTGATCCCGGTGAGGAATGGCGAATGATAAACCAGTAGGAGCCAAACTAAAACCTTGACGGCAAATTGGATGTGATTTTCAGCAGAAAAACCAGGGGCAAAAGGGAAGTATTCGGAAATAGACCGGCAGGATTCCAGCGATCTCCGACAGTTAAAAGAACCGCCTGTCCGCCCTCACCTTTGCCATTGGCGCGCTGAGGATCAATGCAAATTATCTGCCGACAAGATCCTGTGCAGCGTATGCGACTTTCACTGTTCCTCGTCGTTGTGCGAGGCTACCTTTCCCATTCACCTCGCAGCAATTTTAAAGCGCCGGTGGCGCAGGGCCGCTCACGGAAAGGCGGGCTGTTTCGGTTCGGTTCCTTCAATCTCTATAGTAGGCAAATGATTTTTTATGCGCGCCTCGATCTCCTCGACACGACCTTTTGGCACATCAGCCAGCACAAGCAGCTGACCTGCCTCGATCGCCTGTTCAAACTGCTTAATTCTAGAGCTTGCCGTACTCACACCAATCAGGCTTCCCGCCCAGGCGCCGACACCTGCTCCTGCAAGCGCGCTTCCCAGCACGATACCCCCGGCGATTACCGTGGATGCCGGCGGCAGAACGACCGCAACCAGTCCGGCCAGGGCGCCCGCGGTACCGCCTACCGCCAGTCCCCTTTCCACCGCGGGAATGAAATCGGTCTTCTGCAACAGGTTGGCCTCCGGCAGATCCTCGAGCTCGGTACCGCGCCTGGCGACCACATGAATGTGTTTTTCCTCTATTCGGGATAGAAGCAACTCATCGACAATGCGCTTGGTCGTCGGAATGTCGGGAACCAGAAAGTATATTCTTCGCATCATGATCTCCTGATAGTAGTTAACAAGGCAAATCACCAGCGTGCAGAATATTCAAAATATTCAAAACCGGCTGATTTCAGCATAGGACAGGCCAACCGAAAAAGCAAACCGGCACTCCGAGCGGGGATAAGAAAATGAGGGATACCGATTATTCATACCTCGTTTTCGTACCTCATTTGTAAGTCGCCCGCTTCCTCCTGCATACTAGCGAGATCATGCAAAAATAAGGAGCATGCGTTACATGGATACGATAAAAACCCGCGCGGCAGTAGCTTGGGGACCAGGCCAGCCTTTGAAGATCGAGGAAGTGGACTTGATGCCGCCAAGGAAAGGTGAGGTGCTGGTGCGCATAGTCGCCACGGGAGTCTGTCATACAGACGCATATACTTTGTCCGGAAAAGACCCCGAAGGCAAATTTCCAGCTATTCTGGGGCATGAAGGCGGCGGCATCGTCGAGGCGGTCGGCGACGGGGTAACCAGCGTGGCGGTAGGCGATCATGTCATCCCGTTGTATACCCCCGAATGCCGCGAGTGCAAGTTCTGCAGATCGGGGAAAACCAACCTGTGCCAGGCGATAAGGACAACCCAGGGACAGGGGCTGATGCCGGACGGCACTACCCGTTTTTCGAAGGATGGAAAACCCATTTATCATTACATGGGCACCTCGACTTTTTCCGAATATACGGTAATCCCTGAGATTGCATTGGCCAGGATCAGCAAGGAAGCGCCGCTGGAAAAGGTCTGCCTGCTCGGCTGCGGCGTTACCACCGGCTTGGGCGCGGTGACCCATACTGCAAAGGTAAAGGCAGGCGATACGGTAGCGGTATTCGGGCTGGGCGGCATAGGCCTTGCCGTGATAATCGGGGCCGTGATGGCCAAAGCTGGACGCATCATCGCTATCGACATCAATCCGGACAAATTTGAAATTGCGCGCCAACTGGGCGCTACCGACGTGGTGAATCCCCAAGATCACGACAAGCCGATCCAGGAGGTGATCATCGGGATGACCGGGGGAGGCGTGGATTTTTCCTTCGAATGCATCGGCAACGTAAAGGTCATGCGATCGGCCCTGGAATGCTGTCATAAGGGTTGGGGGGAGTCGGTGATTATCGGCGTTGCCGGGGCGGGAGAAGAAATCTGCACGCGCCCCTTTCAGCTCGTTACCGGCCGCGTCTGGCGCGGCTCCGCTTTTGGGGGAGTGAAGGGCCGCAGCGAACTGCCCGGCTATGTACAGCGCTATCTTGATGGAGAATTCGAACTGGATACCTTCATTACCCACACGATGGGATTGGAGGATATCAATAAGGCATTCGACCTCATGCATGAGGGCAAGTCCATCCGAACGGTGATACATTTCGACAAATGATCTGTACGGTTTCCGTTAACCGCAAAGGTTTGTATCCATGAATCAGAATCCAGAGGAGTTGCAATTTCTCTCATCGCATCGTTCGTTCGACGGATGGCAAAAACGCTACAGACACTTTTCGCCATCGCTGAACTGCGAAATGAATTTTTCCATCTATCTTCCACCGGCGACAGACCAGGGCGAAAAGGTGCCCGCTGTCTACTGGCTGTCCGGCTTGACCTGCACGGACGAGAACTTCACGATTAAGGCCGGGGCGCAGCGAGGGGCGGCAGAATATGGCATCGCGCTGATCATGCCAGATACCAGTCCGCGGGGAGAAAAAGTGGCGCGAGCAATCGATCATGCCTACGACTTGGGCCTGGGCGCGGGTTTCTACGTGAATGCCACGCAGGAGCCATGGAGCCGGCATTACCGGATGTATGACTATATCGTCGATGAGTTGCCGGCCCTGATGGAGAAACACTTTCCACTCGATGACCGGCGATCGATCAGCGGTCATTCGATGGGGGGGCATGGCGCTTTGATGATCGCCTTGCGCAATCCGCAGCGCTATCGGTCAGTATCCGCCTTTTCACCTATTGTGAATCCCACCACCAGTCCGTGGGGCATAAAGGCTTTCAGTCACTATCTGGGAGATGACGTCAAGAACTGGTGGAACTATGACGCCTCTTTGCTTATAGAATCTGCACGTCCACGGGAGTATCTCCCCATGCTGATCGACCAGGGGTCTGCTGATGAGTTTCTGGCCGAGCAACTGAAAATCGAACGCTTTATCGCAGCATGTAATACAGCGAATTACCCTGTGCAAATCAACATGCGCGAAGGCTACGATCATAGCTATTTCTTTATCAGCACGTTTATCGGAGAGCACTTGCGTTTTCACGCACGCGCCCTCAAGAATCCTTGAATAGATTTCCTGAACCTGTAAACGGAATATTCCCGTCCCCATCCCCTACGATAAGGGTGCGACAATTTGCCACATTCCCAGAGGGGTGAAAATCCATTATTCTGCCTGTGACTTCTCCTTGAAGTTGCCAGTAGTAGTACCGTGTTTGTTTTACGCATTATTTTCCTTCTACATTTGGGCTCGTCACACATCACCCCACGTGTCACGAGCCCTTTTCTTTTTCTGATAATGCCCTAGAGAGCGACTGTTCTCTACCCGAACCCACTGAATCCACCCTGTCAATGAGAATTCCCCCTGTCCGAAAGAGTCGGATCATACGCCTCCCAGCCTGAGGCAGCGCGCTGCTTCCTGTATAATCCTTTTTATTCCCTTCATACTTTGAAAGCATTTTTTCATGGAAGCAGAACACGTCAACGCTCTCACCCACCAGCTCGGCGATCTGGATAGCCGGGCAGCAGAACTGCGGAGGTATCTTTGACTTCGATACCCAGAAAACACGCCTGACCGAGCTTAACCGGCTGACGGAAGATCCCGCTGTCTGGGATGACAACAAGCGTGCCCAGGAATTGGGGCGCGAAAAAAAAATCCTGGAAAGCGTGGTCATCAACCTGGAAACAATTTCCCGCCAGCTACAGGATGCGCGGGAGCTGTTCGAGATGGCGGAAGAAGAGGATGACGATGCCACTCTTCAAAGCGTGGCGCGCGACATCAGTCATTTGGAAAAAGCAGTGTCGGACATGGAATTCCGACGCATGTTTTCCAATCCCATGGATACGAATAACTGCTTCGTGGATATCCAGTCGGGCTCGGGCGGCACTGAAGCGCAGGACTGGGCTGCCATGTTGGAGCGCATGTACTTGCGTTATTGCGAGCGCCGCGGTTACCAGGTGGAAGTAATGGAAGAATCGCCGGGAGAAGTGGCGGGAATCAAGAGCGCGAGCCTCAAAATATCGGGGGAGTATGCCTATGGCTACCTTCGGACCGAAACCGGCGTTCACCGCCTTGTCCGCAAATCCCCATTCGATTCCGGCAATCGCCGTCACACCTCGTTTGCAAGCGTATTCGTCTATCCGGAGGTGGATGAAACCATCGAAATCGACATTAACCCGGCGGACCTGCGGGTTGATACCTTTCGTGCTTCCGGGGCGGGTGGACAGCACATCAACAAGACTGACTCGGCAGTCCGGATTACACATAACCCTACCGGTATCGTCGTTCAATGCCAAAGCGGTCGTTCCCAGCATCGTAATCGCGCGGATGCGATGGCGATGCTGAAATCGCGCCTTTATGAAGCGGAACTGCGCAAACGCAATGAGGAAAAGCAGGCGATAGAAGATACGAAAACCGATATCGGCTGGGGACATCAGATCCGCTCCTATGTGTTGGACCAGGCGCGCATCAAGGACCTGCGAACGGGGGTGGAAAGCGGCAACACCCAGGCTATCCTCGACGGGGATCTGGATGATTTTATCGAAGCAAGCTTGAAACAAGGCGTATAAAAGGACCGATCGGAGATGGATGAGGCTTTAGAGAAAGATTCGGAGGAAACGAATCGGTTTCAGGCAGAGATCAGGCTCGTCGAGGAGCGGCGAGCAAAACTGGATGCGCTGCGTGCAACGGGCAATGCCTTTCCCAATGACTTTCCCCGCGAACATTTTTCGGCGGACCTTCATAACACGTATAGCGAACACTCCACCGAAACACTGGAGGCAGAACCGGTACCCGTGCGCGTGGCTGGCCGGATGGTCCTCAAGCGGGTCATGGGCAAGGCAAGCTTTGCCACCCTGCAGGATATGCGCGGTCGCATCCAGCTTTACATTGCAAAGGATGTAGCGGGCGACAGCGCTTATGGCGCATTCAGGCATTATGATCTTGGGGACATATTGGGTGCGGAGGGTACACTGTTTCGGACCCGCACCGGGGAGTTGTCGGTACGGGTGACAAACCTGAGATTGCTCACGAAATCGCTGCGCCCACTGCCGGAAAAATTTCATGGTCTGAGCGACCAGGAGCAGAAGTACCGCCAGCGCTATCTCGACCTCATCACGAATGAAAGCAGTCGCAAGGTGTTTATCGCGCGCTCCAGGATCATCCAGGCCATCCGCGAATTTCTGGTCGGGCATGGCTATCTGGAAGTCGAAACGCCCATGATGCATCCTATCCCGGGGGGGGCGGCTGCACGCCCTTTCATCACGCATCACAACGCGCTGGACATGCAGTTGTATCTGCGTATCGCACCCGAGCTTTATCTCAAGCGTCTGGTAATAGGCGGATTGGAAAAAGTATTCGAAATAAACCGCAGCTTCAGGAATGAGGGGATTTCCACTCGGCATAACCCCGAATTCACGATGCTGGAGTTTTACGAGGCCTACCGGGACTATGCGTATCTGATGGATCTTACCGAAGCTCTGTTGCGGGAAGTAACGCTAAAGGTGCTGGGCGCTGCCAGCTTCACGTATCAGGAGCGCGAGCTGGATCTGGCCCAGCCCTTCGCGCGCCTGACCATCACCGAGGCTATCCGGAAATTTCATCCCGAATATACGGAGGCGCAGCTCGACGATCGTGCATTCCTGATCGACAAGTTGCAGGAACTCGGAATTCCTTATAAACCCGGGGACGGCGTAGGCGGATTACAGCTTACCCTGTTTGATGAAACTACCGAGCATCTGCTGTTCGACCCTACCTTCATTGTCGATTATCCGGCGGAAGTCTCGCCGCTTGCGCGTCGCAACGACAGGAATCCGGCAATAACCGACCGGTTTGAGCTCTATATAGCCGGGCGTGAGATTGCAAACGGATTCTCAGAGCTGAATGATCCGGAGGATCAGGCGGTGCGCTTCCTGGAGCAGGCAAGAGCCAAGGAAGCAGGCGATGCGGAAGCCATGCACTACGATGCCGATTATATCCGCGCCCTCGAATATGGCCTGCCTCCCACCGCCGGGGAAGGCATCGGCATCGATCGGCTGGTCATGCTCCTGACCAATAGCCCGAGTATCCGCGATGTCATTCTGTTCCCCCAATTGCGGCGGGAGGATTGAATCTCGATCGTTTTCGGCTGTCCAGGGCCTGTTTTTTGAAAGGCTGCGTAACAAATACACTCTTCAATCTACTCTTCAGGCAGCTGAACTGCTCCTGACCTCATCTGGCGGAGCTTGAGTTTTGCCTCAACAGCGCTGGATGCAGCATTCCCGGGCTTGCTTTCCCCAAGCTTGTCCGCATCGGGAAACGCATTTCATCCTTCGCCATCTTTTTCAGGGTGAACGATGAAACCATCTGCCTGAACCTTTTACTCCATTCCCTGCCAAAGTTTAGATACCATGCCCGGGTATTCGCAATCTGTGGAGCAAAATGAAGGTTCATCGAATTCGCATTGAGAAAATTCGGAACACATTACAAACCCTTGCAGGTGGGGCGCGGGCGCGAGCAAGTGACGAAAGGCAGGCCATTCCGAGGAATATGACAGCTAAGGGGGTGTAACAATTAAGGGAATTTGACAACCGAAGGGATTTGACATATACCCCTATAGGGTATAAAGTTTGGCTGACCGTTTTGGAGACGCCATCATGAGTTCTCTTACTCTCAGGCATATCGAACTGCCCATCGAAGGCATGACTTGTGCAGCATGCGCGACCCGGATCGAAAAAAACCTCAACAAGCTCCCCGGTGTCCAGGCAGCAGTAAACTTCGCCAACGAAAAAGCCCGGATCGAATTTGACACTTCGGCCACTCAGCCGCAAGACCTGGTCCACTCCATTGAAAAAGCAGGTTTTCATGTCGCCCCTCAGTCGGTGCAATTGCAAATCACTGGCATGACCTGCGCGGCATGCAGTGGGCGGATCGAGAAGGCATTGAGCAAGCTTCCCGGTGTTGCCGCCTCCGTCAATCTGGCAACTGAAACAGCGCATGTCAGTTACAACCCCGCCATGGAAACGGTGGAAGATATCATCAACGCTGTCGTCAAAACCGGCTATGGCGCCCGGGAACTCAGCGATACCAGTCGTGCCGAAGAGAAAGCCCGCAAGCTGGCTGCCTATCAGGCGGAGCTTCGCATGTTCTGGATTTCCGTGGCACTCAGCGCGCCGCTGCTGGTGCAGATGGGGCCGATGTTCTGGGGCGGTGAGATGGAACTGCTGCCGCGCTGGCTCCAGTTGCTGCTGGCCACGCCGGTACAGTTCTGGATAGGCAAGCGCTTCTATGTGGGTGCCTGGCACGCATTGCGGGGTGGTGGCGCGAATATGGATGTACTCGTCGCGCTGGGCACCAGCATGGCTTATCTTTTCAGCGCGATGGTCACTTTGCTGGGGTTGGATCAGCATGTCTATTTCGAAGCGAGCACGGCCATCATCACTCTGGTGCTGCTCGGAAAATTGATGGAAGCGCGTGCCAAAAGCAGGACTTCCGCCGCCATCGAGGAACTTGTCAAGCTGCAACCCAGGACCGCGCGTGTGGAGCGCAACGGCGAGATCATCGAGGTGGACGTGAGTACGCTCGAGGTGGGGGATATTTTTCTGGTGCGCCCGGGCGAGAGCCTGCCGGTAGACGGCGTCGTCCTCGAAGGCGCATCCAGCATAAACGAAGCGATGCTGACGGGGGAAAGCCTCCCCGTGGCGAAGCAGGCCGGCGCCACGGTATACGCCGCCACTGTAAACCAGCAGGGCATGCTGAAATGCCGCGCTACGGGCGTCGGCGCACATACCCAGCTCGCCGCCATTATTCGCCTGGTTGAGGAAGCCCAAGGCTCGAAAGCGCCTATCCAGCGCCTCGCGGACACCATATCCGGTATCTTCGTGCCAATCGTGACTGCCATCAGCGCCCTGACTTTTATCCTGACATGGTGGCTGGCGGGCAACTTTGTCCCGGCCCTGGTCAGCGCCGTGGCGGTACTGGTGATCGCCTGTCCCTGCGCCCTTGGACTGGCGACCCCGACCGCCATCATGGTAGGCGTGGGCCGCGGCGCGCAGAGCGGCGTACTGGTCAAGAATGCCGCAGCGCTCGAGCATGCCGGAAAAATCGAGACGCTCATCCTGGACAAGACAGGGACGCTCACCGAAGGGAAACCAGCGCTTACAGATGTCGTTACTGCCGGATCCTTTACAGAACGAGAACTGATGCGTGTTGCGACGGCCCTTGAACAGGGTTCGGAACACCCTCTGGCAAAAGCAGTCATGGAACATGCCAGCAAAACGGGTATTCAACCGGAATCTGTAACGAATTTTCAGGCTGTCACCGGCAGCGGCATCACTGGCAATATTGGCGATACCGGGTATATTCTCGGCTCACCTGGATTCCTGCGGGAACACGGGGCGCGGATTGATGAGAACGCGGTATCCGCTCTCCAGTCCGAAGGCAAGACGGTTATAGGTCTTGCCGCCGTGAAGACGCCTTCTGACAAGGAATCCGCCGAGGTGCTGGGCTATCTCGCCATCGCCGACCAGCTCCGGATAACTTCAGCACGGGCGGTGGCGCGATTAAAAGCGATGGGTATCGAGGTTGTGATGCTCACCGGCGACAATGCGCCAACCGCGGCTGCAATCGCAGGGCAGGCGGGGATAACCGCGTATCGGGCCGAAGTGCTGCCGCAGGACAAGGCTGCAGAGGTGGGCAAGTTGAAGGAAAGTGGCAAAGTTACGGGCATGGTGGGCGATGGAATCAATGACGCGCCCGCACTGGCAATGGCTGACGTAAGTTTTGCCATCGGCGCGGGTTCGGATGTTGCGATCGAGGCAGCCGACATCACCCTCATGCGCGATGATTTGATGAGTGTGGTCGACGCCATCTCGCTTTCGCGCAGGACATTGGGAAAAATCCGGCAGAACCTTTTCTTTGCCTTTTTCTACAATGTCCTGGGCATCCCGCTTGCAGCAATGGGTCTGCTCAACCCTGTCATTGCAGGTGCGGCGATGGCAATGAGCTCGGTGTCGGTGGTAAGCAATTCGCTGTTGTTGAAGCGCTGGCGTGCCAGTGCCTGAGCTTCAGCACCTGATGAGAGGCTAATAACCTCAGCCAACCAAAGGAGGCAGGAAATGCAAGCAGAAGTCGTAAAAATCAAAGGAATGACCTGCATGGGCTGTGTCAATAGCGTGAAGAATGTGCTGGAAAAGATACCTGGCGTGAGCAATGCAAATGTCTCTCTGGAACAGCAGCAGGTGACCATCGAGTATGATGCTTCCAGGGCTCATACCGATCAATTCAGAGAGGCGATCAAGGATGCGGGCTTTGAAGTCGAAAACTGAGAAGAAACCTTGCCACATGCCCACTGCGGTGGTACAGCCGGATAAGGAAGCGTTGATAAAACGCCTCAACCGCATCGAGGGTCAGGTACGCGGCGTGGCGAAAATGATCACTGAAGACCGTTATTGCGTCGACATTCTGAACCAGGTATCCGCGCTTCAGTCCGCGCTCGACGCTGTGGCGATGCGTCTCCTTGAAAATCATACGCATGGCTGCATGCAGAGCGCGATCAAGTCGGGAGACGGAGACGCAGCAATCGATGAGCTGATGACGGTGGTGCGCAGATTCGCCCGCTAGCGTATTTCCGATCGAGGATAATTTTTTATTGCAACGGTCGCAATCCCTTACAAGAAGAACTTCTCACAATGAGTCCTCCTATCCTCGTTAAATCAGCCCTGATCGTCCTGCTGTTCATTGGGTTGCCTGCTATAGCCCGCGAGATTCCGGACACAACGGAAGAACGTGTGAAGGCATGCATCATTTGTCATGGCCCGGAAGATAAAAAGGGTAGAGATGAATATTACCCTCGCATCGCCGGCAAACCGGAAGGCTATCTCTTCAATCAGTTACGGAATTTTCGGGATGGCCGCCGTCACTACCGGCCCATGGCCCTGCTGCTCGAAGGGCTGCCCGATGGCTATCTGTGGGAGATGGCCGAATATTTCTCCTCGCTAAAACAAGCCTTTCCCCCACCGGAACCAATGCGGGCTTCATCGCCCAAAGTCAAAATAGCGCGCAAACTGATCGATCATGGTGACGCAGGCCGGAATATACCGGCCTGCGTCGGTTGCCACGGCAAGGATTTGATGGGAATAGCACCGTTTATTCCCGGCCTTCTTGGCCTACCGCGCGTATATATCATGGCCCAGTTCGGCAACTGGCAGCATGGAGCGCTGATGCGCGGACGAACGCCCGACTGCATGTCGGAAATAGCAAAGAAGCTTACCACCGAAGAGGTAAGCGCTGTCGCCATGTGGCTGGCCGCGCAACCTGTTCCGGATTCGGAAGAGAGGCATGCAGGCGCGGGAGTAGAACTACCCAAAAGGCTGGCAAGACGCTGCGCCAGCATCATTCCACAAGCGAACTCTCCCAAATGAGATACGGCTTCGTCACAATCCTGATCGCCGGGTTTACCGGCCTGAGCATTTTGCTGGTCCCCCCCGTTACGCTGTCACCCGCAGCTGAAAAGCCGGAGGTAGCGGGGATACGCGATACTGCCGAAATCGAGGCGCAACGAGCACGCGGTGCTTATCTGGCCCGCATTGGGAACTGTCTAGGTTGTCACACGGCCTATAGCGGACTCCCATACGCTGGAGGACACCTCCTCGATACTTCGATCGGCGTATTCATCACGCCTAATATCACATCTGATAAAGAAACGGGTATCGGCCTCTGGAGCGAGGAAGATTTCTGGCGGGCTCTCCATAATGGGAGGGGGCGCGATGGAAATCTCCTGTACCCGGCATTTCCGTATTCGGAATATACCAAGGTATCGCGCGAAGATTCCGATGCCATCTTTGCCTACCTTCAATCACTTCCACCCGTGAGGCAGCGCAATGCGCCCAACCGCATCAATTTCCCCTTCAACTGGCGTCCACTGCTGCAGGTCTGGCAGCTTATTTATTTTTCTCCCGGCATATATCTTCCCGATACGCTGCAGGATGACGAATGGAACCGGGGGGCCTACCTCGTGCAGGGGCTCGGGCATTGCAACGCATGTCATACCCGGCGCAACTTGTTGGGAATAAGCAAAGGAGATATCCTGGGAGGAGGTCAGCTGATGGGTTCAAACTGGTATGCGCCATCACTGACTTCCCTGCAGGAAGCCAGTACCGCGGATTGGCCGATCGAAGACATTACGCGATTGCTGAAAACCGGATCCGCTTCGCGGGCTGTAACTACCGGACCGATGGCGAATGTCGTCAGCCAGAGTCTCCAGTTCCTGACAGAAGACGACGCACGGGCGGTGGCGAAATATTTGAAGTCTTTGCCCGAAACCGAGCCTCGCTCCCGTGGAACCGCCCCTCCTCTTACCGAAGAAGTCGACAAGCAGCTTAAAAAAGGGGGACAGATTTACGAAACCTATTGCCAGGACTGTCATGGAAATCTGGGGGAAGGTGCCCCGGGAAGCTATCCGGCGCTTGCCGGCAACCGTGGGGTGACAATGGCATCCCCGACCAACGCGATCCGCAGCGTTCTCAATGGCGGATATGCTCCTGTCACCGAGGTCCAGCGGCGTCCCTACGGAATGCCGCCATTTGCGCAAGTGCTACCCGACAAGGAGATTGCACTGGTGCTATCGTATATCCGTAACTCATGGGGCAACCGGGGAAGCCTCGTTACCCCGGAACAGGTGGACCGAAGCCGAAAAGGCGCACAGTAGAACGCGTCGGCGAGTCCACCTCGGCATTATCAGTGAGTCGATGAAATATCCGGCCTAGCCACAGTAACCGTTGGCCTGGAACCAGTTCATTGCATCCTCGAGCGCAGCCGCAGCCGGGCGATAGCGATAACCCAGTTCTCTTACCGCCTTGTCGCTGGAGTAGAACATCTTTTTCTTTGCCATGGAGACGCTGTCCACGGTAGCGCGCGGTTCAACCTTGGTAACGGTGGACATTTTTTCCATCAACCAGGCAGCGGGCACCATCAGCTTGACGGGAAGGCCAAGCCGCCTGATCCGCCTGCCTCTTATCTCATCGATTTTCTGCAGAATCTGCAGCAAGGTCATGTTTTCCCCCCCGAGGATGTAACGTTCGCCGGGTTTTCCATGCTTGTATGCCAGCAGATGGCCTTCAGCGATATCGTCAGCGTGCACGATATTCAAGCCGGTATTCACGTATGCCGGCATTCGATTGCGCAATGTATCCACCACGAGGCGGCCGGTGGGGGTTGGCTTGATATCACGCGGTCCTATCGGCGTGGAAGGATTGACTATGACCATGGGTAGGTCATGTTCCCGTGTCATCTGCTGAACAATTTCTTCAGCCATGAATTTCGATCGCTTGTAGTGTCCGCACATCGATCCCAGGCTGGAAGGCGTATCTTCGTCGGCAGGAACGCCATTTTCAGCCGTCCCCAGGGTCGCCACACTGCTGGTATAGACCATGCGTTTCATTCCAGCTTCGGCGGCTGCAAGAACCAGTGCCCGGGTTCCCTTTACATTGATTTCGTACATGGTATCCGGATTGGGTACCCACAGGCGGTAGTCTGCCGCCACATGAAACAAGTTATCGCACCCGGCGACCGCCCGTTTCAGCGAGGAAGCGGAACGCAAATCACCCTCCGAAATTTCAACGGGCAACTTATCAAGATTTCGCCGGTCGCTTCCCGGGCGGACAAGACAGCGCACCTCATGGCCCGCTTCCAGTAAACAGCGCGTTACTGCGGAGCCGACAAATCCATTGGCTCCGGTTATTAAAGACTTAGTCATATCTGACCCTTTCGACGTCTGGATTCGGGGGGAACCTGCGAGCAATCACTCGCTTCGTTGTCGTTCAGCGATGAATGCTGCTCCTGTCAGAGCCCACCACAGTTCGCAATGATCGAGGATCAGATGGCGGCGGACTCGAATCCGCAGAGGCGTTGCCTCGGGATGTTGCGCACTTACACAGCCTTCCATTTGAGGAAGAAGTAAAGTTCTTTATACGGGAATTCTGGATAATTCAGCAATAGATCATTATGTCTGAACCAGAACAAACGAAGCGTTACAAAGAACAAAATGCGATCAACAGTATAAAATCTCTCTTCGCTCCACCTGCCAATCCCCTTCAACTAGCTGCGGCTGGCCAGGTGCTTTTCCACATCTTCCTTACTGAAACCCAGGGCAGCCGCAACCCGATCCGCATGACTCACCCGGGAAACACCCGGAATCAGTCGATAGGTCGGGCCCTGCAGCGAAAATTCACCCTGGAGATAGCGGCCTATCCCCTTGTCCTGCAAGCGCTCGCATAGCTCGTGGTTATGGGTAACCAGCAAGGTGCTTGCGCCAAGCTTGTAAAAACCAGCGAGAACGTACTCCGAGAGATCCATCTTCTCTTCGAATGTCGTTCCCTCCGAAAGCTCATCCAGCACGACGAGACTGCGCGGCGTGGAATTGAAGAAAATTTCGCGCGTGCGTTTCAACTCGTGGCCAAAGCGCCCCATGCCCTCATCCAGATGGCCGGGGTCCGGTACCTGGTAGAAAACATGCTCAGCCAGCACCAGCCACCCGGCAGCGGCGGGAATATAGCAACCTATCTGTCCCAGCAGTTGAATCTGGACGACTGTCTTGCAATACGCAGTTTTGCCGCCGCTGTTGGGTCCGGTAATGACCAGCAAGCGGCCGGCATCATCGAGCGAAACATCATTCGGCACATAATTGGAGTTGGTCCTCGCGAGTACGGGATTCCGCGCTTCCCTGACTTCCAGGGTGTGCCGCTCGCTTTCCGATATTTCCGGCAAAGTCATCTTGCCGCCGAAGGCTGCCGAATAGCGATGGAAGGATAGCAGTTCGTCGAGCATTCCCAGCACATCCACCAATCGTGCCAGTTCAGGGCTGTGCTTGAACAGCTTGCGCAGTGGATAGATGACAGTATCGCGATCGGAGGCGGCAATTGCGATCAGAACAACGGGTAAAATCGGCACTGCCAGCACAAGTATCCCATAGCCGAGATAAGCGATGCCGAAACTCGCCATTAACCCCTGAAAAAAATAAAGCGCCGCACCGAGCGCAGCCACAGCGAAAAATACCGGAATCGGCTTGAACATGGAGGGCGTGAAGCGCGAAAGCGGCAGATAGTGCGGTTTTTCTTCCCGGGTCTTGAATTTTCCTTCCGAGACATAGACCGGGCCGCGCATCAGAGAATAAATCCTCGATTTGCCAAAGTCGCGAACAGCCTGAAATAGCTCCCGGAGATAAGCACTTTGCGGCTGAGGTAGATTTTCCATCGTCTCGACCATGTCGATTGCAAATCCCGTGCCATCGATGAACTGGTGGTAGCCGTAACCGCTGAATTCCATTTCATCTTTACCGCCCCTGGAATTGTCTATGGCAATTCCCCCGGTAAAAGTACCGTAGAGTAAATGATAAAGAGACCGTTCTCCCCCTTTCATCGTATCGACGAAGTGCTGAAGCGCTTCACGAAGCATTGAATTTGACGCAAGTTCCCTTACTGCTTCCTGTTTCTTCTGAATCAGCGCCGCATCTGTCTCTGGTCGCGCAAGCGAGCGATAGAGCACGGATTGCCCCGCATGAGTAATAGCGTGATTGACCGAATCGAATAACTCATCGGCTTCGATTGCATCGAACGTTTTCGCATCCAGTACACTGTAGTCGTCTTCCTTCGGCCGGCTGTCTCGAATACCGCTGGGCTTCTGTCCACTGGAGAGAACAGGTTTTTGATTCCAGTATGAATTGGGAGCAGAGGGCGAATTCATGATCAGGTTATGTTGGAGTGATCAATTTCCGGGATAAGATTGGCAGCCTTTCTGAAATGAGGGATGCCCGGAGGAGAAGGCAGGGGCCTGAAAAGCAGTTTACGGCAGTGTAGCATCCCTTTGGTGGAAGGGCTGCTTCGACTGCGTGCCCATCGCTGTGCATGGCCACCTTTGACGTTTCAGTGAGAAAAGGCGATATCTTCCACTGAAAATCTACCACCGGGGCAGCCGCCCGTCAATGCGCGGCGAGCGGTGACTGGAGGGGACCCGGGGATTGGGGTCGAAACAGCGCATCGTTCACCTCCTTCAAATCCTCCTCGTCCAGTTCTCCCGCCTCTGCCTTCAACCGCAAACGTGACATGAGAAAATTGTAGCGCGCCTGCGCGAGATCCCGCCGCGCGGAATAATACAATTGCTGGGCATTCAGCACGTCCACCTCGGTTCTGACGCCTACTTCCTGGCCAAGTTTGGTGGAATCGACCTGGCTCTGACTGGATACCAGCGCCTGCTTCAGCGCCGTTACCTGTGCAATGCCGTTGGTGACATTGAGATACTGCTGGCTTACCTGCAGTACGCTGTTGCGGCGGGTATTGTTCAGGTCCTGCAACACCTTTTCCTGGATAGCCACTGCTTCGCGCACGCGCGACTGCACGGCAAAACCCTGAAACAGCGGAAAGCTGAGCTGTACCCCGATTTCTTTTGAGGTCAGATCAATGGGACGCCCTGTGATCGTACCCCCCACCCCTTTCTGGTCGCTGTATATCGCAACGAGATCGAGCGTCGGATAATGCCCCGCCTGAGCCCGTTCAACGTCCTTCTTTGCAATCTCGTACACCGCCTCCTGGACCTTCAGCGCGAGATTGTTCTGTTCGGCCACGCTGATCCAATCCTGCATCCTGGGGTACTTCAGCGTAAGCAGGTCGGAGGGTGTCTCCGTGGGATGGGCCAGATCTTCCGGTATCCGCCCGATGATCTGTTCGAGCGTTCTTTTACGCACTTCAAGTTCATTCAGTGCGCCTATTTCCAGCGCAGCCGTCAGATCGAAACGCGCCTGAGCTTCATGAGTATCGACGATGGTAGCAGTCCCGACTTCGAAGTTGCGCTTTGCCTGTGCAAGTTGCTCGCTGATGGCTTTTTTCTGCGCCTCTGCAACCTCCACGTTTACTTCCGCCAACAGAATATCCAGATATGCCTGCGCTACCCGCAGGATCAGATCCTGCGCCGCCATGATGAACTCCGAATCGGCCTGTGCAACCTGAAGCTTCGATTGTTCGTAGATCGCGAAATTCTCCTTGCGATAGATCGGCTGAGTGGCGGTAATGGTCAGGCTCTGGTTATCGATGACAACTTCGGAAGGCCTGACGGCCACCCCCGTTCCAGTCGCGGTTCCAGTTCCGCCGATTCTTTCTATATCGATCCACTGCCGGCGGCGCACACCCGCCAGCGTTACCGTGGGCAGCAGACCCGCCCGGCCCTGGGGCAGCTTTTCCTGGGCAGCCTGGTGCGTGAAGCGGGCTGCGCGAAACTGCGCGTCATTTTCCAACGCTTCATGATAGATGTCCATCATGTCCGCAGCTCGCAGCGGAGTGCTCAGCGCTCCGATAAACAGGAGCGCATGGACGTACGGCGCAATCTTGGATTTAGTTCCGGATTGCCTTGCGCTGCGTGAAAGGAACATCTTCGTTGACTACAGTTAAAGATAGACGGATAGCTATAGGAGAGTACCCCTGGATACGTCGCGTGGACGGCAATCCTGAAGTGCGGGCCGAAAGATCAGAATGTAAATCTTGCCGGCTGCTTCGCATTTCTGAGTGGCGCAATACAGGTTTCGAACAGGCCGACCGTGCTATACGCGCCCCCGCGCCCGTTTTCCTCCTGGGCCACGCAAGTAACCAGAAGAGCCTGCATTACCGGTGGATCGCCCACTACAGCAAAGAGACGCCCGCCGGTTTTAAGGCTTTTCTGAAATCCCTCCGGCAGCACCGGAGTGGATCCGGTCAGGACGATAACGTCATAGGGACCGTGCTGGCCCCAGCCGCGGGCAGCATCGCCATTTTCTATCAGAACGTTGGCAATCTGGTGGTTCCGCAGGTTTTTTTCGGCCATGGCTGCCAGTTCCGGCACAATCTCCACGCTATGGACAAACTTCCCCTTTTTAGCAAGCAGCGCAGTCAGGTAGCCACTGCCGCTCCCTACCTCCAGAATTCTGTCAGTATTATTGATTCTCAACTCCTGCAGAATCCGCGCCTCAACCTTGGGGGCAAGCATTACCTCGCCGTATCCCAGCGGAATTTCCATATCGACGAATGCAAGTGAACGGTAAGCTGCCGGGACAAATTCCTCGCGCCGCAGCTCGAACAATAGTTGGAGAACCTCCTGATCCAGCACTTCCCACGTGCGAATTTGCTGCTCCACCATGTTATACCGGCTTTGTTCGAGATCCATATCCAACCATCTGCTCCTATATGAAATGTCATAACAAACTTGCAATTATTCCACATTTCCGTTAGCTTCACAGCAGCAGCTAGGGGTCCGTTTCCGCGAGCACTCGGAAACTGGTGAGAGAGTCCCTCATGGAACCCGCGGATAAGTACATTGCATATCATGCTTATTCGATGGTTCCTCTACCTGACACGGATAATGCCGCCGTAGGGAAGCTGGGAATCGGGTTGTCCGGTCGTCCCGCTCCTTTATGGCACTCAAGGAGCGTAATATGAATGCAACAGTTTCAAGCGCGGTCCAAAGTTCGCTGCCTTTTTCGGGCAAGACTGCGCAAGTTGACGAAGGCACGGTCAAACCTCTGCCCCGGTCACAAAAAACCTACCTGAGCGGTTCCCGCCCGGATATCCGGGTTCCCATGCGTGAAATCAGCCAGTCCGATACGCCCGCCAGCATGGGAGCGGAAAAAAATCCGCCCATTTATGTCTATGATACTTCCGGTCCTTATACCGACCCGGCAATCAAAATTGACATTCGCGCCGGCTTGGCGCCGCTGCGCGAAAAGTGGATAGATGAGCGCGGAGATACGGAGATCCTCTCGGGTCCTGCCTCCATCTATGGCAGGCAACGTCTGAACGATCCGCGTCTCGCCGAACTGCGCTTTGACTTGAAACGCAGTCCCCGCCGCGCCAGAGCTGGAGCAAACGTGACACAAATGCATTATGCCCGAGGCGGCATCGTCACCCCGGAAATGGAATTCATTGCCATACGGGAGAATCAGCGGTGCGAGCATTTGGCCGATCAACAGCGGGAAATGCTTGCGCGCCAACACCCGGGCCAGGATTTCGGCGCGTTTCTGCCGCGCCACATCACGCCGGAGTTCGTACGCGACGAGGTCGCCAGGGGACGCGCAATCATTCCCGCCAACATCAATCATCCCGAATCCGAACCCATGATCATCGGGCGCAACTTTCTGGTGAAAATCAACGCAAATATCGGTAATTCGGCACTAAGCTCAAGTATCCAGGAAGAAGTGGAAAAGATGACATGGGCGATACGCTGGGGAGGGGATACCGTAATGGATCTCTCCACGGGAAAAAACATTCATGAAACGCGCGAATGGATCATACGCAACAGTCCCGTTCCCATCGGCACGGTGCCGATCTACCAGGCCCTGGAAAAAGTAAATGGCAAGGCCGAAGATCTGACCTGGGAAATTTTTCGCGATACCCTGATAGAGCAGGCTGAACAGGGGGTGGACTATTTCACCATTCATGCCGGCGTACGGCTCGCCTATGTTCCGATGACCGCAAAACGGCTCACCGGTATCGTTTCCCGCGGCGGATCGATCATGGCGAAGTGGTGCCTTGCCCACCACAAAGAGAGTTTCCTGTATACGCAATTCGAGGAAATCTGCGAAATCATGAAGGCTTACGATGTGAGCTTCTCCCTCGGCGACGGATTGCGGCCCGGTTCAATATACGATGCGAATGATGAAGCGCAGTTTGCGGAGCTGAAAACCCTCGGTGAACTGACGCAGATTGCCTGGAAGCATGATGTGCAGGTGATGATCGAAGGCCCCGGCCATGTTCCCATGCATCTCATCAAGGAGAACATGGATATGCAGCTGAAATACTGCGCCGAAGCCCCGTTCTATACGTTGGGGCCGCTCACTACCGACATCGCTCCCGGGTACGATCATATTACCTCTGCCATCGGCGCTGCCATGATCGGCTGGTACGGTACCGCGATGTTATGTTATGTGACCCCCAAGGAGCATCTCGGCCTGCCGGACAAGGATGACGTCAAGGATGGCATCATCACCTATAAAATCGCTGCCCATGCCGCAGACCTGGCAAAAGGACACCCCGGCGCCCAATTACGCGACAATGCTCTATCCAAAGCGCGCTTCGAGTTTCGCTGGGAAGATCAGTTCAACCTTGGCCTCGATCCCGACAAGGCAAGGCAATTCCATGATGAAACTCTGCCGCAGGAAGGCGCGAAGCTCGCCCATTTCTGTTCGATGTGCGGTCCGCATTTCTGCTCAATGAAAATCACACAGGATGTACGCGACTTTGCGGCAAGCAAAGGTGTCAGCGACCAAGAGGCCCTGGAAAAAGGCATGGAAGAAAAAGCGAGTGAATTTGTAGCAAGGGGAACCGAGATTTACAGCAAGGTGTAAGCGACATGACAGCCGGCTTGTGCCGGCTTGCCGTTGAAAAAGCAAAAGAGGAAGGCGGCAGGAGAATGCGGGCGAGATTCCATTGCCAGGACCTTCTCCTGCACGTTTCCCCCAAAAGCGTCGCAAGTATTCTCAAACCGAAGCGGTTTGATGCGATAATATCGAAAAAATAAACAGCCGCGGCTCGGCGTTACTTCTCTACTGGATATCCATTGCCTGTATTCCTTGGTAACACCATGGTTCATCCCCGTTCGTTCCCGGTTCCCCGCGGTCTCCCGGCTTCTGCCGGATAATCTGGAATGGACTGGTTTCTTCTCCTCAAGGGGCTCATCCTTGGCATAGTCGAAGGTCTGACGGAATTTCTCCCGATTTCGTCCACGGGCCACCTGATTCTGGTCAGCGACCTGCTCAACTTCAATGACGAAAAGGGCAAGGTATTTACCATCGTCATTCAGCTTGGCGCGATTCTGGCGGTATGCTGGGAATATCGCGTCAAGCTGCGCCATGTAGTGACGGACATCGGATCCCGCCAGGACGCAAACCGCTTTGTGTTGAATCTCTTGATCGCGTTTCTGCCCGCCGCAATTCTGGGTTTGCTGTTCATCAAAACCATCAAGCAATACCTGTTTCATCCGGTACCGGTCGCGCTGGCATTCATAGTCGGCGGCCTTCTAATTCTTTGGGCCGAGCGCCGGCCACATGTGGTGGACGTGGAACGGGTCGAAGACATGGACTGGAAGCATGCCTTGAAGGTGGGATTGGCTCAGTGCCTGGCGCTCATACCCGGCACTTCGCGCTCGGGCGCCACCATCATTGGCGGCCTCTTCTTCGGCCTGTCGCGCAAAGCCGCTACTGAATTTTCATTTTTCCTCGCGATTCCGGTTATGTTCGCGGCGACTTTTTATGATCTTTACAAGAATCGCGATATCCTTCATCTGGATGATGCGAGCGTGTTCGCGATCGGGTTCGTGGCATCCTTTATCAGCGCTCTCCTGGCGGTACGAGGTTTACTCCGCTTTGTCAGCCAGCATGATTTCTCCGTTTTTGCCTGGTATCGCATCGGGTTCGGGATTATCGTCCTGATTACGGCCTACTCCGGGATGGTTCAGTGGTCGGGGTAAGAAGCATTCCTTTCCAATGAGTTTTGCTCATGCACTGACGCTCTCCATTATTTTCCAGGTTATTGTCACCGCGATAAGCACGTTCTGAACTTCTCTAGGGTCAGGATGAACAGGAGGTTCTAACTCAGAGCGATGGAAACGAAAGGCCCTCAACTCTGCACCCAAGGTAGTCCCGCCGCCTTCCAACCGCCCTTGGTACCGCGATGGCCGGTTGCATCTTTCTCACCTTCGAATCCTTCGAGAACGTTGTAGCAATTCGTATACCCCAGTTCGGAAGCAGTAGCTGCGGCCTGATGCGAGCGCCCTCCCGTACGGCAGATGAACATGACCAGCGATTCCTGATCTACCTGGCTGGAAAGATAGTTGATGAAATCAGGGTTGGAACGCATTCCCGGATAAGACTGCCATTCGATTTCCACTGCACCGGGAATTCTTCCTACCCAATCCCATTCCGCGCGTGAACGCACATCCACCAGTTTCGCAGCCGGCGCTTCCTGGAGCAGGGTAAGCGCCTCGGCTGGTAACAGTGCCCCTTGGTAGGGCAGGTCCATTTCCTCGGCGCGCTTATGCGCCCTTTCGAGTATTGCAGTAATTGTTTCGGTTTCCATATGTTTACCATGACACGAATGAAATAATATGTAATGGTAATCGATTTTCAGCCATCTGGATGCCTGGAAAACTTCAATCGAGGGACAGGATGCAACAAACCCTGTCTCCTCCAACTTGCGGTATTTTATTGCTGAGGGAATGGCCACTCCCCTCCTGGGATATAATATCAATTCTGCAAATTCCCTTTATATGGGGACACTCCGCTTTTTAAAAGGAAGGCGCTTTCGCACGCTTGCATATTGATATGGTTTGGAGACTGAAATGGCGGTAGCCGATGTTCTGAAAATGATTCAGGACAACGAAGTCAGATTCGTTGATCTACGATTTACCGATACCCGCGGTAAAGAACAGCATGTAACCCTGCCCGCTCACGCCGTCGATGCGGACAAACTGGAGGACGGTCATACATTCGATGGCTCTTCCATCGCCGGCTGGAAGGGCGTGCAGGCGTCGGATATGCTCCTGATACCGGATACCGGTACTGCCCGGATGGATCCGTTCATGGACGAGGCCACCTTGTTCATCACCTGCGATGTGGTGGAGCCTGCGGATGGGAAGGGTTACGACCGGGATCCCCGTTCCCTGGCAAAACGCGGCGAAGCCTACCTCAAGTCGACCGGGATCGGCGATACCGCGTTTTTTGGTCCGGAGCCTGAATTCTTCATTTTTGATTCCGTAACCTGGCACGCCGACATGTCCGGCTGTTCCGTAAAAATCGAGTCGGAAGAAGCAGCCTGGAGTTCGGGAGTAAAATATGAGGGTGGCAATATCGGGCATCGTCCTGGTATCAAAGGGGGCTATTCCCCGGTTCCCCCGATCGATTCCTTGCACGACATCCGGTCGGCGATGTGTCTTGCACTTGAGGAAATGGGTATCGAAGTTGAAGTGCACCACCACGAAACGGCGACTGCCGGCCAGTGTGAAATAGGCACCAAGTACAGCAGCCTGGTGAAGCGTGCCGACTGGACGCAGGTATTCAAATACGTGGTGCACAACATTGCCCGCTCGTATGGAAAAACCGCCACCTTCATGCCAAAACCCATTGTAGGTGACAATGGCTCCGGGATGCATGTGCACCAGTCGATCTGGAAAGGCGGACGAAACCTGTTTTCCGGAAACGGGTATGCCGGGCTTTCGGAAATGGCAATGTATTATATTGGCGGAATCATCAACCATGCCAAGGCATTGAATGCCATTACCAACCCGGGGACCAACTCGTACAAGCGCCTCGTTCCAGGCTTTGAAGCACCCATCAATCTTGCATATTCCGTAAGTAACCGTTCGGCCGCTATCCGCATTCCTTATGCCAACAACCCCAAAGGCCGCCGGATCGAGGTGCGCTTCCCCGACCCTACCGCGAACCCTTACCTTGCATTTACTGCCATGCTGATGGCGGGGCTGGATGGAATCCAGAACAAGAGTCACCCGGGCGATCCGATGGACAAGAATCTCTACGACCTTCCACCCGAGGAGGCTGCCAGAATTCCCAATCCTTGCGCTTCCCTGGATGAAGCACTGGACAGCCTGGATAAGGATCGTAATTTCCTCACTCGCGGCGGGGTGTTTTCGAATGATATGATAGATGCCTACATCGAACTCAAGATGGAAGAAGTTACGCGCTTCCGGATGACGACGCACCCGGTCGAATTCGATATGTACTACAGCTTGTGAGCACTGTTTCTCACGCTCGGACCGCTCATGCTGTTTCATTGATCAGGACATAATATCCGATGAAAATTCTTTTTGTTACATTGCTCGCGCTGCCAATGCTCATGCTTGCCGGGTGTGGTCAGAAAACAGCGAAGGACGCGGAGAAACCGGGTGGGCAGCAGGCGCAACTGCCGGATGAGTTTACTTCCGAGAAGCAAATGCCATCAGTGCTGGAAGAAAGCCTCAGCCCGGAAGAGAAGTCTGCAATATTGAAAGAAATCATGCCGGCCGGGTCTGAGAGCGATTCCACACCCGAGGAAAAATTCCTGCAGTTGAAAAAAGACGCGGAGGCTGGCGATCCCAAAGCCCAGACCGGCCTCGGCGTTATGTACTATACGGGTGAAGCGATATCCAAGGATGCTTCGGGCAAAATCCTGAGTAATGACCCCGCTACCGCCGCCGCCTGGTTTCATCGCGCAGCTGAGCAGGGCTATGCGGATGCGCAATTCAACCTGGGGTTGCTGTATGCGAACGGCGAGGGGGTTCCTAAAGATTCCGTCAAGGCGTTCGGGCTGTTTCAAAAAGCGGCTGAACAGGGCAATGTTGACGCGCAAAATAACGTGGGGGTGATGTATTATTCGGGTGAAGGCGTGCCTAGAGACGAAGCCAAGGCGAAAGAATGGTTCAAGAAAGCCGCGGCCCAGGGTAATGCCGATGCCCAGGCAAACCTGGATGTAATGAAATAAGAGCTTGGCTGTTTGTTTTGAAAATCGGGCATCTCCGTAATGCAAGGGCCGTATTACGGTGTGTTACCACAGAGGGTGGTTATTCGTCATTATATCGGCATATTCGGTCAACCTTCGATAGCTCTGAGAGTTTCACTCCACAAGGACATAAGCAGATTCCTGTCCGGCTAGGTTGCTGTATTCCATCCTCTCACCCTCAAATCCTTACCATATAAAGGGAGTTGGTGACACCTTCAACAATTCAGATAATCAGCGCAGCGCTATTCGTGGTTGCACTCCTGCATACGTTTTCCACCAGATTTTTTGAGCGATTGGCAAACGCACGTCCCGCCCACGCGGGGATATGGCATTTATTGGGTGAAGTAGAAGTCGTGTTCGGCTTCTGGGCCATGATTCTCATACTGTTCATGTTTGCGGTGGAAGGTCGTGACAGCGCAATCCATTACCTGGATTCGCGTAACTTTACGGAACCCATGTTCGTCTTTGCGATCATGGTCGTCGCTGGAACAAAGCCGATCCTCCAGCTTGCCATGCTCTCGGTACGCGCCGTGGCGCAATTCATTCCGCTGTCACGCGCGATCGTTTTCTACTTTACGACGCTTTCCCTCGTTCCACTGCTCGGTTCCTTCATCACCGAACCGGCGGCCATGACGCTGGCTGCCCTGATTCTTCGGGACAATTACTTCTCGCGCGGAATTTCGCCCAAGCTTAAATATACTACGCTCGGGGTTCTGTTCGTCAATGTCTCCATCGGGGGCACCTTGACCTCCTTCGCTGCCCCTCCCGTGCTCATGGTGGCGGGGAAATGGGGATGGGACATCTGGTTCATGATATCCACGTTCGGTTGGAAAGCAGCTATCGTCGTGATAGTGAATGCGGCGAGCGCCACGTTGCTATTTCGCCGCGAATTGTCCCAAGGCGGGCTCGGGCAGAATTTATCTGATCGTGGAGAGAAAGCGCCAGGTCTTCTTGTAGCTGTGCACCTCATCTTCCTGATCGGAATAGTGACGTTTGCTCACCATCCTGCCGTCTTTATGGGACTTTTCCTGTTTTTTCTTGGCATCGCCCATGCATATCAAAAATATCAGAACCGGTTTATCCTGCGGGAGGGTTTGCTGGTGGCATTTTTCCTGGCCGGTCTGGTAGTGCTGGGCGGACAGCAGCAGTGGTGGTTGCAGCCGCTGTTGCTGGGAATGAGCAGCGAGGCAGTATTCTATGGCGCTACGCTGCTGACCGCAATAACGGATAATGCGGCCCTTACCTATCTTGGCTCGCTTGTAGAGGGGCTCTCAGATTCCTTCAAATATGCGCTGGTTGCAGGCGCGGTTACAGGGGGGGGACTCACGATCATCGCGAATGCGCCCAATCCTGCGGGAGTCGCCATTCTGCGTGATAATTTCGAGGACGGGACCATTCACCCGTTAGGTCTGCTGACAGCCGCAATACCCCCGACTATCGTGGCTCTCTTGGCATTCCGCTTGCTCTAGGGTCTGTTGACGTTTTGATCTAAGGTTTGTCATTAGGAAGAAAACTCGTATTGTTAAAGCTCTCATACAGTAACAACACGAGTTTTCGATGCCCCGATGCTCAGTGACGAGCATTGGTCGAAGCTGCATAAGATTCTGCTGCAGAAGACCATCTACGACAAGCCTGATCTGCGCATGACCGTCGAGGCCATGCTCTACCGGATACGCACAGGCTGTCCCTGGCGAGATCTGCCGCAGGCGTTTGGCTGCTGGAACAGAATTTACAAGCGCTTCAATGCCTGGTCTACCGCGGGCAAGTGGATCGAGATTTTCAAGGCGCTTGTGGTCGAACCTGACCTGGAGTGGGCTTTTATCGATGGCAGTTATGCCAAGGCACACCAGCATAGCTCGGCCGCCTCACGGGATGATGGATCCTTCCGGAACAACGGTCTGGAGCTACGATACCCAGGGCCGGATTATTGGAAAAACCCAGGTTGTGGATGGTGCCAGCCTGGTTACCAGTTACGTTTACGATGGCGATGGCCGGCTCGCCAGCCTCACCTACCCTTCGGGGGAAGTCATTAATTACAGCTGGTCCAATGGCCAGCTGACGGGCATTTTCCGGGGAACCTCCCTAATTGCTTCTGGAATCACCTGTCACCCGTTCGGGCCGGTCAAATCCTGGACGCTCGATAACGGGCAGAACATCGTCCGCAACTTCGACCTCGATGGGCGCATCACAAGCTACAGCCTTGGATCGCTTGCCTACGATGCGGCCTCCCGCATCACCGGCATATCCCGGGGCGGCATCAGTATCCTCGGCAACAGCAAGACTTACGGCTATGATGCCACGGATCGGCTGATTTCCTTTAGCGATGGAACCTCGGCCGAGACCTATGCTTATGATGCGTCCGGCAATCGGACTGGCCAGACCATCAACGGCATGGCCTACACCTACTCCGTGAGTTATGCCAGCAACCGCCTGGATGCGATGGCCGGTCCGGGAAGTTCCCTGCACTACAGCTATGATGCCAACGGCAGCTTGGTCAATGACGGCCAGAGGAGCTTTGGCTACGATGCCAGTGGACGCCTGAGTGAGGCGGTCGGCCTCGCAAGCTACAGTTTCAACGGACTGGGCCAGCGGGTCAAGAAAAATGCCGGTACGGTTATCATGTTTGTCTTTGACGAGGGCGGACAGTTGATCGGAGAATACGGCGCAGCAGGCAATCCCATCCAGGAAACCGTCTGGCTGGACGACGTTCCCCTGGCTGTCCTCAGGTACGGCACCACCTACTACATCCATACCGATCACCTCAACACCCCCCCGGCAGATTCATGATGCCATCGGGCAAGCAGTGTGGGTATAGGACATGGGACCTTTCGGCGCCAATCCGCCGAACCAGAACCCCTCAGGACTGGGAACGTTCAGCTACAATCTGAGATACCCCGGCCAGTATCATGATGCCGAAACTGGCCTGTACTACAACTACTTCCGGGATTACGATCCGAAGACGGGGCGCTATATCCAGAGTGATCCGATTGGGTTGGTGGGCGGGATTAATACCTACGCATATGTTGAAGGCAATCCGGTCAGCAAGGTTGACTCGACAGGTGAGTTTGCGATTGCGATACCCGCCACTCCAGCGGTTATCGAAGCAATTTCTTACGTTGGAAGTGCAGCGGCAGCGGCGTATGCTGCGCATAAAGTTACTCAACAATGTGATGATGATAATGATCGGTGCAATAAGGCAAAGAGCGATGCTCAAAGACGTTATCAAAAGTTGGTGAATAAACGCATTCCTCAGTACTTATCGGGTGGAACCAAGGGCCCTGATGAAAATTACTACGATTCGATACTTCAGCTTCAAGATGGGCTGAAGGACGCAATACGACGTGTACGGCTTTACTGCAAACCTCTGCCGCCTGATCTCTAACTTCTCAAGGCACCAATATTTCGAGCCTTCACCCCCACTTTAATCCTGCGCCAAGTTATACCGGGCCTGTCATCCAGGATTTTTGCACGTGTGAAATGGATAACTGTTCTTCCAACTACTGCTCAAGCTATCTGAAACAACGCTGCAACAAATCTGATCAATTTCATTAGATTGAGCTGAAACAGAGGTTTAAGAGACTTATCCACAACCTATCCCGGGTCTATCCCCGGTAACAGGGGAAAACGGCATGGTGTCATGGTCGGCTTCCCAGAAAACTCATCATTGGCGGAATTGACTGGCAGACTCCATGAATCCGGCAAGATTGCTTCGGCGGCGTGCGATGGACCTTGCGGCCTGCTGGAAGTGAAACTGAGCTGACGTCATCCCCAAAAACTGTAGCAGTTCTAAATTAGAGTAAAGTCGCCTTCTGGCTCCCTTATTGAAGGAGTATGAAGCGATGAAGAAATCCCGATTCACCGAGGTTCAAGTAGCGTATGCGTTGCGGCAGGCAGAGGCGATCTGGGCGCAAGCGAGGTCAGGCGATTGCGCCAGCTTGAGGAAGAGAATGCAAGGTTGAAACGGGTGGTGGCTGATCTGACCCTGCATGATCCGCTGGCTACCAATGTAAAACGTCAACAGACCCTAGGGAACCGCTGAACAAATCCCTTGCAAGCCCCGTCCCGTGGGGTTGCAGCAAAATCGAGCCTGGCCGATTTCGAACCGTATCTTCAATAACCTTCCGGGACAGATGCTTCGTTCTGCTTCAAGGCGCGCAAGCCGTCATTTTCGACACGTAACGCTTCGACCTCCTTATGCAGTCTTCCTATCGCCATATGTTCGCGCAACATGGTCGGCAGCGTAACGAGCGCTCCTATGAGCGCCCCCAGACCGAAGCAGACTGCGATCACAACGGCAAGCGATGCATCTGCACGCCAAAGCAAGAATATGACGCTTACCTCAACAGCGTTCTGAACCGCAAACGTGACAATGAGGAAAACGATGACGAGTGCTGCAATCAATTGCAATTGCATAACAACTCCTTTCCGGACACCCGTACCCGAATCGGGGAAAACTCCTTCGCCCCCGCAAGAAGCACGATATATCAAATACGAACGTGGAAGACCTGGCGGGCGATACCTGCTGGTTCCGGTTGTAAAAGGTGATGGAAAGAGAGCGTCCGAAGACTGGTCCGAACGCGATTCCGTACACTTGAATCAGCAAAAGGATGATTGAACAAAAGTGGCGCTATCCTCACGGCAAGCAGGCCACTTCACTCGCTAACCGCGTATTTTACGGGTGAACCCGGTTTCCAGCCATTTCTTGATACGATTGGCATCGCCAATCCGGGAATTCTTTCCCCAGGAATCGAGCAGCACGATTATGGTCGGCTTGCCTGTGATATTTGCATGCATCACCAGACAGCGCCCCGCCTCGCTGAGAAACCCTGTTTTGGATATCCCGATATCCCAACTGCTGCTCCTTACCAACCTGTTGGAATTGACGTAATTCAGGTTGCGGCTGCGTACCTTCCCCATGGATGCCACCTCGTGGGCAGCGGTCGTGGAAAATACGCGGATGAGGCGGTACCCGTGTGCCGCCTTGACCATCTTTGCCAGATCGCGGGCGGTGGAGACATTACCGCTGTTCAAGCCGGTCGAGTCAACGAAATAGGTGCTGCCCATTCCCAACTGGAATGCCTTGCGGTTCATGGCTGCAACAAACGCATTCAGGCCGCCGGGATAGGTACGTCCCAGCGCTGCAGCAGCGCGATTCTCCGAAGACATCAAGGCCAGCCGCAACAATTCTCCGCGGGTGAACTTCGTTCCTACCCTCAGGCGGGAACGGGTATACTTGATGACATCGACATCAGCCGAGTCGATGACTATTTCCTGGTTCAGCGGCAGTTTTGCATCGAGCACAACCATTGCGGTCATGAGTTTGGTAATCGAAGCAATCGGCATGACACTGTCTGCGTTCTTGTGGAAAAGAACCTGTCCCCGCTGTGGATCCACAACCAGCGCCGAGTTGGACCGGAGAGACAAGTCGGCCGGTTTTGCAAAAGCGCCTCCCATAAACGCAAGCGTGGCACAAACTACCAATATGGCGTTCTTCATTTGTCATTATCCAATGGAGTTGTCCGCCCTCCCTGCGGACTGGGCCTACCGCCGATAAAGTACCAAATATCACGAGCTAGGGAAAGAGCTATGTTCAGGGGGGCGCACACGGAGAGAATTTTTCTAGGAGGAAAGCAAATGAGAATGGAGACTCGGTGAGGGACGGGGACTTACTGCTCGGCGCAAATGCCGTTGCTCATTGACAGACGGTAGCCACCCATGAGCACTTTGGATGCGCCCTCGAGCGGCAAAGGCTGGGAAAAATAGTAGCCCTGCATTTCGTCGCATCCGTGCCTTATCAGAAACTCCAGTTGCGCCCTTGTTTCGACGCCTTCAGCCACTACTTTCAACCCGAGGCTGTGCGCGAGCTTGATCATGGCTACGGTAATGGTTGCATCGTCGGGATCCGTCGTGACATCGCGGATGAAAGCACGGTCGATCTTGAGTACATCCAGAGGAAAGCGCTTGAGATAGGCAAGACTGGAATAGCCGGTACCAAAATCGTCCATCGATATCTGGACACCGAAGGCTTTCAGATTCTGCAAGGCGTTGGCGGCCATCTCGGCCTCCTTCATCAATACTGACTCCGTAAGCTCGAATTCCAGCAGACGCGGATCGATGTTCGTAGCCCTCAGCGTTTCCCCGATAATGCTATCCAGATCCTGTTGCTGAAACTGCCGGGCTGACAGATTGATGGCGATGGGATGCAACACCAGCCCCTGGCCCTGCCATTCCCTGATCTGCTCACAAACCGTTTTCACCACCCACTCGCCTACCGCTACGATCAATCCCGTATCCTCGAGGACGGAAATGAACTGCAGTGGAGGCACCAGTCCATGCGCGGGGTGCTGCCAGCGCAGGAGCGCCTCGAAACCGGTAATCTCTCCGTTGATCAGGCTTGCTTTGGGTTGGTAGTGAAGCACGAACTCGCGCCGTGCCAGAGCGCCGCGAAGTTGCGTCTCGATTTTCAGGCGAGCCACCGCGCGCTCATTCATCTGCGGAAGATAAAACTGATAAATCGCCGGTCCCTGCTCTTTTGCCTGGAACATCGCTGTATCCGCATTTCTGAGCAGGCTGTCTGCATCGGTACCATCGCCGGGATAGATGCTGATTCCAAGGCTTGCAGAAACATAGATCTCCTGTGTTTCCAGCTCGAAGGGTACCTGGAGCGCCGAAATAACCTTTTCTGCAATTAAGGTTGCATCTTCAGGCTGTACGAGATCAGACAGAATCAGGGCAAATTCATCCCCTCCAAGGCGGGCAACCGTGTCGCATGAACGCACACACTGCTGCAGTCTCTTTGCGACATGGATCAGCAGCTCGTCACCGGTAGAATGGCCCATTGTGTCGTTGACGATCTTGAAGCGGTCCAGATCCGCAAATACCACGCCGACCCGGCGACGATTGCGATGGGCATGTTCCATCGCCTGGCGGAGACGATCAAGAAAAAGACTTCGATTAGGCAGTTCCGTCAGGGGATCAAACTGGGCCAGGTAGGTGAGGCGCTCCTCCGTTGTCTTGCGGTCAATTGCGGTTGCGAGAATATTCGCGAGACTCTGAAGAAAATTGATACTGCTGGACGTGAAGCGCTGTGGCTCGGGCGAATAGGCTCCAAGGATCCCATAAGGTCCCCCCGCCCCCGAAATAAGCACATCTGCGCAACTGCGTATATTATGGCTCTTCAGGATGCTGGAAGGCTTGAAACGGGTTTCCGTCTGGAAGTCCTCCACAATGACGGATTGATGGCTCGCGAGTACAAAGCGATTTTGACTGTTCTCGTATGTAAACGATATTTGCCTTCCAATCCAGTCTTTCTGCCAGCCGACCCCGGATTTAAGAACAAAAGAACGGAAATCCGGCGCAAGCTGGAGCGCCTTGCAGAACTCGACATTGAGACCTTGAGAAGCAATCACCGCTGCCTGGCCCCACAACAGAGCAAGATTTCCGCTGGCGAGCGCCTGTTGCCCGAATGCGGCAATGAGTCCCTGCTGCATGGCATGCTCCTGGATTGCAAAGTCAGTTTGCTTCCGTTTGGTAATGTCGATAGCCGTCCCCACTATTCTCAGCTCATCTGGATTGGTGCTCCATTTCAACGCCTTGGCGATATGCAGATGGCGCACCGTCTTGTGTTCGCGCAAAATCCGGAAATCGAGTTGAACGCGCCCATTCTCGGCGCTGACCCGTTCCAGATGCATCTCCTGCTGGGGCAAATCGTCCGGATGGGTATAGGATTTCCATATGTCATATGTGATGCGACTCCCTGGAGCAATCCCGTAGATCTCGTACATCCGGTCATTCCAGATCATTTCATTGGTCGCAGTATTCCACTCCCAGATACCGATGGCGGCTGCTTCCGTGGCAAGAGCAAGTCGTGTCCTCTCTTCCAGCAAGACGCGCTCCCTTCTGTTCGATTCTGCCCGCAGCCAGACATTTTCTATGACAGTCGGCAATCGCTGGAGGTAGCCTGCGGTCTTCACCACGTAATCGGCAGCACCCAGTTTCAGCGACTGCCGGGCGATCTCCTCATCCTCGCTCCCGATAAAGAGAATGATGGGCAGATCAAGCCCTCGTACCTGGCAAAGCTCCTTCAGAACGTCCGTCGCCGAGGCGCCGGGCAAGCGGTAATCGAGCAGCAACACGTCAACGTCGGTCTTTCTATCCTGTTCAGCAAGATAGGAAAAAACCTCCTCAGCTGACTGAACAGATTCGATTCGAAGGTGTGGCGCAGTGGAAGCCAGTGCCTGTTTCATCGTTTCGGCGTCATGCGGATTAGGCTCGACGTATAAAACCTGGAGTACCGTGGCGCGGCGGTAAGTTTCTGTCTGGAACTTGTCGAGCGTCGCCCGAAGCACGAGTCCAAGAGTTTCGAGAAAGCGCCCGTGCTTTATGACGTAATCGTCAGCTCCTGCTCGAAGTAACGAGAGGATGGCTTCTTCTCTGCTGGAACCGGTAAGAACCACGACTGGAAGCGGCAGATGTCGTCTGCGAATCTGAGCCAGCAACGTTTCCCCACTTCCGTCCGGAAGGTTGAGGTCCGTCAGGACGATATCGTAGCGAGTAGAGACTGCCGGTTTGGCGATTGGAATACCGAGGCTGGTTCCATAGAGATCCTGGAATCTTTCCACGCGATGCAAAGCTTCCGCCAGCGAACTGACGATATCGAGCTGAATGTCGGGCGCGCGTTTTTTCAGCTCCAATCGCACCAGATCGGCATCCAGCGCATTATCCTCAAGGTACAGCACTCTCATCGGGAAACCTTTAAATGATCTCCCCGAAGGCCGGAAAAGGCTCTCGAGGACTTCGGTTTCCTATCGTATCCTCGCACCCTTCGGGGTATTGCCCGAGCCCTGCGCGACCTCGCATCCTGCATGAAACTCATTCAGAAACCTCTAATCCTTGCAGAACAATGGGTATTAAGAACAGTCCAGTAGAGCTCGATCTGCCGGGCCACATCGATGAATTTTTCGAAGTCCACCGGCTTTACGATGTAGGAGTTCGCCCCGAGCAGATAGGCTTCATGAACGTCGGCATCTTCGGAAGAAGACGTAAGCACCACCACCGGAACGGTTCCAAGCAAGGAATGCTCCCGTATGGTTCGCAGGACTTCCAGTCCGTTTACCTTGGGTAGTTTGAGGTCTAGCAGTACAACCGAAGGCGGGAGATCGCCCGTTCTCCAGCTGGAAAGAAAATCGAGCGCTTCCTGACCATCCCGCAACACTTCGAGTGGATTGGTCAGGTTGTGCCGCACAAAAGCACGCCGCGTGAGATCGACATCCATCGGGTTGTCTTCAATAAGCAGAATCGGCAACGCAGTGTTCATGAAAACACACCCCTATAAGGCCTGTTCCTGCAACTGCTCGAATGGCATAAGGCCAGACAGTGGCAGTTGCAGGTAAAAGACAGCACCGGCACCTACCTGGCTTTCCGCCCACACCCGTCCTCCCATACGCTCCATCGCTTTTTGCACCATTGCAAGCCCGATGCCCGTCCCCGGATATTCCTCGGCCCGTTGCAAGCGCTGGAATATCTCAAAAATTTTGTCGTAAAAACGCATATCGAATCCAATACCGTTGTCGCGCACGCAAAGAATGCAATTGCTATCCGAAGTCCAGGCACGGATTTCGATGGTGGGCTCTGGAGCATGGATGGAGAACTTGACAGCGTTATCGACCAGGTTGCGTAGAGCGATCGCAAGACCATCGGGATCAGCGCGAACGTGGAAATCATCCATACTGACAGTGAGGCGCACGTTCTGCAGATTATCCCCAAACTGGGCCAACACCTTTGATACGAAAGCGGGAAGCCTGATGACCATCGAAGACAGTTTTCGCCGCTCAAGTTTCGAGTAGGAGAGCAGATCTTCGATTAAATCCGTCATATGCTTGGTGGCTGAACGGACATTTGTCAGAAAACTGCGACCTTCCTCGTCGAGGCGTTCGTAGTAGTTTTCCAGCAACAGCCGGCTGTACCCGGCTATCCCACGCAGGGGCGCCCTCAGATCATGCGATACCGAATAACAGAAATTTTCCAGTTCCTTGCTCTTGGCAAGAAGCTGGGCAGTACGCTCATTCACCTTGTATTCAAGATTAACCTTGGCGTCACGCAAGGCTTCCTCCGCCTGTTTGCGCTCGGTGATATCCTTAATGGTAAGAAAAGCCAGCCCTTTACTGTTCTCGTAGCGCAAAACCGTTCCGGAATAACTGAAGATTCTCAACCACTCTTTATCCAGCCGCCTGATGCGCAGTTCCAGATCATGCAGGTGTTCGCCCCGGAGAATACGCGTCAAAGGCCATTGATCTATAGGCACGACGTTGCCCTCGGTTGTCGATAACTCATAGATCCGGGCAAAATTATGAAGACTGCCAAAAACTTCTTCCGCATTCTCGATCTCATGCATTCGCAAAGCGGCAGGATTCCAGCGGAGAAGATTACGATTGAAATCGGAGATGATAAGCCCCTCGCTCATATGCTCCATCACCACCTGAAGCCGCTTTTCTGTCTCACGCTGCGCCTCTTCCCGGAGTCTCTGATCGTGGACGTCGGTATTGGTCCCGAACCACTGCACAACCTGACCGTCCTCGTTTCTTAACGGCTCGGCGCGGGTCAGAAATACCCGGAGTTCCCCGTCTGCACCCCGCAGTGGAATTTCCATATCGAGCGGCTGCTCAGCAGCAGTAGCTTCGCTCCAACGTTTTATTACCTCCGGCAGCAGCTGGGGATCATGAACCTTTTGCCAGCCCCAGCCCATCATCTCTTCGGGAGTGGTGCCGGTATAGTCGTACCAGCGCTGGTTGTACCAGGATCTGGAGCCGTCCGTCTCCCCTATCCATGCAAGCTGCGGGATAGTATTGACCATTGTCCGGAAGCGCGCCTCATTTGCACGCAACTTCGCCTCTGCGCGGCGGCGGGCGGTGAGATCGAACGCCATTACAAGAAATTGCACTTGCTCGGGGCGGGTGGACAGCTCCAGGTGAACCTCGACCGGATAATGCGTACCGTCCGCGCGCAGATGGGTCGCCTCGAACACCAGGATTTCTTTCCCACCCTTCATGAGTGGATCAATCAAAGCCCGGAACGATGTCTCGTCGAACTCGCGTTCGACTTCCAGCAGCGTCATCTTTTGCAGCGAATCCATGCTGTAGCCAAGATTGCGCCGGGCTCCCCGGCTGGCGTACTCGAAATGCAGTGTCTGAGCATTCAGCAGATAAATTTCGTTCAGACTCTGATCGAGAATTTCTGCAATCGGGGTACGAACATTCTCCACAGTGGTAAGACGGGTCATATCGCGAGCGTTCTCAGAAGCGCACGCAACACTCCCTGTGTAGTTTTGGTTTAGGGATATCATTACGGAAAAACCTGATGCTCTTTTGCAAGAACGATTCGACTCGGAAAAAACTTGGAAAAAACAGAGCTATGAAACCCTAAAACGGGCCGGGTGAATAGCTGTAAGATTTTACAGGTGGCAGGATGAAAATTAGGCTTCAGTGTTTGATCGAAACTTTCCGCAGACTGAAAAGGACAGGAGGGTAAACAGCCCTGATCTGTAAATTTCCCCTATTCGTGAAAAAGGGAAGCGCATCTTTTTGAACCCTGCCCCACCGCGCTCACCGCATCATAAACATGTACCTGGTGGATGGAGCGCGTCTCCCCAGCTGCAGGAAATTGCAAGGCCTGGAGAAACAGTTGTCGATAATTTAATCAACATGGGACTTGTCGTCCCCGCTCGGAGATAAACATGCAGGAACTGAATGCAACCTGGACCGCGCTGAAACTCGGCGGCTTTACCGTTTTGCCGCTGTCATTGCTGGCGGTGATCGCATTGGCGATCATGCTTGAAAAAGCGTTCATCTATTGGAAGTTTGCCCGCCTGTCTCACGACCTGCTGAATCTGGTTGAGACTTACGGCTTTGCATGGGCCGATCTGGAAAAAATACTCTCCGGATTGGATGATCGCCACTACTACAAGCGCTTCTTCGAGGTTGTGATCAGTAACAGGCACCATCCGTCCTGGTGGACGGAATCGCGCGCGGCAGACGAAGCCCAGTTAATCGAGACATCGCTGGGACGCCGGTTGTGGGTATTGGAAACAATCGTCACCGCGGCGCCCCTGCTCGGGCTTGTCGGGACCGTTATCGGCATGATGCGCGCTTTCCAGGTCATTGGCGGCGAAGGGGTGGTTAACCCGACGGCCGTGACCGGAGGAGTAGCCGAAGCGCTTATCGCCACCGTCGTTGGCCTCCTGATTGCGCTGATTGCGCTCTTCGGCTTCAATTACTTCTCCCGCCTTCAATCCCAAACGATGGATGAGATGGAACGACTGGGCACGCGCCTCATCGATCATATTCGCCTGGATCAGGAGGAGAGCGGTCATGAAGCGGCGTAAACCCAGGGAATACCGCAGGGGGCGCATCGAAATCATCCCGATGATCGACGTGATGTTTTTCCTGCTTGCCACATTCATGCTATCGTCATTATCGATGCAGAATCTCGATTCCCTGCAGGTGAATCTGCCGCAAGGCGAGGCCGAGAAACTCAGCGCCAAAACACCGGTTACCCTGACCTTGACGAGCGACAGCAAAATCTTTGTCAACCGCACGCCCGTGACCCTGGAGACGCTGGGAGACACTCTCAAACCACTGCTGCGCGCTTCCGAACAGAAAGTGGTGGTATCGGCAGACAGCGACGCACCGCAAGGGATTGTCGTGCAGGCGATGCTGCGTGCTCGTAGTGCGGGCGCGCAGCACTTTCTGATCGCCGTCAAACACGAGTAATCCCGAACACATGCTCAAGTCCGGATCGAGGGAAATCCGCATCTGGTGGCCCCTGCCGCTGGCATCCGTCCTCTGGATGCTCATCATCTGGGCGTTCGGGTTCTTTCTCACCGCGCCCGAGGTGGAGGTCAAGGGGCCACCCGCAATCCAGGCCAGCTTCGTGGAATTGGCTGAAGAAACACCGGAACAGAAGGTGGCACCGGCTGCGCCACCCAGTCCGAAGGCACCCCCTGCACCCAAACCTCCCCCTAAGCCTCGGCCTCAATCGCGGCTGGGAGAAGGAGGAACCAAGCAGCCGAAACCCAAACAGGAAAAAGCAATGGAAAACCGTGAGGGCAGCAAGGAACGCCCGCCGGTTCAGAAAACTGTTCCACAGCCTTCTCCAGAGGCTGAACGCCCTAAAGACCTGCTGGCGTATATGAATGAGACACGGGAGCGGCGCCGCGCAGGCGGAATTTTCGAGGATGAACCTGCTGAACCGGAGGCGGTCGAGCGCGAGCCTTCTGAAGAAGAACTGCGCATGGCCAACGTGATGCGCAACCTCAAGGAGCCTGGCGCAAGCGGGATATTCCAGATCATCAGGATGGGACCGCGCACGGCACAGTTTCTGTTCCGTGCCTGGAAGAAGGATAGCAGCGTTCCCCGCCGGGAGTTGGTGGAAGTCGATGCCGGACCGGGTGGCGATATCCAACGGGCCGTCGTTCGAAAAATGATCGACCTGATCCGGCAATACCACAAAGGGGATTTCAACTGGGAATCTTACCGCCTCGACCGTGTGGTCGTCCTCTCCGCCCGGCCGGAAGACAGCAAGGGCCTCGAGGATTTCCTGATACGCGAGTTTTTTGGAGAGGAGGCTGCGCCGCTACGGCGATGAAGATCGCCTGGCGAAGCTATTCGCTCTCTCATGTACTACATTACGTGGAAGCAAGGGGCGGGGCAAGCCTGCCCTACACCGGTGATATCGGAAGGTGGGGGGAAGGACGTTGTCCTATTTTTCCACTTGGCTTGCAGTCTTGTTCACATCACCTTTCAGATACTTGTCCAGAAACTCCAGTATTCGCCGATTCGCCTCGATCTGGTTTTTTTTCTTGGTAAAACTATGGCCTTCATCAGGGAAAACAATGTACTCCACCGGAATGCCATGCTTCCTGACCGCCTCCACCATTTCATCGCTCTCGGCCTTGACCACACGAGGGTCATTGACTCCCTGGATGACCAATAAAGGCTTTCGTATTTCCCTGGCATGGAACAGGGGGGAAGTCGCAACAAGAAAATCGATGTCCGCCACGGGATCGCCAATTTCATCATAAATGGCTTTGCGGACGGACTCCCAGTAAACAGGAATGCTCTCCAGGGTACGCAGCCAGTTGCTGACGCCGAAAATGTCCACCCCTACCTTGAAAGCTTCAGGCCGGAACGCGAGGGCTGCAAGTGTCATGTAACCGCCATAACTCGCGCCCATGATGCCGATGCGCTCATGGTCGATGTAACCGAGACTGGCCAGAAAGGTCTTCGCTTCCACACAATCCCACAAGGGCTCTCGTCCGTGCTTGCGGTTGGCCGCGGTAAAGAAGGTTTTACCATAGCCGGAGCTTCCCCGGTTATTGATGCCCAGCACGGCATATCCATGATTCACGAGGTACTGAATCTGGGCGTTATAACCCCGCATGGTCTGCCCGCCGGGTCCTCCATGAACGTACACGATGGCAGGCACCTTGTTGGTGCCTGATGCTTCATGCGGCTTGTAATAGATGGAGGGAATCATCATTCCATCGAAGGATCGGAACCGCACCACTTCCGCCTCCACCAGATCTGATGGATCGATCTCCTTGTTCAGGCTTTGCGTGAGTTGACGAAACTGCCCGGTGCTGAAATCGTGCACGAACAGATTATCGGGAGAGCGGTCGCCATTTACGTAGAAGGCCATGCGCGTGCTGTTTTGCGAAAAGACCACACCCCGGATTTCTCCCTGGGGTAGTGCTGGCAGTTTTACAGGTTTCTCCCTCTCTCCATCTTCAATTTCGACAACACGAACGACAATGCTTCCATCTGCGTTGATGCCAGTTACGCGGAATCGGCCATCGTATGAGAAATAGGTGTACATCACGTCCCACTCGGCACTCTCGTGGTCGCAGACGACCCCTGAAGTGAGATCATAGGTGCACAAATGCTTGAATTCGCTTCCCTCCGTGGTAAGAAAGAAGAGCTTGCGCGAAGTGGAATCGAAGGTCTCAGCATGGAAACTGATGGAGCCCTCATGCGGCGTGAGGTGCCTTACTTCCCGTTTTTCGACATCGAACAGGTAAATGTCACTGTCCGATGCGGTATGCGAGCGGTTCAGTGCAATCCAGCGCTCATCGCGACTGATGGGCCCAAGATCGAACCCCTGGTGATTCCGGTACAGCAAGGTTCGCGCAAAAGTCTCGGCGTCATAACGGTATACATCGAAGAATCTGGCATCAAGCTCATTGGTAGCGACGTAAAAAGCCTGTCCATCGGGGCTCCAGCCCATGAATTGCGCCTTGAGCTTTTCTCCCGGTGTCAGATCTTCCTCCTCGCCGTCGGGGGCGAGCAGGAACAAATGATAATTTTCATCGCCATGATAATCCCGGGTAATCAGTACCCGATCATCATGCGGAAAGAAGCTGACCGAAAACGTGGTATCGCTGGCGGAGCAGGTCAACGCCTCTGCCGTACCACCTGTCACTGGCAGCGTGTAGGCATTGAAAATACCCGATTCATTACTGCTGAACAGGATGCGCTCCTCATCCGCGCTGAACGACGCCCCCATTATGGAGGTCGTCGCCATGAATTGTTCAATGGTGTAGCGTTTCATATCGAGCGTCCCCGCGATGCTGGATTTGGATTTTGGCTCGCGATAAACCTGAATAGAGCTGGAAGGAGCCGGGGATCAAACAATTGTCTGCCAGCGTCCAGTAAATAAGTAAAGCAGGCATACATATTAAAAGCCCATGGTTGAGATTATATATTAGGCGCCGCACGGAACCACTCACCATTTTTCTTCATCATCAAGCGATACGGCTTTACTGCCAGATACATGAAATGCATAAAGCGCAGCAACCGAGTTCAACCGGAAGAAAATGCGAACAGAGCGATGACAACCAAAACTTACGATATGGAGAGTCCTGATGCTGATAGGGAGGAACCGGAGCAGGATGATCTGGAGGAAAGCCTGCATCAGATATTTGGCCTGGCACACCTGCGTCCCGGCCAGAGAGAGGTCATCGAAAGTGTCTTGAACGGGCGGGACACGCTTGCCGTAATGCCCACCGGGGGCGGTAAGTCCCTGTGTTACCAGTTGCCTGCACTCAATCTGCCGGGCACGGCGATTGTCGTTTCCCCTCTGATTTCGCTGATGAAAGACCAGGCCGAGAAGCTCGAAGAGATCGGAGTTGACGCGGCGCAAGTCAACAGCATGCTGAATGCGGAGCAGGAGTCGGAGGCGCTGGAGAATATTCGCAATGCAGATAGCGATGTCGTATTTGTGACGCCTGAACGGGTGTCCCATCCGGATTTCATCGCCGAGCTGCAGGCCATCCCGATAAATCTGTTCGTCATTGATGAGGCCCACTGTATTTCCCAATGGGGGCACGACTTCCGTCCGGCTTACCTGGGACTGGGAGACGCGATCAAGGCACTGGGAAAGCCAACGGTACTCGCGCTGACAGCCACTGCTACACCTGAAGTCATCGAGGATATTGCGCAACAACTCGGGCGTAGTTCCATGCATGTGGTCAACACCGGCATCTACCGGCCCAACCTGAATTATTCTGTCTTACAGGTTACGAATCCGGAAGAAAAGCTGGAGAAGCTGCAAGATTTGATTCAGAAAAGCCAGGGAAGCGGAATCATTTATACAGCCACGGTGAAAGCAGTGGAAGAGCTCGCTGCAGCACTCGCCGGAACGATTGCCGACATCGCGCTCTACCACGGACGCCTGCCGCGCAAAACGCGCACAGAAAACCAGGAAACCTTCATGGAAGGCAAAAGCAGGATCATGGTGGCGACGAATGCTTTTGGCATGGGAATCGACAAACCTGATATCCGCTTCGTGGTGCACTTCCAGATGCCCGGCACACTCGAAGCATACTACCAGGAGTCGGGCCGTGCCGGCCGGGACGGCAAAACGGCCGAATGCACGCTGCTTTACGACGCGCAGGATAAGCGCATTCAGCAATTTTTTCTGGCGCGGCATCATCCCGACCAGGAGGACTTGCGCGAAGTGTACAAAGCAGTGCAAGACTTATCACCCGGTTCGCCGGCAATCAGAATCGATCAACTGCAAGAGAAAATCGGCAAATTTTCGGTTCGCAGGTTGCAGGTGATGCTTAGACTGTTGGAAGAACACCGCATCCTCAAGCGGGACAAGACGCTGGGCTATCGCCTGCACAAAAAGGATGTGAAAGCGGAAGACCTGCTCAGACTCGCGGAAAATGCGCACAGGAAAGCGGAGCATGAGCGGGAGGCTCTGGAGCGCATGGTATTTTATGCCCAGAGCGGTTTTTGCCGCTGGAAGGTGCTGCTGGAGTACTTTGACGAGAAAGTCGAGTGGAACCATTGCGGCCACTGCGATAACTGCATCAATCCGCCCGAAAACGAGCTTTCAGCGCGCCCTGTCCAAAGACAGGATAAAACGGGGCAAACGACTCCTGATACCGATCCATCCCCCACCGAGAAGGAGTTGATTGTGGGGGCGGAGGTTGAGGTCGAGAAAGTGGGCAAAGGCAAGGTCGTGAACATCCGCTACGACATGGTGACAGTCCTTTTCCCTGACAGTCAAAAACGCATTTTTATGAAAAACTACGTAAGGCCGCTCCAGCAAGCAGCGGAGAATAAGGGCAAGTAGTTCCTGGGGAGGGTACATGCTGAACGATCCTGTTGTTCTCATCCTGATGTACTTTATTCTGCCACTTTGGCTGGCGGCCGGATTCGCGGATTGGCTGTGCCATCGTGTGTCTCATATCGAAACGACCAGCGGGGCAAAGGAGTCTGTCTTCCATCTCATCATGCTCGCCGAGATGGGCCTGCCCTTGCTTGCCGCCATTTTCCTTCAGGTAAACGCCGGGATTATCGCCTTCATGATTGCCGCCTTTTTCCTCCATGAGATCACCGCGCTTTGGGATGTGAGCTATGCGGTAAAGGTACGCAGGGTCTCACCCATCGAGCAGCACGTGCACAGCTTCCAGGAGATGATTCCACTCATGGCAATCCTGCTCTTGATCTCCCGTCACTGGGGGCAATTCCAGGCGCTTTTCGGGTTCGGACCCGAAACGCCGCGGTTCGACCTCTCCTGGAAGGAAGAGCAGCTGCCGGTAATTTACATAATTTCCATCATGACGGTTGCGCTGCTGTTCGAGATTATCCCCTTTGTAGAGGAGTTCTTACGCGGGCTGCGCGCGAACCACGGGAAGCTTGTGCCCACGAAAGCCTGGACGGGCGACGACGAGAATCCCGAGTAGTCAGGATTGAGACTTTTCCGTATCGTTGCATCTGATTTGCCACAAAAGCTCCCCATCCTTATCCAGGGCGCGCATGGGATCGAGGATGATGGGTGTTTGCTGGTCAATGAGCACATAACCATTCTTGCAAATTTCATTGGCGCCCTTCGTCAACGTTCGAGTTGCCCAATCCCGGCTGTTGGCACAAGGTCCCATGCGGGTTTTAATGAAATAATGGGTAGTTCCATCCCTCAATTTCATCGAACTTTGCGTGTATTCAGGCGTGCCTGCACAGGCATGCAGTAACGGAACGGCCAGCAGTGTAAGAACCCGGATTTTCATGATCTTCCGAATATGAGGGAGGCTGATGATACAGGAGAGGGCGAGCCTGGCGGAATGAGAAAAGGATTTTATTTGATGCCAATCACCATGGAATCAGTGCCCACAAGAGGTTCCACGCGAGTATTGGAAAACCCCGCCTCTTTCATCCATGCCATGCAATCCGCGCCGGTGAAATCGAAGCCTCCCGGCGTTTCTATCAGCATGTTCAGACTCATCATCAGGCCGAATGCATTCTGTGACCGGTCATCGTCTATGAGAGACTCATACACAACGAAGGCGCCCCCTGCCGGGAGCGCATCGAACGCCTTGCGAGTGAGCATTTTTTTCGTAGAGAGGTCCCAGTCATGCAGGATATGGCCCATCAGCACCACATCTGCCTGAGGCAGATCTTCCTCGAAGAAATTGCCAGGCACGAAAGAAACGCGATCAGCCACGTTCGCAGTTTGAGCGTACTGCTCGAAAATCGGACCTACCTCCGGGCGGTCGTAACCCATCCCGCGCAAATGAGAATTGGCAAGGGCGATCTGCACAGCGAGGTCCCCCTGTGCCGTGCCGACATCAACGAACGTATGATAGCCGTGCCATGGAAAAGCGCGCGCAATGGTCATGTTCGCCGCGCGGCTCACTCCAGTCATGGCGGCAAGAAATTCTTTCAATCCGGCAGGATCGGCATAAAGCTTCTCGAAGAGATCGGCCTCACCCGTTCTGATTTCGTTCTGCGGTTTGCCAGTCAGGAGCGCCTGGGTAAGATCGCTCCAGATCGGATAGAGCCGCCGATTCGCCATCTCCAGAATGCCGCCAATGTATGATGGCTTGTTGCGGTCGAGAAACAGATCGGTTTCGGACGTATTGCTGTAGCGGTCACCTTCACGGTCCAGAAAGCCCAACGCTACAAGGGCATCCAGGAAATCGCGCGCACCGCGTGGGTGCAGCCCTGCCTGTTCGGCAAGGGCATCCAAACTCAGTGAACCTTGCGCCAATCGAGTGAACACACCCAACTCGACCGCAGAAAGCAGAGTCTTTGCCGGCCAGAAAGCCATGCCGGTTTTAAGAATATTCTCCGGGGTAAGCTGGTTTGTCATTTGTTTTCCTGAGTAAAGGAGAATTGCTAAAAAACGGAGTATTTCATGTACGCGCGGGTTTCCTCCGCAACGCGCGTTACGCCTGTTTCGGTGACTGTTGGTCCGTAAACAGGAAACGGGAATTGCGGCTGGATATATCATACCTATGTTGTCCGGATTTGCCATGAAATCAACCCGAAAGAAGATGCACGGGTCGAATCACCGAGTTTTGCTGAGTGAACCCACTCCCCTTCAAAGAAACAAACCCAGCTCAATTTCTTTTTTCTGCCTGGGTTCCAGTTTGACGCGCTTGTGAAGGCGTGCTACGTTGAAATCAATGCTCCGCGAATTACAAGATTCACAGGACCTCTGTCTGTAATCGTCGTCTGGGACGCCTGGAAAGCTTTAGGAATCGAAGCTGCTTCGAGAGTCCGGGATAAGTTGTTCGGGGGTTCATGAGGTGCTCCCGGCGCTTCAACCTGTCGACCCGTCTCAAGCGGGAAGCGACGGAAGCATGTCAAGGCAGACGTTTTGTACCCGTTCAATTCTTCGATCAGCAGGGTAGCTATTGAGGATCAGGGAAAAGAATCCAATGAACACAAAACGGCGCGCGATCAGCAAGGATACGTTCGGTCTTTCCGGGCAGATTGCCGTGCTGACCGGAGTGTCTTCAGGCATAGGCCGCGCTTGCGCCCTTGCCTTGGGGCGCGTGGGCGTGAAGGTGGTAGTCAATCCCCTTCCTGAGGCCAGCGACGAGGCAGCCGAGGTGTGCCGAGAAATAGAAGCCGTCGGCGTGGACGCTTTTGCCTATGCCGCCGATGTGAGTAACGAAACTCAGCTCGCGGCTATGTTCACGGAAACGGTGGCACGCTTCGGCACTCTCCATATTCTGGTGAACAACGCCGGAATAATGTTCGCCGATGGCGCAATGTCGACCTATCCCGCGTTCCGTCGCGCGGGATGAGCAAACCTATCGAAGAATACGGATTCATCGGTAACATGCTGAGCGGAGCGCTCGTCGCCCGTGATGGCTCGATGGATTGGCTTTGCCTTCCACGGTTCGATTCCGATGCATGCTTCGCCGCACTGCTGGGGGCATCCAAGCATGGTTATTGGCAGATTTCCCCGGCTGGCGAGAGTAACCGCTCTAGTCGGCGTTATCTGCCCCATGCACCGGTCCTCGAAACCACCTTCGAGACAGAGGGTGGCATCGTGACGCTCGTGGATTTCATGCCGCTTTCAAATGACCCCGAGAGAGTCGATGTCGTTCGCCTTGTACAGGGGGTGTCGGGCAAGGTGCGGATGCGGATGGAGTTGGCCCTGCGCTTCGGCTACGGCAAGACCATTCCCTGGGTACGCCGCCGCGACTACGGCATCCACGCCGTTGCCGGCCCGGATGCGGTGGAACTGGCAACTCCTGTCACCCTGCGCGGCGAGGACATGCGCACCGTTGCCGAGTTCGAGGTGGGAGAAGGCGACGTTATCCCCTTCACGCTCGCCTATCATCCCCTACATCGAGAGCCTCACTTCATTGACGACGGCAGGAAGAGGCTCGAGCACACACTTGCCTGGTGGCGGGAATGGACCCGTATCTGCCAGCTCTCGGAACTGGAGGAACCCGGATGGAACGATGCAGTCGAGCGTTCGCTCATTACGCTCAAGGCACTCTCCTACCAACCAAGCGGGGGCATCGTCGCGGCGCTTACGACCTCCCTCCCCGAAGAGCTCGGCGGAGTCCGAAACTGGGATTACCGCTACTGCTGGATCCGCGACGCCACACTCACGTTATATGCATTCATGAATGCAGGATGCTTCGACGAGGCCGGGGCATTCAGGGAATGGATGCTTCGAGCGGCTGCGGGCGCCCCTGATCAGATGCAAATCATGTATGGGATCGAGGGTGAACGCCGCCTGACTGAAATCGAACTGCCTTGGCTGCCGGGTTACGAGAACAGCCTCCCCGTGCGCATCGGCAACGGTGCGCATGAGCAGATTCAGGTAGACGTGTTTGGCGAACTGATGGACACACTTTATACCGCCCGCAAGTCGCAACTCGGGCCGCATCAGGAAGCCTGGCGGTTTCAGCAAGCGATTCTTTCCCGACTGGAGAGTCTGTGGCGTGGGCCAGACCAAGGCATCTGGGAGGTGCGCGGTAGCCCCAAGCACTTCGTCTATTCGAAAATGATGGCTTGGGTCGCGTTTGATCGGGCCATAAAAGCTGTGGAGCAATTCGGCTTCCCTGGTCCTGTCGGGAAATGGCGCACGCTCCGCGATGAAATTCATCGGGAAGTGCTGGCGCGCGGCTATGATAAGGAACGGAACACATTCGTGCAGCATTACGACGGCGTGGGACTGGATGCCTCCCTGCTGCTGATGGCCGAGGTAGGATTTCTCCCACCGGACGATCCCCGCTTTCGGGGAACGGTAGAAGCCATTGAACGCGACCTGATGGAAGATGGACTTGTGCTGCGTTACCGCGTTGGCGAAACCAAAGACGGGCTCGCCGGCGAGGAAGGAACTTTTCTCGTTTGCAGCTTCTGGCTTGCTGATGCCTATACAATGATCGACCGCGGTCACGATGCGGCAGTTCTTTTCGAGCGCCTCCTGTCTCTACGCAACGACCTCGGGCTTCTTGCCGAGGAATACCACCCCCGCCACCGGCGGCAACTGGGAAACTTCCCCCAAGCGTTTTCCCACGTGGGTTTGATCAATACGGCATACAACCTTCGCCGCATCAACGGCCCCGCCCAGCAGCGCGCTGATCGCAGCGCGTCGCCTCATGCCACTCACACCTCCTGGACCGGAACCGCGGGCGAGCAGCACCGCGAACGATCGATAGACTAAACTCCCTTTCGAAGTTCCGTCACAGGACTTTTTCGACGCATCGAAACACGGTGCAGAGAAAAGCAAGTCTGCCGGCAAACATCGATAAGCCAAGACTATAGCGCAGAAGCTCTCACCCGCTTTTATCTCGCTTTTGTTTTTGAACGGCTGGTTTCAACTGCCAAACGGTTGCCATAGCTCAACCGCAAGCATGAATATCCCTGGAATAGCAACACTTTTATCCCCTGTTTCAAGAGTTTTGGTAAACTCTCGCTTGCCAATCACTTCCTGAAGCTCGTCAGGGATGGCAATGCGGAACGAGAACGTATCTCCGCGTCTTTGCAGGTAAGGGATTTTTCTGGACATTGATCTGCGGGAGTGCTTTGTAGCACTTTTATGTAGCAAAACATAAAAACCTACAGACAATCAGAAAGTTATTGAATTAACAGTAACTTAGGAAGGTTGGCGGAGAGGGTGGGATTCGAACCCACGTGCCAGGTTACCCTGACCATCTGATTTCGAGTCAGCGCCGTTATGGCCACTTCGGTACCTCTCCGTTGATGAACTATTTTATCAGCTTATCCTATGTTTTTCTCGCGCTTGGACAAGACTCGATGGCAGAATGTTTCCCGATTCTAGTTATCTCTTCTCAATGCGATCTCTTTCTCGTTTTTTAATTGCTATTTTCGGTTGCGGCGCTCTGCTCGCTTCCTGTGATTCGTTTGAAAGATCGGTATTGCCGTTCGACAAAACGGATGAGCTGGTGGTGATCACCGTCAATAGCCCGGATACGTATTACGAGAATGCAGAAGGCAGTTATGCCGGGCTGGATTACGACCTCGCCACTGAGTTTGCGAAAGAGCTGGGAATGAAAGTGAGATTCAAGACAGTGCCCAGACTGGATAAGGCATGGTCTCTCCTTGAAAAGCATAAAGGACACTTTGCCGCCGGCATGAATATCAGCGCAAAGCACTCGCGGCATGTCGCGTTCGGTCCGATTTACCAGCTCGTACAACCCCAGCTCGCCTATAACACGGACTACAACAAGCCGAAAAACCTTCATCAGCTCGGTGGAAGAACCATTCGCATTGCGAAAGGCGTAACCCATGCTGAACAGCTGAACAAGGCAAAGCACGAGGTGCCCGAGCTGAAATGGAAAGAGATGGACCTCACGCCCGACGAACTGCTGGCGAGACTGGCGGAAGGCAAGGTCGATTATGTGGTAGCGGATTCAACCCAGATCAATCTCGCGAAGAATTTTTATCCTAATCTGAATGCAGCATTCAATTTGGGCGATTCGGTAGGACGAGCATGGGCATTTTCACCCTTTGCCGAACAGGCGTTACTGGAGGCGACACAAAAATTCTTCACGCGCATCCAGCAGGATGGGACGTTGACGCGCCTGCTCGACCGATACTACGGACACATAGAACGTCTTCATCATACGGATGTAAACGGCATTCTTGCGAAACGCCGCACCATTTTGCCTGAATTGCGCGAACATTTTTATGAAGCCGAAGAGTTGAGCGGGATCGACTGGAGATTGATTGCGGCACTCGCCTATCAGGAATCGCACTGGGACGCCCTGGCGACTTCTCCCTCCAACGTGCGCGGCATCATGATGTTGACGGAAATCACGGCAGACCGGATGAAAGTGACGGATAGACTGGATGCACGGCAAAGCATACTTGCGGGAGCGCGCTACTTCGCATTACTCAAGGATAAACTGCCCACACGCATCAAGGAGCCGGATCGCACCTGGATGGCACTGGCTGCCTATAATCAGGGGCCGAGTCACCTGGAAGATGCCCGGATACTGGCGCAAAAGATGGGGTTGAGCCCTGATGCTTGGGTCGACCTGAAAAAAACGCTGCCGTTGCTGAGCCAAAGCGAACACTTCCGTACTCTCAGGCATGGTTTTGCGCGCGGAGGTCAAGCAGTTGTACTGGCGGAATCAGTACGGATCTATTATGAGATTTTGCAGAAATACGAACCTCCATATTCTTGGGGTTTTCCCATCGTTGCCAGAAAGGAGGATGATTCCTGGCAGGAGTTCTGATGCCTTCTTTCACGGGCAACAATCCGTCTCAAGGCAATAATGGACAGCAAACAATAGTTGTTGAGCGATTGCAGCAGGCAGGCTATATTGAACCGGTTTCCTACGAAATTCCCATCGATGTTTTAACTCACGGAGAATGCCATGACCTTACGCTTAGGCGATACCGCCCCCGATTTCGAACAGGAATCCTCCATTGGCAGGATCAAATTTCACGAATGGATAGATGATTCCTGGGCAGTATTGTTTTCTCATCCCGCGGATTACACGCCAGTGTGCACAACCGAGCTGGGAATGACAGCCAAGCTCAAGTCTGAATTCGACAAACGTAATGTGAAGGCGATCGGGTTGTCGGTGGATCCTGCGGCAAAACATACCGGATGGATCAAGGATATCGAGGAAACGCAAGGTTGTACCGTCGCTTTTCCCATTATTGCGGACGAAGACAGAAAGGTCGCGGCACTATATGACATGATTCACCCGAATCAGTCGGAAACCATGACAGTGCGCTCGCTTTTTGTGATCGACCCGAAGAAGAAAGTGCGGCTTATCCTCACCTACCCCATGAGCACCGGACGCAATTTCGATGAGGTGCTGCGGGTGATCGATGCGCTGCAATTGACCGATAACTATACGGTCGCCACCCCGGCCAACTGGAATGACGGCGGTGATGTGATTATCCCGCTGACTATCCAGGATGAGGCAGTGATCAAGCAGAAGTTTCCGAAAGGCTATACCGCTCCACGTCCCTATCTGCGCATCACGCCCCAGCCGAATAAATAAACCCGGGCCCGAATAGTAGCATTGGCTGGCCGCCAAACACCGTTACCCTTATCAGGTGGAGCCCGGCTTACGGTATGCAGCTCAGGAGTCCGCCTCTGCCCGGGGTCGACCCTGGGTAAAGTCCAGTCTGATATTGAATGCTTCTTGCAGAATACCCGCCCGTAATAACTTCACTCTGCGCCGGGTAGATTCCCCTCCGGCTGGAACCAGGCGAGTTTTCGGTGCAGATTCACAACCTCCCCCACGATAACGAGAGTGGGGGGAACGAGATGGGCGGCAGCGGTCAACTCGGGAAGCGTTTCGAGGGTAGCGGCAAGCACCCGCTGCTTGCGGGTGGTGCCCTGCTGCACGATTGCAGCGGGAGTGTTATTGGGCAGACCGTGTGCGATCAGTTGTTTGCATAGCACGGTCAATCCAAGCAATCCCATGTAAACCACGATGGTCTGCTTCGGTCGCGCCAGCATTGGCCAGTCCAGATCCACACTGCCATCCTTCAGGTGTCCGGTAACGAATATACAGGACTGGGCGTAATCCCGATGTGTGAGCGGAATGCCTGCATAGGATGCAGCCCCATTAGCAGCAGTAATGCCGGGCACCACTTCGAAGGGAATTCCGTGTCCCGCAAGCGTTTCGATTTCCTCGCCACCGCGACCAAAAATAAACGGGTCTCCACCTTTCAGGCGCAACACGCGCTTGCCTTCCTTAGCCAGGCGCACCAGCAAATCATTGATCGACTCCTGCGGCATCGTGTGGCGGTTACGTTCCTTGCCGGCATAAATCCGGGGAGTATCGCGCCGCAGCATATCCAGGATTTCCGGTGACACGAGCCTATCGTACACGACCACGTCTGCCTGCTGCATGAGTCGCATGGCCCTAAAAGTCAGCAGTTCAGGGTCGCCGGGCCCGGCCCCTACCAGATACACCTCTCCCTTGACCGGTTCTTCGGTTTCATTTTCGAGCTCACGCTCGAGCCAGGCCTTTGCTGCCTGATCCTTGCCTGCGAACACCATTTCCGCAAACGGTCCCTGCAATACCCGCTCCCAGAACCGGCGGCGCTGGGCCGGCTGCGAAAAACGATGTTTTACCCTGTCGCGGAACTCGCCAGCGTATGCAGCCAGGCGTCCGTAAGCCATAGGGATCATGGTTTCCAGACGCGCTCGCAGCAGCCTTGTCAGAACAGGGGATGCACCCCCGCTCGAAACCGCGACAACAACCGGCGTCCGATCCACGATCGACGGCATGATGAAGGAGCATAGGCCAGGATTATCGACGACATTGACAGGAATGCGCAGCCGCTTGGCTGCTTCCGAGATTCTTTGATTGACGGCGAAATCATCCGTGGCCGCGATGACGAGAACAGCGTCTGCCAGATGCTCGTCCTGGAAAGTTTCGGCACGGTAAGCCAGCTTTCCTTCCCGTGATTGTTCATTCAGTTGTTCCAGCAGTTCGGAACAAAGCCGCGGAGCGACTACGGTAACGTGCGCTCCTGCGCGTAGCAGCATTGCGACCTTGCGCGCGGCGACTTCTCCTCCGCCTGCCACCACACAGTTGCGATCATGGATATCGAGAAAAATCGGCAGGAAATTCACTTTTTTGGCTTGAATGAGGAAGAAGTCTTTTCCATACTTTACCCGAAAATACTCTTCCGGGTTAGGGCGCCGTGAACCTGGCTGCAGCATGGCCGGTTGTATCAGTCGAGGTTATGAATTTGGCTTCTTTTCCAGGTAAATTTTTCATACCGCGCCTTATTTGCTATGATGCATTCTCTCGCTTCGTGCGAACCGCCTCTTCATGCTCAATATCGATCTGCACTGCCATTCCACGGTTTCCGATGGTTTACTGACTCCTACCCAGTTGGTGGAGCATGCGGCTGCGCGCGGGGTGGAGGTGCTGGCGCTGACCGATCACGATGATATCGGCGGCCTGGAGGAGGCGCGCAAGGCTGCGGATAAAAACGGCGTTCTGTTTATCGATGGCGTGGAAATCTCCGTCAGTTGGCGTGGACAGACTGTGCATATCGTGGGGCTGGGAATCGATCCCGCTGACCCCCAACTGGTCGAAGGCCTGAGTACCATCCGCCAGGGCAGGACGATGCGCGCACGCAATATTGCAGCCCAACTAGACAAATTCGGTATTCACGGCAGTTTCGAGGGTGCCCGCAGGAATGCGGGCAATGGACTGATCGGCCGCATGCACTTTGCGCGTTTTCTGGTTGAGCAGGGTTATGCGAAGGATGTGCGAACGGTATTCAAGAAATATCTTGTAAAAGGTAAACCAGGCTATGCTCCCCATCAATGGGTCTCGCTGAGTGAGGCAGTAAACTGGATCCGCAGCAGTGGCGGCAGAGCTGTGATCGCCCATCCGGGACGTTATAAATTAGGCAAGGATGCACTGGAAGAACTGCTGCTGGAGTTTCAGACCCTGGGCGGGGAAGCTATAGAAGTGGTCACCGGTAGCCATACATTCGAACAATCCCTGCTTTTCGCCAACCATAGCCGACGCCTGGGATTACTGGCCTCGCGCGGGTCCGATTTTCATGGGCCGGGCGAGAGTTATTTCGACCTCGGTGGAATGCCTCCTTTACCTGCCAACTGTGCCCCTGTCTGGCATGACTGGTCCGGGCTGATGTAAGGCGAAAATCGCGTCCACTTTTTATGAGAGCGGCATTCCAAAAATTCAAATTTCTGTTGCTACGTGGCCCAATTCTTTTCCATTCACCCCGATAATCCCCAGCCGCGGCTGATACGGCAGACTGCGGCCATCGTGCGGGCGGGGGGCGTGATCGTATGTCCGACTGATTCCTGTTACGCGCTGGGGGGGCAGCTGGGCGACAAGAACGTCATGAGCCGTATTCGCGCACTGCGCGGAGTGGATGAGGATCACCATTTCACCCTCATGTGCCGGGACTTTACGGAAATCTCGCGCTACGCCAAATTCGATAACACCGAATACCGGTTGCTCAGGGCCTGCACCCCGGGTTGCTACACATTTATCTTTCAGGCTACCCGGGAGGTGCCGCGGCGCCTGCTGCATCCCAGGCGCAATACGATCGGTATGAGAATTCCGGACCAGGCTGTCGTCCAGGCACTGCTGGCGGAACTGAATGAACCCCTGCTGAGCTCTACCCTGATACTGCCGGGGGAGGCGCTTCCACTTAACGATCCTCTGGAAATCCGTGCACGTCTCGAGCATCAGGTGGAGCTGATACTGGATAGCGGCGCCTGCGGCCTGGAGATGAGCACGGTGGTTGATCTGACCGGGGATACGCCTGTGGTAGTCCGGCAAGGCAAAGGTAGCCTCGCACCCTTTGGAATGCCGAATGGATAGCATTATCCAGAGCATAGCCATTTATGCGCTTCCGGTCATTTTTGCCATCACGCTGCATGAAGCTGCACACGGTTATGTGGCCAAGCATTTCGGCGATCTCACCGCCTATACGCAGGGGCGCGTCAGCCTTAATCCCATACGCCATATCGACCCGCTGGGGACCATCGTTCTGCCGATCGTGACGATGCTGCTCGGGGGAATCCTGTTCGGCTGGGCCAAGCCGGTGCCAGTCAACTTCTCCGCGTTGCGCAATCCCAAGCAGGACATGATGTGGGTGGCACTCGCCGGGCCGGGCGCCAATCTCTTCATGGCAATACTTTGGGGATTCGTCATCAAGTTTGCTCTCGGGTTGCCACAGGACGGACTGGCCGAACCCCTGATATTGATGGGTGAGGCAGGAATCAAAATCAACGTCGTGCTGATGGTGCTGAATCTCTTGCCTCTGCCACCGCTCGATGGAGGCCGGGTTGCGGTAAGCCTGCTGCCGCCCCGCCTGGCCTATAATTTTTCGAAGATCGAGCCTTACGGCTTCATGATCCTTTTGTTTCTGCTGGCGACGGGCGTACTCGGGGCTGTTATGGGACCGCTGATTGCAATCACGATCCATTTGATGGCGTTGTTTTTTGGTTTCGCTACTTATTGAACTGCTTCTCTACATAAGGATTCTGATTGGAGTTACCGAGGCAATGATCTATGTTCGCTGATCGTGTTTTGTCGGGAATGCGGCCGACGGGAGGCCTGCATCTGGGGCATTATCATGGGGTGCTCAAAAACTGGATAGAACTGCAACACCAGTTTGAGTGCCTGTTCTTTGTCGCCGACTGGCATGCCCTCACAACCCATTACGATACGCCGGAAATCATCGAAGAGCATGTCTGGGACATGGTGATCGACTGGCTTGCAGCCGGTGTCGACCCGGCCCAGGCGACGTTGTTCATACAGTCGCGTGTTCCCGCACACGCAGAGTTGCACGTGCTGCTTTCCATGATCACCCCGCTCGGCTGGCTGGAACGTGTCCCGTCCTACAAGGATCAGCAGGAAAAGCTGGTTGAAAAAGAATTGAACACATATGGCTTCCTTGGATACCCCTTGCTGCAAAGCGCGGACATCCTTATTTACCGGGCTACACGAGTGCCGGTGGGAGAGGATCAAACGCCGCATATCGAGTTCACCCGGGAAATTGCGCGACGCTTTAATCATGTCTACGGCAAGGAGCCTGGATTCCAGGAAAAGGCGGAAGCGGCGATCAAGAAACTGGGGTCCCGAAAAGCCCGCCTCTATCGGGACTTGAGGAATCGCTATCAGGAACAGGGAGACGACGAAGCGCTTGCGGCGGCGAAGTCATTGCTGGATGAGCAGCAAAATTTGAGCATGGGTGACCAGGAACGCTTGTTCGGGTATCTGGAAGGCGGTGGAAAGATGATTCTTTCCGAGCCGGAAGCGATGCTGACGAAAGCGTCGAAAATGCCAGGGCTGGACGGGCAGAAGATGTCCAAGTCTTATAACAACACCATTACCCTGCGTGAAGATCCGGAGAGCGTCACGAGAAAGATTCGTACGATGCCGACCGACCCCGCCCGGGTGCGGCGTACCGACCCCGGAACCCCGGAGAAGTGCCCGGTATGGCAATTCCATCTCGTATACTCGGACGAAGATACGAAGAGGTGGGCTTATGAGGGCTGTATCACTGCTGGTATCGGCTGTCTGGACTGCAAGCAGCCTGTCATCGATGCAATACTGACCGAGCAGCGGCCAATGCATCAACGCGCGCGCATGTACGAAGAAGAGCCTTCACTGGTGCGAAATATCATTGCTGACGGTTGCGAGAGGGCCGATAAGCTGGCACAGGAAACCATGCGTGAGGTGAGAGAGGCAATGGGACTGGATTATTCCTGATTTTTGCTTTGCGCGGGCACATGGGCAATGCAGCCGCATCGACGCGTGCTATCTGTCATAGACGTTGCTCGACTTACCCAAGAATGAACGACTTTCAAAGCCTTTCCACAGAGGAATCTCCTGCCCCGGCAGGGACAAATCCTGCGGTAAATCCCATTGCCCGGATACATGGCGAGCCGGTGACGGAGATCCCATCGGATTTATATATTCCACCGGATGCGCTGGAAGTATTTCTCGATACGTTTCAGGGGCCACTGGACCTGCTGCTTTATCTTATTCGCAAGCACAATCTGGATGTACTCGATATAGCGATGGCGGAACTCACGCGTCAATATTTGGCTTATATCGAAATGATGCGTGCGAATAAACTGGAACTGGCTGCGGAATACCTTTTGATGGCGGCTGTGCTGATCGAAATCAAGTCGCGGATGTTACTGCCTAAGCCCGTTGCCAAGGGGAATGAGGATGAGGTCGACCCGCGAGCAGAACTGGTGCGGCGTCTGCTGGAATACGAGCAGATGAAGGTCGCCGGGCAGAAGCTCAACAAGTTGCCCCAGGCAGAACGCGATTTTGCGCTGACAAACGTATGGATCGAGCAAAAGGTGATTGAACGCCTGCCGGAAGTCAATGCCGATGATCTTCGCAATGCGTGGCTTATCCTGATGGCGCGCCTGAACGTAAATCGCAGGCACAATATCACGCGGGAAGAACTTTCAGTCCGCGAACATATGACCCGTATCCTGCGGCATGTGCAGGGACACCATTTTGTGGAATTCAGCGATTTATTTAATGCCGCTGCCGGAGCAGCGGAGCTTGTGGTGACGTTTCTGGCGTTATTGGAGCTTGTGAAGGAACGCCAGGTGGAGGTCAGTCAGCCGTCCGCTTTTGGAATGATTTATGTCCGACCGATCAGCGTCCTTACCACCGTCTAATTTCTCCGTTTCATCCCCTGCTCAGGTTAAAAAGGTTCTGGAAGCTGCATTACTTACCAGCCCGGAACCCCTCCCTCTGGCGGAACTGAAAAAACTGTTCGCGGGTGAACTGGGCTCGGAAATCCTGCGGCGCCTGCTGGACGAGTTGAACAGAGACTGGGAAGGAAGAGGGGTGGAACTCGTGCAGGTCGCAGGCGGGTGGCGCTTTCAGGCTCGAGCGGAAATGCAGGAATTTCTCGACCGCCTCAATCCGCAAAAGCCACCCCGCTATTCGCGGGCGGTATTGGAAACGCTCGCCATCATTGCGTATCGCCAGCCGGCGACGCGCGGGGATATCGAGGAGATACGGGGCGTTGCGGTCGCAAGTTCAGTGCTAAAGGCACTGGAATCAAGAGGCTGGATATCTGCCGTCGGTCACCGTGAGGTACCGGGTCGACCCATCTTGTATGCTACGACCGTTGAATTTCTTAATGATCTTGGACTTCGCTCCCTGGAAGAATTGCCGCCATTGGAAGAACTGGGCTCACTGATTGAACCGAAGGAAAGCGTGGAACAACTGCCTGATCCAGAGAACATGCCCCAACCAGGCAATCCCGATTGAACATGAGGGGGCCAGGAGGAGTTATGGCTCAATTGTAATTCAAGGCAGCCTTCCTTCCGGAAAGACTGCATTTCGCCTTTCTCCCTTCCCCTCTTCTGATCATGAACTCCCCGCCGTATTTTTGCTTCCGGCTGTATTGCCTGGTTTTCCCTGCGCCCTGACCTGGAGGGCGGTATCTGCCTGTCGAAGGGAGCGGCGCGGGGATGCCCTGTAAAGGAACGCATGCTGTCAAGGCAGGCAGGTCGGGGCGTCAGCGGGCAGCTGAACCTGCCCGGACTGCTCCAAGGGCGCTCAAGGGGGATGGCGCTCCCTTCGCCCCGATCCTGGCATCCTTTCCACTACCGCTTGGCTAGTGCACATGCTCGCCTGGTGGGGGCAGGATCTCCTCTTCGCGGTTGAGCTGCGCTATCTGCTGCATCAGCATGTCGGAGGCGGACCAGCCTGCGCCATCGAGTTCGGGTATCCAGCGCGCCCGCAGGTAGCCGAAGCGGTCCACCAGGAACTCCATGTGGTCAGGCAGCGTGCCTGCGCCCAGGAGGTCCGGATGGGAGAGCGTGCGCCGGAACAGGGCATAGCTGCGCACGATCTCCTCCGCCCCTTCGGTCACGATGGGGAAGTGAACGCCCGCCTTGAGCTGGCCCAGCGCGGCAGCACTCAGGTCATGCTCGGGCACTGCCAGAAGCACCGTGTTGCCGGCCTGCAGCTTTGCATGGAGCGCTTCCAGTTGCGCCAGGCGCTCGCGGGATTGCGGCCAGGAGAATAATACCAGCAGCACGTTCTTCTGGTTGCGGAAGTCCTTCAGGGTGCCGCTTGAGCCATCCTGCGCCACATACGAGAAATTGGGCGGGCCCATGTTGGGCTGCGGCTGCTCGGGCTTGACAGCGGGACTCATCAGGCGCGCCTGGTAGCCGCGCGACATGGCGTGCAGGAAGTTCACCACGTCCCAGCGGTCTTCCTCATCGAGCTTGTCGCCAAAGGAGGGCATGCCGGTATCGGGGATGCCGAAGGAGAGCCAGTGGAAGAAGTCGCCTGCGGTATGGCGGGCCGTGTGCGGTTCGGTCAAGAGGTCCACCGGCGGCTTGGCAAAGCTCTTGGCCATCACGCCGTCGCCCTTGCCCTGCAGCCCGTGACAGGCCACGCAGTTCTCGGCAAAGTGGACGGCGCCATTGGAAATGGAGATGGTGTCAAACGGCACCGGCGTCTTGCGGTAGGTCTCGGGATAGGCATCCACCGTCAAGGGCGGCAGGCCCACGCCCAATCCGATGACCGCCAGGAGGACAGGCAACCCGAAGCGCAGCTTTTTGTCCCAGTGCTTCCTGCGCCCATAGAAGACTGCGGCTGCGGCCAGAACGAGCAGGGCGATGCCGCCGTAGACGCGCGGCATGATGACAGGCTCCCCCCAGGTGGCCGCAAGGGAGAAACGGAAGGAATAGGGCCAGTCCTGGATCAGGGCGTGCTTGGCAGGAACCGTGTTGGCCACGATGGTGGCAAGCAGCACTATCCCTAAGGCCAGCCCGAATTCCAGGCTCACCCATTTCCTGAGTTTGCGCCCGCCGTTATCCGCTCCTTTTGCGCCTGCGTCCTCGTAGAACAGCGGCAGCCAGCTCGAGCGCGCGCGCGAGGCGATGATGAGCACCATCATGAGCAGGGCGATCTTGCCATTGAGCAGCCAGCCATATTTGGTGGCAACCAGGCCGCTGTAGTTGGTATCGACCATGCGGTAGGTGATGAGGATGCCGGTTGCAATCACCGCCAGCATGACGGGCAGCGCCAGGGTGGAGAAGCGCCGCAGGGCCTGGGCATCATGCCGGAAAGCTTCCTCGCGCGACTGGAATACGGCGTGGATGCGCTGGAGCGCCTGCGTCTGCAGGGCAGGCTGCGTTCCGGCGCTTCCGGCTTGCGCCTGCTTCAATTCGCTCTGGGGCTTGCAGGCAAAGCAGACCACCAGGAAAGCCGGCAGGGCGCCAAACCAGACGCTGCCCAGGATGATGTGCAGGGCGTAGGGCAGAAGCGAGACGACCGAGAGGTCCTCGGCTGCGGCGTGGCTGGCAAGCGAGCCGACCCCTAGGGTCAAGGCCGCCACACTTGCGCACAGGATGTATTGCCAGCGTGCGGGCGGGGAGAAGCGGATGTAGAGGGCAATGGCAAAGACGACGAGCGCGCAGGCGGCGCGCGCGAGCCAGATATGCCCCATGCGCGTATTCTCCATGAGGGAGAGCCAGGCGGCCGGATGCCAGGCGTTCTCGTCAATCCCGGTGGCTTGCGCCGTGGTGGTCGCCAGGATGCCGAACAGGCCGGTGAGCAGGATGAGGGCAAGCCACGGCAGCGCACGCTCCACCCGCGTGACCCAGGGCGAGTGGACGGAGCCGGCAATGGCCAGAAACACGCAGCCCCCCACCAGGATCATGTTGGACGCCAGCTGCGCCCAGCGCAGGAGCGTCGCGATGACCTCGATCATTTCGCGGCGGCTTTGTTCTTTATCGTGAAGTCGTGGGACGAGTCAACCACATGCCCGTCCACCGACAGCACCCGGAACTTGACCGTGTACTTGCCCGGGCTCAATTCCGGCAGGGGCAGAACGATGGCTTTGGGGTCGTTGGCATCGATATGCGGTTTGGTTTCGGTGACAGGGGTCTTGGAGGCGTCGAGTACGGAGAGTGCGGCATAGTCCTTTTCGACTTCTTCGTTGAAGAACAGCCGCACCTGGGTGGGGGCCTGGGTCAGTTGCGCGCGGCGCGCAGGTTCTGCCTTGACCAGCATGGCGTGCGCCAGCGCCGGGCTGCTGTGCAGCCCCGCTACCAGCAGCAGGAACGACAAAAGGCTGCCTGCCAGTAAGTGAACACTTGCTCTCCTGTCGGCAGATATCATCGATGGTTGCATTTTTGCTCCTCTTATATGGGCTCTGCACCCGAAGATCGGGCTTCGGGCAGCCACTGTGGTCCTTGTCTTTTTTATTTGTCCCCGGTTGTTCTTGTTCGATCTGCACCCGGTTGACTTTTTTGTTCCTGCCTTATTGCATCTTGGACTCTTTCCCGCGCTTATGGTTCAGAGGGGGAGCCAGGCCGCGGCCCATGCCCGGGGTGCCCCCTGCACAAAGGGACTGCGGCGAGCCCAAGCTCAAGTCAACCTGAAGTCAGCGCTTACTCTCTTCCTTCCCTTTGCTAGGCGCTTGCACCGGCGGATTTGCGTCCGCGCAGGAAGAAGACGGCCGCTCCTATGATCACCGCCGCAATGGCGATGATGAGGTAGGGCGACATGCCCTTGGGTTCACCCACGGAGAAGGGGAAGCGCGAGACCAGCGGTTCCTTGTCGGTGACGGTCACGAGCCCCACGAACTTGCCAGGCTGGGTGAAGTTGTATTCAAAATTGATGGAGCCATTGGGATAGACCTTGGGCGGTATGTGCAGGATGGTGATTTCATCGAGCTTCTGCTGTTCGTCGGGAGCGGGCTGTCCGCCTGAACCGGTGTCGCGGATGATGCGCACTTCGGTGGGCAGGGGGCGCAGCGCTTCTTCAATGTAGTCCAGGGCAACTACGGTGCGGCCGGTATTGGGAATGTCTTCGCAGAATTCCTTCTCCTGCGTGGCATCCGGCTGGTAGCCGGTAAAGTGCATGGTGTAGGGGCCGATGGTGAGCTTGCATATATCATCGGCAAGCGACAGGCCGCCGTGCGCTTCCACCTGGGAGGAGAAGGGCAGGGCCAGGGCAAATACCAGTCCGATCAAGGCAGGTTTGAGTGAGGATGAGAACATTATCAATTCGCCTATATAAGTATGGTGAGTCAGTGAATCAGTGATCCTGCAGGGTCGCGGTTGCATTTATCCGCCGCTGTTTTGCCAGGCTTGTGTCCGGCGCTCCTCTGCAACGGCAGGAGCCGGTTTATCCGGTGACCTTTCCTGCATTACGGGTTGCGCGAGGAGCGCCAGCGTTGCACGCGCGGGGATTTCACGAGCTTGTATCCCAGCACGGCAAGCAGCAGCAGGGCGATCAGGGGGCCTACCGCGGCGCGGAATATTTCGGAATAGTTGATCATCTGTACCCGCAGGGGATACTGGTAGCGCAGGGGCGGCACGCCTTCTGCGGTGATGAATACGGTGTAGAGTCCCTGCTCGAGGGTGGTCTGGCCCTGGATGACACCATCCGGATGGTGCACAGGACGCAGTTGCGTGACCATCTCGTCCTCTTCGCTCGTGCCCCGTACCACCTTCATGCCAATGGGCATGTCGCGCATGGCAGGGTCGATGAGGTCGATCACGAGGAAGGTATCGCCTCCCTTGGGAATCTCGGTGCAGTATTGGGCAGTAGGTTCGAATTGCGGCTGGTAGGCGCTCAGATGCACCATGTTCTCGCCGATACGGCGCACGCAGCTGTCTTCTTCCAGCGATTCCTTGCCGTGCGCGCTAACAAACCCGCTGTAGAGGGTGGTAATCAGCAGCAGCGCCAGGGCACCTGCCCGGCTGCCTTGTCTGCTCGAAGTGCCTTTCGCTTGCATTTCTCTAGATTCGTTAAAAAAACACCGATCCACCTTGCCGTCTGTAACGGTGGCGGACCGGTGTTTGCATGCTGCCTGTTCCAGTCTTGGCCCGGTTTCTGCCCTGGTCGGGCAGGAGCCGGGCGGCTTTTTAGGATTGACCCGGGATTAGTCCTGTAGGGCTTGCCCCCGGGGTTTGTCCTTACAGCTTGGTGAAGACCGGGATGACCGCACCTGCGATGCTGTTGATGTTGCGATCGCCATCCTCGCTCCAGGTCATGAGAAGTCCGCCAAAGCGGCTTTCCGGGTCACCCAGGAGCGCCATCAGCCGTTGCACTTCCCACAGCGCGTCTTTCGCTTCCATCTTGACTTCGCGCGTCTCGCCAGGCTGGATCGGCGTCTCGTTGTCAAACGACAGACCGGTGGCCACCAGTTCCTTCGGATAGCCGCGGTCCAGGTGCTTCAAGCCAACCTTGTTGATGAAGCGCACGCCCGCAGTGGTGAATTCCCCGATGCGGTAGGGCTTGTCGCCGCTGTTGGTAACAGACATCGTTACCCGCAAGGCGCGTCCCGGCACGTCGTAGTTGGCGTGCGTGACCTTGATTGCGATCGGGTTGGGTTTCACCGGCAGCGGTTCAACCTTGGATTCGCCAGCCTGGATCGGCACCGTGTACGGGTGCTTGGTCTCGGTGTAGCGATAGCCGCCCCAGACGATGCCAAAGGTGAGTATCAGCACCACCCAGGCAACTTTCCGGTCCATGGGGTCGAGCAGGAGTTCGTCCCCGTAGGCCAGCAGCACCCGGCTTCTTGGCAGGAACATGGGCCGCGCCACATAGTAGCCGATCCAGAAAATGCCAAGGGACAGCCACAGGATGTGCCAGAAGATGCCGTTGCTGAAGTTGAAGGTCTCGGTGTCGATGGTCTCGCCCGTCAAGAGCTTCACCGGGTTGGTGAAGTCGTCCCAGCTGCCGGAGATGTTCATCCAGGCGGCAGGACCTGCAATCGGGCCTGCGTCCTTGATGTTGACCATGGCGTGCATGTGGTGGCGTCCGGGGATGCGCGCCTTCAACCTCACTTCAAAGGCGTAGTCGCGCCCAATCTCCATCGGTCCGGAGATGTAGGTCGGCTCGCCGTTGAGCTTGGTGCTAAGACGCACGAACACGGGGCTTGGGCTGCCTACGTTGAAGAAGGCGCGTCCAGGCTTGCCCACCGCGCGCGGCCAGTCTTCGGCCAGGTGGAATTTGCCGGTCATGGTGGCTATGTCGTTGACCTTGGTGGTCTCGGGGCCCCATTTCATGTCATACCACTGGATGGTACGCATGCGCAGGAACGGTTCCTGCGAGCGTTCCCCGTGGGCCGCCGCCGGCTGGATGTCGAGCGTCAGCGCCAGTCCCAGGGCGGCAAGGCTGCATACCCCGGCTATACTCTTCTTGAACAGGTTCTTCATTTATTTGATCCCCTCGGCAAAGCCTTCTTCGCCAAATGCTGTCACGTCGTTCTTCATGCTGACACGGCCGCGCGCGCCCTTGACATAGTAGAAGGCGGTGCAGTAGACCTTGCCAAAGTACCACCAGACGGTGAACATGAGCATGGAGACGAACGCGGAGAAGAAGGAGGCGATAACGGTGGTGTGACCGCCAAAGGTGCGCAGTGACCCTTGTTCGATCAGTCGCACGTACTCAGGGGTGCCGGTACGGACATACAGAAAGCCCGTGTAGTCGGCTACCGAGAGCAGCACGCCTTCTGCCACCAGCGGCAGGTGGGTCGGCCCGAAGATGGTCCAGTTGCCAGGATAGAACAACAAACCAAAGGCGCCGCCGCCAACCAGTGCCGTGATCATCCAGTTGCGCGTCAGAAGCAGGACGGTGTCCATCACCAGCGCGCCGGGAATCATGGTGGAGGGGAATACAAAGTTCATGGGGTAGTGCGACCACCAGTAGAAACCCCAGAAACGGGTCAGCCATTCACCCACCAGAAGGCACACGATGCACAGTGTGGCTCCAAACGGCAGGCGGTAGTTCACCCACAGGTAGTACATGATCGCGGCACAGTAGGTGATCCCTACAATCGGGGTTACCACAGGCCACCATTGCCGGTCCTTCCAGTCAAGCCAGAAGTCCCAGTCACCCGCCAGCAGCATGAAGTGCATGTGGTAGGTTCCAACCAGCAGGATGCATAGAATCGGGAAGTAAATCACGTCTATCATCCTGGACATCTTTACCGCTTCGGGCGGCATCTTCGCCGCCTTCAGTATTTCATCTGTTCTGCTCATCGCACCCTCCCTCAAATGTTACGCGACTAAAACATATCAATCGTTGCCGTGCTGCTCTACTGCTTGCCATCCTCGCAGTCCCTGATGACGTTGCCGCGAATTCCCGGGAACCTCGTGATTCAACAAGGGTCTACATGACTGTATAAATCCCTTGTCGCTTCCTTGTTGCTCCCGGATCCGGCGACTCCCTTCCCCTTTTGCTCCAGGTGCCGCCGCTTCGCATTGCTTGAGTCTGCCCGGCTGTGTTACCGCTGGCCGCATCGCTCTCCTGTTCGGAGGCGATGCGGCTATTGCTGCTTATGCGTGTGTCAGCGAGTCAGTCCTTAAAACGCCTTGTCGTACGGTACGATGCGGTTGTTGAGGATGACTTTGCTCTGGCCGTTCCAGACGACGTCCGTCAGGTTGGAGTAGCGCGTGATGATCTGCGCTGCAATCCCGCCTGCAAACAGCCCCGACCAGCCCAGAATCACGAAGCCCCAGTGCAGCGGTGCGCTGAACAGTTCTTCCATGAACCAGAAGGCGTGACCCCATTCGTTCAACCCTACGTTCGGCAGAATCATGAGCGGACCTGCAATCGCCATGACCAGCGGGAACGAGGTGCCGCGCGAATACAGCGGCAGACGCGTCATCGCATACAGGTAGCTTGCTATCCCGCAGACGATGTACATCGGGAAGGAGCCGTAGAACACCACTACGTGACTTGGCGTGAAGCTCGTGTCACGGATGATGACCTGGTGCCAGGAGGCGTCCTGTTCGGTAAAGAAGCTGCCGCCCCAGTACACGCCGAACAGATATACACCCAGCCACATCATCCAGTAGAAGTAGCGCTTGACTTCAAGCTTCGGATCAAGATTGTCCAGCTGCTCTTTCGTGTCCCGCGTCTTCCAGATCCAGCCCCAGGTGATCAGCGCAAACAGCGGCATCACGATCATGTGCACTCGCCACAATCCCATCCACACTTTCTCGAACTCAGGCTCCATCGAGTCCATCCCGTGCGAGTAGGCAAACGTGCGCTGGTACCAGATCCAGAATATCGCTACCGCCAGCATCGTGATCAGGCCAAACTTGTACCACTTCGAGTCATACCACAGCGACATGTCGTAGTCCCGGCCGCTCGTCTTGGCCGGGCTCGACGTTCCCATCGTTGTTGCCATTTTGCTTCCTCCTGCTATCTTGTTAATCAAGTACTGCCTTGCTTCCGGCAGCCGCTTCCTCCCTTGTCAACTCCGGCAGAAGCGCTTGCCCTTCATGCTTCCAACTTCCAACATCCGCTTGCTGCCGCTTCTCTACTGCACAAAACCCGGCGCGCAAGAACAAATTGTCGCTTACTTCCCAATACCGGCAGCACCAAACAGCCGCACCAGAACACCCAAATCCTTCCCTGGTACCACCTTTATTGCCGCTACCAGTACTTTACATACCCATAAGCCCGCAAAGACTACTCCCCGCCATACCCTTAAGTCAAGCAGTTTGTCAGAAGGCAAACAGGGTAAAATGCGCGATAATCTATTGATCCTTAGCTATACTAGGCATTACAAGGGCTGCAGCATATCTCGTGCCAGAAAAATTATTCATATAATATTCAATAAGTTGTATTGTTATCCCTATACTTTTTCTTGCTCATATGTAAGAAAACCCGACATCCCCTGAGGCTCGCAGAACCCGGATAGGAGAGGTATCAGCACGAAAAGCCTGTCATTCTTTACTGGCCAGTCTGTATCCATAATTTGTACATCCCGCAGGATTCGTATTTCATCCTGACCGCGTTTATCATACCCCTTTCCACCCCGATCACCGCTGATCTGGCATGTCCATCATTCGCGTTGCGCTTGATAAGCCTTTGAATACACTTTTCGATTATCTCGGCCCGGCAGGAGTAACAGAGCAGGATATCGGTTGTCGCGTATTCGTTCCCTTTGGAAAAAGTCGCATGACGGGGGTTATCATGGAGGTAGCCTCTTACTCCGACATTTCCCCGGACAAGATCAAGCAAGCCGGTCAGGTATTCCGCGATGTTCCACCCCTCCCCCCGGAGTTGCTCGATTTATTCCGTTTTTGCAGCGAGTATTACCACCACCCCCTGGGAGAAGTGGTAATGAATGGCCTACCAATCAGATTGCGCGGCAGTCAACCTTTTTTCATTCGCACGGCTCCCATCGTTTTTCAATATCGCCTCACGACGAAGGGTCGCGCTGTCGATATATCGGCCATTCCGGGTCGCAGCATCGCCAAACGTAGACTTCTGGTAAAGCTGAAGGAGTCCGGGATGATCGAAGATGGAGAGGCAAAGCAATTTTCCAGCCGAACCTCCGAGGCCATGAAGGAGTTCGTCGGTTTGCAATGGGTGGAAGAAATACCTCTTGCGCCCCCTGTGGTTTCGACGTCTCCGTCTCAAGAAACATCCCCGCTCCCCGTCCTGACCCCCGCGCAGAAAAATGCGATCGATGCAATAGTCCCGAAAATGGGGGAATTCCATACATGGCTATTGCATGGAGTGACGGGCAGCGGAAAAACGGAGATATACCTGCAATTGATTTCACTGCTGCTGCGCCAGGCACGACAGACGCTCGTCCTCGTCCCGGAGATCAACCTGACGCCACAATTGGAGCTCATCTTCCGCGCTCGCTTTCCCGGAGTAAGGCTGGTCAGCCTCCATAGCGGATTAAATCCCACTGAACGCGCCGAAGGATGGGTCCAGGCGCAGCATGGAGAAGCCGAAATAATACTGGGTACCCGGCTCGCTGTATTTACTCCGCTCCCAAGGCTGGGAATGATCATCGTGGATGAGGAGCACGATCTCTCATTCAAACAGCAGGAGGGTTTGCGCTACTCGGCGCGGGATGTCGCTGTCTTTCGTGCAAAGCGCGCCGGAATACCCATAGTATTGGGTTCGGCCACTCCGTCACTCGAAACCTATTACAACGCCATTACAGGACGCTATCTCCTGTTGCGCCTGCCCTCGCGCGCTCCCGACAATGCCTCCCTGCCCACGGTGCAGTATATCGATATCGGTAAAATAAAAACCCAGGAGGGCTTTTCCCCTCCGGTCATCGCCGCGCTGGAAAAAGGTCTGGCATCAAACCAGCAAAGCCTGGTTTTTATAAACCGTCGTGGTTACGCGCCAATTCTGCTATGCAGGGCATGCGGGTGGACAGCGCTCTGCCATCGCTGCTCTAGCCGTCTGGTTGTCCACTTGCGCGAAAAAAAACTGCGCTGTCACCATTGCGGCCATCAAGCGGAATTTCCCAGCCTCTGTCCGGAATGCGGGAATCAGGATATTGCTCCTTTTGGTCACGGCACACAACGAATCGAAGCTGCATTGACCCGGCTTTTTCCCGATGCCCGCATCGCCCGGATAGATCGCGACAGCACGAGGCGGAAAGATTCCTGGCAGCGGATATTGAAAGATATTCGTGAGCAACGCGTGGACATACTCGTAGGCACGCAGATTCTCGCGAAAGGACACGATTTTCCAAATCTATCGCTGGTCAGTATTCTGAATTCCGACGCCTCCCTGTTCAGCACCGATTTCCGCGCATCGGAGCGATTGTTTGCCCAATTGATGCAGGTAGCCGGACGCGCGGGCCGTTCAGGTACCCCGGGGGAAGTTTTGATTCAAACCCGGTTCCCCGATCACCCGCTCTACCGCGCCCTGTACCAGCACGATTACGACGCGCTTGCCCGGATTCTGCTGGAAGAGAGGAAAACCGCGCATTTCCCGCCATTCGTCTATCAGGCTCTATTACGGGCGGAGGCGCCGGCAATCGCTACCACACTCGCCTTTCTTGCCAAGGCGGCAACCTTGGCAAAAGCGCCACACCAGATTAAGGTATTTGATCCGGTTCCGGCCCAAATGGCGCGGCTGAAGGGAATGGAGCGCGCTTATCTGCTGGTGCAGTCAAGGTCCAGAAAGAAGCTGCAGGAATTCCTCGGGAACTGGCGCACGAAGCTCGACAGCCTTCCCAGCCATAAAGTGCGCTGGACGCTGGACATCGACCCGCTGGAATTCTAGGAATATCTGCATAGGGTTCCTCTGGAACATTCCCGAGGCAGGGCGGCGTCATGGGGACGGATGATTTGATTTATACTCGTCACTTTTTTCTGAAGCAACGATAGAAAGTGGTTTTTAAGGACCCCGGTCTTTGCAAGCCATTCCATCGGGAACATTATGACGGCCTCAAAAAGCACGGAAACCCTGCCCGGCGATAACACAAACACATGGTCAGGACGCTTTGATGAACCGGTTTCAGAACTGGTTCAGCGGTACACAGCGTCGGTCGGTTTCGACAAGCGACTGGCAGAGTACGATATCCAGGGATCTCTCGCACATGCGCGCATGCTCGCTGCGGGTGGCATTATCGGCCCTCACGACCTCGACGCAATCGAACGGGGCCTGAGCCAGATCCGGCAGGAAATCCAGGGTGGCGGATTTGTCTGGCAGTTGGCTCTGGAGGACGTTCATCTCAATATCGAGAAGCGTCTGACTGCGCTGATTGGTGACGCCGGGAAACGGCTGCACACGGCACGTTCCCGTAATGATCAAGTAGCGACGGACATACGGCTCTATTTGCGCGCCTCCATCGACCGGATTACCGCCCTGATCCATGCAATGCAGAAGGCGTTGCTGCATCTGGCGGAGCAGCATGTCGATACGGTGATGCCCGGCTTCACGCACCTGCAGGTCGCGCAACCCATCGTCTTCGGACACCATCTCATTGCCTATTTCGAAATGCTGAAACGCGACGTGGAGCGTCTGGCCGACTGCAGAAAGCGCGTGAACAAACTTCCACTGGGAGCAGCCGCGCTGGCAGGAACAAGCTATTCCGTCGATCGCGCGATGGTAGCGCAGGAACTGGGTTTCGAGGGTGTCTGCGAAAATTCGCTGGATGCCGTTTCCGATCGGGATTTTGCCATTGAATTCTGTGCAGCAGCAGCGCTGATCATGACGCATCTGTCGCGCCTGTCCGAGGAACTCATCTTGTGGATGAGTCCACCTTTCGGATTTATCGACCTGGCTGACCGCTTCTGTACGGGGTCATCCATCATGCCACAAAAGAAAAACCCGGATGTGCCCGAGCTGGTGCGCGGCAAAACCGGGCGTGTGAACGGACATCTGGTCGCGTTGCTGACTCTGATGAAGGCCCAGCCGCTCGCGTACAACAAGGATAACCAGGAAGACAAGGAGCCTTTGTTCGATACGGTAGATACATTGACTGACACGCTGCGCATTTATGCCGATATGATGGCAGGTATACGCGTCAAGGAGACTGCGATGCGGGAAGCGGCGAAGCGCGGGTACGCTACTGCTACCGATCTTGCCGATTATCTGACAAAAAAAGGATTGCCTTTCCGTGAAGCGCATGAAGCAGTGGCACAAGCAGTGCGCTTCGCCGAAAAGAACAACCGGGACTTAAGCGCGCTCACCCTGCCAGAGCTACAGCAATTCTCTCCGTTGATCGAGGACGATATCTTCACTGTGCTGACGCTGGAAGGGTCGTTAAATAGCCGCAATCACATTGGCGGTACTGCCCCGGTACAGGTTGCCGCCGCTATACGGCGGGCGAGAGAATGGCTATCCGCAACCCCAGCCGCGCAATAGTCTGAAGCAATTATGCAATCCTGGACAGAAATCGCGGTGCAAATCTCCCATTCCACCGGTACCCCTTTTACCATACAAACAGCTTCTCCCATGGGTGGCGGTTGCATCAGCCAGGCATATCGAATCGAAGGGAACGGCCAACGATTCTTCGTCAAGCTGAACAACCCGGAATGTCTTTCGATGTTTGAGGCGGAGGCCGCGGGGCTTCAGGAAATTCGTAATTCCCGCAGCCTACGTGCACCTGCGCCAGTATGCTGGAGCGGAAATACTTCCATTGCATGGCTGGTGCTGGAATATGTGGAGATGCATGCAGGTTCCAAAGAAGGTGCCCATGCGCTGGGAGAAGGATTGGCTACAATGCACCGTGTCTCTTCCGGGGAATTCGGGTGGACATGCAATAACACCATTGGAGCGACCCCCCAAATCAACGCACCTTCGTCCAGCTGGACCGATTTCTGGCGCAAGCACCGTTTAGGGTATCAACTGCAATTGGCGAAGGCCAATGGCTACTCGGGACGGCTGCAGACGCAGGGGGAGCGATTGATGGGGGAATTGGACCGCTTCTTTCCTGACGGACACCCTGTCGTGTCGCTCCTGCACGGCGACCTCTGGAGCGGCAACTACAATTTCGATGAAACGGGACAACCCGTCATATTTGATCCTGCCGTCTACTACGGAGACCGCGAAACCGATATTGCGATGACTGAACTGTTTGGCGGCTTTCCCGCCAGTTTTTATGCGGCTTACCGGTCCGCCTACCCGCTGGATCCGGGTTATGCAACCCGCAAAACCCTCTACAACCTGTATCACATACTGAACCATCTCAACCTGTTCGGCGGGGGATACCTCAGCCAAGCGGAGCAGATGATGGGTAGACTGCTGGCGGAAATCCGCTGAGGTCCGCTTCGGGGCTGTCAAACATCGACAGACTCCTGAAACACAAGCCCGGCGTGCTCGCGCATTTTGTGGAAACGAATGTGTTTCCAGTTTTCTTCGGCCACGCTGAGTTCCGCGCCAAAGGAGGCCAGGAATGTCGGTGCGCCCACGGCATCATAAGCGACGCGGTGGGCGTTGGTGTCGATGAAACGTTTGAGTTCGCGTGCATCCTCAGCGGTAATCCATCGCGCCAGCTGGTATTTCGCGGGAGCAAGACGTGCATCCACGCTGTATTCATACTTGAGGCGATGTGCGACAACGTCGAATTGTAAAGCTCCAACGGCGCCGAGCAGCAGCGCGCTGCCCAGGTGAGGCCTGAAAACCTGGATTGCACCCTCTTCGCCCAATTGCGCCAGCCCCAGTTTGAGCTGCTTGCTGCGCATGGGATCGGCGATTTCCACGGTCTGAAAGATTTCCGGCGCGAAAAATGGCAGACCGGTAAACTGCAAACGCTCTCCTTCTGTCAACGTATCCCCGAGTTGCAGTGTCCCATGATTGGGAATGCCAATGATATCTCCGGGATAGGCAACGTCGAGCAGGTCGCGCCGTTGGGAGAGAAAAGATACGACCCCGTTGGTACGAATATCCTTGTCGTTACGCGCAATTCTCAGGTTCATGCCGCGTTCGAACCGGCCGGAACAGATGCGAACGAAGGCGATACGATCCCGATGGGCTGGATTCATGTTGGCCTGAATCTTGAACACTACCCCCGTAAACCGGAGTTCATGCGGCTGGACATGACGCTGCAATGCGCTGCGTGAACCAGGGGGGGGGGCAAGACCTACCAGGGCATCCAGCACTTCACGGATGCCGAAGTTATTAATGGCCGAACCGAAAAAAACCGGAGTCTGGCGGCCTGCGAGAAACGCTTCCTGGTCGAATTCCGGTGAGGCGCCTCTTATCAGCTCGATTTCCTGCTGCAGATTCGCGGCCTGGTCTCCAAAACGTTCTGCCAACAGGGGGTTATCCAGGCCTTGGATGATCTCATCTTCATCGTCCAGCCTGTCAGAACCGGGATGAAAAACACGCATGTGATTGTGCCGCAGATCGAAGACGCCTTGAAAACCGCGCCCCATCCCCATGGGCCACGTAAACGGTACCGCTGCCATGCGCAGTGTTCGCTCGATCTCATCGATGAGATCGAGTGGCTCGCGCACTTCCCGGTCCATCTTGTTTACAAAAGTGATAATGGGGGTGTTACGCGCGCGGCACACTTCCAGCAAGCGCAACGTCTGGGCTTCCACGCCGTTGCCGGCATCGATCACCATGAGGGCGGCATCCACTGCGGTCAGCACCCGGTAAGTATCCTCCGAGAAATCCTGATGACCCGGCGTATCGAGCAGATTGATGACACAATCCCCATACTCCATCTGCATGACCGAGCTGGCAACCGAAATGCCCCGTTGCTTCTCGATCTCCATCCAGTCGGAGGTCGCGTGGCGGCTCGCCTTCCGCGCCTTGACGCTGCCGGCGATATGGATGGCGCCGGCAAATAACAGTAATTTTTCCGTGAGTGTCGTTTTACCGGCATCCGGGTGAGAAATTATGGCAAACGTGCGCCTGCGCGCCACTTCCTGACCAACCATTCGGGGTATTCCTTCTCTTATGCCTGTGTTTTACGGTCTGACTGCTCCTCGTCTTGAGGATAAAGATAGCAGTGTGCCGTATGCGTTGAACTGAATGTGCTTGCTGCCGGGTAGTTTTTATGGCAGACCGGCATGACATGGGAGCAACGGGGATGAAAATGGCAGCCCTGCGGCGGATTGGCGGGGGACGGAAGGTCGCCGTGCAGGCGAATAACCTTCCGCTTCGACTCCAGTTCGATAACGGGAACAGCGGATAACAATGCCTGCGTATAGGGATGGCGGGGACTGCCCAGAACTTCGTCCACTGTCCCGCGTTCCACTATCCTTCCCAGATACATGACCGCGATCTCATCCGCAATGTATTCGACCACTGAAATATTATGGGTGATGAACAGATAGGCCAGGCCCAGATTGCGCTGCAATTCCCTCAACAGATTTAAAATCTGAGCCTGTACCGACACATCCAGGGCACTGGTGGGCTCATCACATACGATCAGCTTCGGCTTGACGGCCAATGCGCGGGCAATGGCTATCCGCTGGCGCTGCCCGCCGGAGAATTCATGCGGGTAACGCCATTTGGTCTCTGCTGGCAGGCCGACACTTTCGAGTAGCCCGTCCACTCTTTTTTCCTTGCGTTCTTTTCCGTCATCTTCGACCCTGAGGGCGTTCATCCCCTCTTCGATAATATCGACAATGCGCATTCTGGGATTGAGTGAGGAATACGGATCCTGGAATATAAGCTGGAATTCGCCCCGCAGTCTCCTTAACCGGGTGCGCTCCAGGCCTACCAGTTCCATCCCGTTGTAGCGCACGCTGCCCGCTGTGGGAGGGATGAGTTGCAGCATGGCTTTTCCTGCCGTCGTCTTTCCGCAGCCGGATTCTCCCACCAGCGCCAACGTTCTGCCCCGATCAATCTTGAGGGATATTCCGTCGACTGCCTTGACGTACCCCCCTACACGCCTCATCAAGCCCTTGTGGATAGGGAAATAAACCTTCAGATCAGTAACGGATAAAAGGGAACCATCAGGCGTTGAGTGCTCCACTGCAGCGCCAGGGAATGATTCAAATTCTCTGCTTTCCGCATCCCGCGTTGCCGGCGCGCCTGCTTGCGCCGAAACCGCTGGTTTGACGATCTTCGATCCAAAATTCTGATTAAAGAGGTGACATCTTACCTGCTGCTCTCCGGTCAGCGCGGTCCATCCCGGCGCAACCTGATGACACAATTCCCAAGCCTGATCGCACCGGTCCGCAAAACGGCAGCCCACGAATTCCCGTGACAGGGAGGGAACGTTGCCCCTGATCGCATCCAGCCGATGACCCTGTTTGCGTCTGTCCCTGCCGGGCAAGGCAGCAAGGAGCTTACGGGAATAGGGATGCGCCGGGCCGCGAAAAAATGCCTCACGGCTCGCCGTCTCCACGATTTCCCCTGCATACATTACTCCCACCCGATGCGCCATTTCCGAAGCCACACCGAGATCGTGCGTAATCAGCAAAATTGCCATACCTTTCTGCTGCTGTAAACTACGCATGAGTTCCAGCACTTGTGCCTGAATGGTCACATCGAGCGCGGTGGTGGGCTCGTCGGCAATCAGAAGCTCTGGCTCCCCGGCCAGGGCCATGGCAATCATCATCCGTTGCTTCATTCCACCGGAAAACTGGAAAGGATATTCGTTCATGCGTCTTGCTGCATCTGGTATTCCTACCTGATCTAGAATTTCCACGATGCGTTTTTCTGCCGCTGGTCCCCGCAAATCGAAATGGCGCTGCAATACCTCGCCAATCTGCTGCGCCACGGTCATCACCGGATTGAGGCTTAGCATGGGCTCCTGAAAAATCATGCCAATGCGCTTCCCGCGCACATTGCGCATGGCTGCTTCGGGAAGCAGCAGAAGATCCTCCCCCCCCAGACAGACAGAACCGCCCACGATTTCGCCGGCTTCCGGCAACAGCCGCATTATCGAAAGCGCCGTGATGGATTTGCCACACCCCGATTCTCCAAGAAGTGCGAATGTTTCACCCTTCATGATCTGCAGCGTAAGCCCATCGACCGCCCAAACCGGTCGCGGCTCGGTGTGCAAAACCGTCTCTAGATTTTTGATTTGCAGGACAGAACTCATGACGGGAGAGAATCCTCCGAGGGAGAAGAGGATTTGGTCACCGGTTCTTCCCGATGCTTTTTACGGCGCCATGTTCGCGCCAGTGCGGCTAGAGTCTTCATCCTTGGATCGAACGCATTCTGTACCGCATCGGCAAAGAGATTTGCGCTCAGGACCAGCGCAAACATGAAGCTGAAGGCGGCAAACAGCGCCCACCACACCATGGGTTCCCGCGCCATTTCCAGGCGCGCGGCGTTGATCATGGTGCCAAAACTGATGGTTGAGGGATCAACACCCACTCCCACATAGGACAGTACAGCCTCTGCCAGCACCAGACCGCTGAAATCCATCACGGTGGTGATCAGCACGATGTGCATCACGTTGGGGATAATGTGGCGGCTGATGATGCGCCAGTGGGAAACACCGAATGCGGTGGCTGCCTGGATATATTCCATTTCGCGCAGCTTCAGGGTTTCGCCCCGCAGAAGCCGGCACAGGCCGGTCCAGCTTGTAACCCCCAATATGATGCAGAGAAACAGCAAGCGGAGATCAGCACGCGCAGCGATTGTATCGAAGAGCTCAGGATGAGTCTCCATGTAAACCTGCATCATCAGCACCGTGGCAGCAATCAGCAGAACACCGGGAATCGAACTGAGCGTGGTGTACAGGTATTGAATCAAGTCATCTACCCAACCCCGGAAATAACCTGCGGCGACTCCGAGAAGCAGTGCAAAAGGAAGCATCATCAGTGTCGTGAGCGTTCCTATGAGCAGTCCGGTACGGATACTCTTGAGGGACTGGTAAAATACGTCCTGCCCCACCTTGTCAGTGCCAAGAATGTGGTAATCGCTGCACAATGCAAGAGCCGCGCCGCCAAGCAGCAATATCAGGGCAAGCGTCACAAATACCGCTCTCCACGGCACCGGAGTAATACCCCGCCAGATTGCGGAGAACGTGGATAAAAACCTTTCATTCCTGCGGTGCGCCACGAGCGCTATCACCGATGTCGCGATCAAGAACCAGAGCAGCAGGGCCAACCCCGTGCCTGCTGCAGCTCTGGTGGCAATATCGCCGGCGAGCTGAGCTTCCGGATCCTGCAGGTGCGCTCCGCCGAATTTCAGGCGGGGGAATTCGCGTACCTGCCCTCCATCCGGCAACTCCACGGTTTCGCGAGCGTAGAGATGCGTGGCGAAAGGCGCCGAATAGGTTGTCTCCACCTGCGTGCGCAGAGGCGTGCCAAGCAGGTCGAGCAGGCTCAGCACTTCGACTCCGTAAGCGGCTTCACTGCCGCCATTACCGTTTTGGATGGCGGGACGCAAATGTATCGTGTCGAGCAACCCGATAACGATAAAGAACATCAGTATGGTGAGAGCCGCCATGCCGCTTGCACTATGTCCGACGCGCCGCCAGGGGGCGAGAAGATGTTCATGGCGCCGCACCTGCCAGGCAAAGATAACGATTACGGCAATCAGAACGTAAACGAGCGCATCAGTCCACAGGATTACAGGTTTGAAAGACATGTCAACCTTGCCGGAATATTGTCATTCCAGCCTTATCCTCGGATCTACAAGCGTATAGGAAATGTCGGTCAATATCAGTCCGACGATATAGAGCAACGATCCCAGGAAAACCATCACGCGCACCACGGCAAAATCCTGAGAGTTGATCGCATCGATGGTATAGCTGCCCAACCCCGGAATGCCGAAAAATGATTCCACGATCAGGCTTCCCAGAAACAGCAGGGGAATTACCACAACGGCACCGGTAAGAATTGGAATCAGGGCGTTCTGCAGCACATGCCGGAACAGCACGGCGCTTTCCGGCAGACCCTTGGCACGGGCAGTACGCACGTAGTCCTTGCCCATTTCCTCCAGAAAAAGTGTCCGGTACCAGCGCGTATTCGCGCCGGCGGCGCTGATGACGCCGATAATCACCGGCAGCACCAGGAACTTGGCCGAATCCAGCCCCTGGCTGTAACCCGATATGGGCACGAGATGCCACAATTTGCTGATCAGAAATTGCCCTCCGATAATATAGAACAGGCTTGATATGGACATTAGCGCGACGCATAGTACCACACCCCAAAAATCCACGTAGGTGGCCCGAAAAAATACCATCGTCAATGCGAAGGCGATATAAACGATGAGTCCCAGCACGAATACCGGAAGTGCAATAGCGAGACTGGGGAGCATGCGCGTCCTGATTTCGTAGGCGATATCGCGCCCGTCATCCGCGCGGCCGAAGCGGAACGCGAACATGGCGACGGATTTCTCGAAAAATATGGTACGGGTGATTTTCTCCAGGCCCTCCCGGGCGTTGTTGAACATCAGCGGCTGATCATAGCCGCGTTCCTGTTTCCACTTGGCGATGGCGTCCGGTGTAACACGCTTGATGCCAAGCTGCATGCGCGCCATGTCATCGGGCGTATTTACGACGAAAAACAAGGTGAAAGTAATCAGGTTTACGCCAACCAGGATGGGAATCGCATACAGGATGCGCCGGATGATGTAATTAAGCATCAGTCATCCCTACCCCTGCGCTTCCATTTTCAGCGCAACATCCGATATTCCTCTCCCTCGTTCCCTACGCCGGTAAACAAGCACGGCGGGAAGCAGACTTCCGGCAAGCACGGCCAGTCCTACAACCATCGGCCAGACTACTGGTTCATTCCATTCACGCCGCTTCTGCTCACGCAAAACGCCATCAATGCGCAGATATTTGGCATTGTTGTTTGACATCCTGTTCGGCTTTACGTTGCCATACCATGAGTGATACAGGCCATAATCCTTGGGATGATAGCCCCATAGCCAGGGTGCGTCATGACGCAGGATATTGACCATTCTATCGATGATTTTCTGGCGAGCGGGACCGTTCTCCATATTCTTCATTTGCTCGAACAACCGGTTATATTCGGAATTGGAGTAATTGGAAGCGTTCTCGCCTTCATGGTCTACCTTCTGCTGCGGGCCATGTAACAGGAACAGGAAATTCTCCGGATCGGGATAGTCGGCGTTCCAGCCCCACTCGAAAATCTGGGCATTACCCTTGCGGATCTTGTCCTGAAAGCGGTTGTAGTCCGTGCTGCGCACCACCAACTGGATGTTGAGTTTCTGAAATTGCTTGCGCATCCAGTCGAGACTGGATTTATCCTCCGCGCCGCGAGCCGTGACATCGAAATAAAGTACGAGGGGCGCGCCGGTTTTCGCGCTGATACCGTTGGGATAGCCTGCCTCTGCCAGTAATGCCTTGGCCACTTCGACGGATTTGCGGCGGGACCGTCCGTTTACCCACTCATAGACAACCGGGTTGATGCCTTCCTTACCCTCCCGGTGACCGGCAATGCCGGGAGCAATCGGACCTTGCGCGGGAATCCCACGCCCGTTGGCAAATATGGAGACATACTCCTCATAATCCACCGCAATGGAAATCGCCTGGCGCAACTTCCTGGCCGATTCGCGGCCATGCTTCCCCACCCCGCCGACGACCGGGTCGAGCATGTTGAAACCGACATAGTTTGTGGAAGCCGCAACAGCCGTTTCCAGCCGAATGCCCTGCTCCTTCATGGCTTCGGTTACGGTGGCTTCTCCCTGTCCTGTCAACTGCACGGCCTGGTCGAAACTGTCGGAACCGATATTCGATGAATCGTAGTAACCCTGCAGAAACTTGTTCCAGCGCGGAATGCTTTCCTTCTCCCGGCTATATACGATCTTTTCTATAAAAGGCAGGGGCTTGCCCGCATCTTTCAGCAACCCCGCTTCCACATCTCCTGGCATTCCATCGGCAGGATAGGTTTCGCCATGAAAATTGGGATTCCTTTCCAGGACCATTGTCCGATTGGGGTTATTTTCCGACAGCATATAAGGGCCGGTCCCGACGGGATACCAGTCGAGGTTGATATTTTTTTCTGCCAATCCTTTCTGACTGTAGAAGCGCTCAGCCTCCCAAGGAATAGGAGCGAAAAAAGGCATGGTGAGCCAGTACCTGAACTGGGGATATTTGCCCTTGATCTTGATGCGATAGGTATACCGGTCCACCACTTCGGCCCCCTCCAGGGGGTAACGCGCAAGATCCAGGTAATCCTCGCCGTCCTGCTCGCCTCCGCTCTGCTCCCCCTGCTCCCTGGACTGCTCTTTGGCCGCCATCTCGAGCATCGCCGCATATTCCTTGAGGCCCACGATGTAATCGGACATCAGGCCAAAAATGGGAGAGTGCAGCCGGGGATGAGCCAGCCGCTTGACCTGGAAAACGTAATCCGCAGCCGTGAGTTCCCGGGAGCCGGTTTGTGGAAAATCGCTCAACTTGTAAATGCCACGTACGTCCTCCTCGCCAAGCCGGTGATAAAGGAACTTTCCCTGTGAGTCCCTGGCAAAGGCCGGATGAGGTTGATAACGTATACCGGACTTGATTGAAATTTCATAAACGGTAAAGGCGATCTGAGCGGCGTCCACATTGTCGCCCAGGCGCGCGCCTTTTTCATCGAAATAATGCACCTCCGGCATTTTCGTCGCGGTAGCGGGAATCAATTCGTAGGGGCGTTTCAGGTAATGGTATTGCAGCGGCGGTTCATATATCTGCGCCGTAAAAAGAATCTCATTGGAACTGTAGGACTGCACGGGGTCCAGATGCTTGGGGCGTTCGGCAAAAGCTGCATAAAGTATATTTTTTTCCGCATCCGCGGCAGGATATGGACTGTTCCACGGGTTGCCGCTGCAGGCGCACACCAGAACAGCAAGGAATGCGGGAAGGAGGTGCGTGGCTGGCAAGGTTGGGGCCTTATTCAGAAATTGGGTAAACACAGGCTTGATGATACAGCGGCAATTCTTGATTCCTCATGGGCGGATTTTCGGCAAACCGTGTGATTCTACAAGCATGCAGCAGTTGAAGCTATAATGCCGGAGTTGGCCGGGCTCAGCGTGTATTTCAGTTCGATGCCATGCGTCACGTTATTTGCCGTGTACCTTGACCCTCAGTTTCTTCAAGAGTTCAAGCCGTGCGTGCGACTGCGAGACATCCGGATAAAACAGGGATGCAGTATTTCTATATTTCACATCATTACTCCAACGCCGCAAGGATATGACATGACATTTCTCGCCAACAAGCGCATTCTCGTCACGGGCCTTCTGACCAACCGTTCGATTGCATATGGCATCGCAAAGGCGATGCATCGCGAGGGCGCCCAGCTTGCCTTTACTTATCAAGGGGAAGGTGTGCGTGAACGGGTCGAAAAAGTCATTAAGGAATTTGACAGCGATTTGCTGTTTCCCTGTGATGTTTCAAAGGATGAGGAAATCGATCGATGTTTCGATGATCTCTCAAAACGCTGGGATGGCCTCGATGGCATCGTTCACTCCATTGCCTTTGCTCCACGCGAGGCGCTCAGCGGAGATTATCTTGAAACCGTAAACCGGGAGGCTTTTCGTATTGCCCACGATGTCAGTTCCTACAGTTTCGCTGCGCTGGCAAAAGCTGCCCTTCCGCTCATGCAGGGACGAAATGGCGCGCTTCTGACACTCTCCTATCTGGGTGCAGCAAGGGTGATGCCGAATTACAACGTCATGGGACTGGCCAAGGCAAGTCTCGAAGCCAACGTCCGCTTCATGGCTTCCAGCCTGGGTCCCAAGGGAATACGGGTCAATGCGATTTCGGCAGGGCCGATCAAAACCTTGGCTGCCGCGGGAATCGGCAACTTTGGAAAACTGCTGAGCTACACGGAGAAGGTCGCGCCGCTGCGGCGTAATGTATCGATCATGGATGTGGGCAATGTGGCCGCCTTTCTATGCAGTGATCTGGCAAGCGGCATAACAGGCGAAATTACCCATGTCGATGCCGGATTCAACACGATTGCCTTCGATACCCTCTAATCCCGGAGCATGCCTATTTCTCGAGGCTTTCACTCCTGACCGATACATCATACCTTTTCTTGATTCCATCCAGATAGGATGAAAACTCTTCCTGGGCGAACAACTGGCTCAGTTGACCTGCAAAAGTTTTTCGCTCCTCTGCGCTGGGCGGCCGTGACTCGATGACCCGGTCAACGCGAATCAGGGTAAAACCACCTTGGGCATTCGGCAGGCCTGAATAGGCCGGGAGATGATTTGTTTCAGCCCTGAAAATCGCCTGCACCGTCTCATTGTCAAAACCCTGGCGCTCCCTTCTGGAAACCTGCTGGCCGGGAGTCCATTTGATTGGGGCAGTCTTTCCCTGCTGCAGTTGCGCAAGCTGCTCCTTCCCTTCATTTATCGCCGCTCTGGAAGCCTCCTCCCGGGCGACCAACGCCGCGATTTTATCCCTCAATTCATCCACAGAAGGAGTAGCGGCCGGTTTGTAGTCCACCACTCTGGCCGAAACAAGCGTGTTGGAAGAAACTTCGATCGCCTCCGTGTTGCGTTTATCCTTGATCGCGTCTTCCGAAAATATTGCCTGAAGCAACCGTGCATTGTTGAGATAAGGTGGCTCATCCGAGTTCATCCGAATCCAGCCGCTCTCCTGTATGGTCAAGCCAAGACTTTCCGCGACCGGTTTCAGGCTATCGCTCTGCTCATACACCATGTTACTGAAGCTGTCCGCCATTTCACCAAACGTCTTTGCAGCTTTCTGTTTCCTGACTTCCTGTTCAACCTGCTTCTTCACTTCCTCGAGACTCGCCTGCTTTCCGCCTCTTGCCTCCGCGAGCAGGATGATATGAAATCCATGCTCAGTCTCCACGATATCGCTGATTTCACCCGGCTTCATCCGGAAAACCGCGTCTTCAAATGACTTCGTCATCATGTTGCGCGCGAAGAAACCGAGATCTCCCCCGGTCGGCGCCGAGCCCGGATCCTGGGAATGCTGTTTCGCCAATTCCGTAAAACGCTGCGGGGATTTTCTGACTTCGGCCAGCAGTTCCTCAGCTTTGGCGCGCGCTGTCGCGCGATCGGAAGCGGAGGCAGGGGCGCTTATGAGGATATGACTCGCGCGGCGTTCTTCGGGTTGTCCGAATTCGTGCTTGTGCTCCTCGTAATAGGCCAGCGCTTCATCCGCAGTTACCTGCGCCTTCTCGGCCAGCGCATCCATCGATAACACTACATACTCGACCCGCGCCTGCTCCGGCACCTGGAATTCAGCCTTATGCGCCTCATAGTAGGCTCTGATGGCGTCATTACCCGGTTTGACATTCGCCAGAAACTGCTCCGGTTGGATTTGAACAACCCTCACTTCACGCTTTTCGTCACCCAGGCGCAGGATTCTTTCCGCCACTGAATGGGAAATAAACGCATTTTTGGAGAAAGGATCAACCAGTTGCTGTCGCATTAAATCCTGACGCAGGCGTGCTTCAAAAGCACGCGCGTTCATTCCCTGGTTCCGCAGCCATTCTTCATAGCGCTGCTTCGAAAAATTTCCGTCTTCCTGAAATAAATCGATGTTCTGGATCATCTCGATCAGCTGGGCGTCGGCTACCCCTAGTCCAACGCGAGATGCCTCCTGCCGCAGCAAGCGCTGCTGGATCAGTCCTTCCAGGATGGCCGCTCTCACTTCGGGCTTTTCCAGCAGCGCCGGGCTGAAATTCTCTCCCAGGGTGGCGCGCATATTCTCCTGCTGGTTGCGCAGCGCCTGCTCAAATTCCTGGCGGGAAATTTTTTCTCCTGCGGCAAGCGCAACATGGTCACCTGCATCCGCATTGCGATAGGATTCCACACCCCAGAAAACGAACGGTAACGTGGCAAGTCCCAGGATGATCTGAACGATGCGTCTTTTCTTGTTGACGAAATCAAACATGGAATGACGGAAAACGAATAAAAAAGGCGAACTCGCGTTCGCCCTGATGGAAACAGATATGGCGGAGTGGACGGGACTCGAACCCGCGACCCCCGGCGTGACAGGCCGGTATTCTAACCAACTGAACTACCACTCCAATAAATCTAACTGGTGGGTGCTGACGGGGTCGAACCGCCGACATTCGCCTTGTAAGGGCGACGCTCTACCAACTGAGCTAAGCACCCCCGCCGATAAGCCGCTAGTTTACTGCATCCTTGAGCGCCTTGCCAGCAATGAATTTAGGAACCTTGGTAGATTCGATGGTGATAGCAGCGCCTGTACGGGGGTTGCGGCCGGTGCGGGCGGCACGTGTGCCTACCTTGAACGTTCCAAATCCCACCAGTGTTACACTTTGCCCTTTCTTGAGAGCGGCTTTGATCGCTTCCAGCGCACCGTCCAGCGCATTTCCCGCCGAAGCTTTGGAAATGTCCGATGATTTCGCGATGGCATCGATGAGTTCAGCTTTATTCACGTGATTCCCCTTTCATTATTGTTAAGAGAGTAAAAACCCTGCAAACGTTTTATATCAAGCGGCTTGTGCCTGGTCAAGCCATTGTCAAAATATTTCCACTTCGCTTTATAAGACCCTTGCAAGCCATTACTCCCCATCACTCTGTACGGAGTCTTTGACGAACCTAGTGCTTGATGACCGCCGGCGTCACATCGCCTTCCACCGCAACAGGAGAGGGAACGGATGAAGGAGCGGCCGGAAGCGGTTCCGGTTTGGATTCCAGGGCCAGATCCAGCACCTGATCTATCCATTTGACCGGATGAATATCCAGCTTGTTTTTGATATTCTCCGGGATTTCGTTCAGATCCTTAACGTTATCCTCGGGAATCAGCACAGTCTTTATGCCGCCGCGATGCGCGGCGAGCAGTTTTTCCTTGAGTCCGCCAATCGCCAGCACCTCACCGCGAAGTGTGATCTCACCGGTCATCGCGACAGTTGCGCGGGCCGGAATGTTGGTCAACGCCGACACCATCGCCACGCAGATACCTATACCGGCACTGGGACCGTCTTTCGGGGTCGCACCCTCCGGCAGATGGATATGGATGTCGTTCTTCTGGTAAAAATCATCCGCGATACCCAGAGCCCTTGAGCGGCTGCGAACCACCGACAGGGCAGCCTGGACAGATTCCTGCATGACCTCGCCCAGTTTGCCGGTCGTGATGGATTTACCCTTACCCGGCAATACGACGGCCTCGATCGTCAGCAATTCCCCCCCGACCTCGGTCCAGGCGAGGCCCGTCACTTGGCCGATCTGGTTCTTTTCCTCCGCGACACCGTAGGTATAGCGCCTTACACCGAGATATTTGTCCAGGTTCCTCCCGGTGACGGTAATCCGTTTCTGCCCGCCTTTCAGCAGCAACGCCTTGACCACTTTACGGCATATTTTGGAAATTTCCCGCTCCATCGCCCGCACGCCCGCTTCACGGGTGTAATAGCGCGTGATATCCCGCAGGGCTGACTCCGAGACGGTCAGTTCATTTTCCTTCAAACCGTGATTTTTCATCTGTTTCGGCAACAGATAGCGTGTCGCGATGTTGAGTTTTTCATCCTCGGTATAGCCGGACAGCCGGATCACTTCCATGCGATCCAGCAGCGGCGCAGGGATGTTCAACGTATTCGCAGTCGCGACGAACATGACGTCCGACAGATCGTACTCAACCTCGACATAGTGATCGACGAACGAATTATTCTGCTCGGGATCCAGCACTTCCAGGAGCGCAGAGGACGGATCACCCCGAAAATCCATGCCCATCTTGTCCACCTCGTCCAGCAGGAACAAGGGGTTCTTCACACCCACTTTCGCCATGTTCTGCAGAATCTTGCCAGGCATGGAACCGATATAGGTGCGGCGATGACCACGTACCTCTGCTTCATCCCTGACGCCGCCGAGCGACATGCGGACGAACTTCCGGTTGGTAGCCCGGGCGATCGATTGCCCCAATGAAGTCTTCCCTACCCCGGGCGGCCCCACCAGGCAGAGGATGGGCGCTTTCAACTTATCCACGCGCTGCTGTACCGCCAGATACTCGACAATCCGTTCCTTGACTTTTTCCAGGCCGTAGTGATCCTGCTCGAGCACGGCTTCCGCAACGCTGAGGTCTTTGCTTATCTTGCTTTTCTTCTTCCATGGCAGGGCCACCAGCGCATCAATATAATTACGCACGACAGTGGCTTCTGCCGACATGGGCGACATCAACCGCAGTTTTTTCAACTCCGATTCCGCCTTGGCACGCGCCTCCTTGGACATCTGGGCGTTTTTGATCTTCTTGTCCATCTCTTCCAGATCAGCGCCTTCCTCGCCTTCACCCAATTCCTTCTGGATGGCCTTCACCTGCTCATTGAGATAGTAATCCCGCTGGCTTTTTTCCATCTGCCGCTTTACACGACCACGAATACGCTTTTCCACCTGAAGTATGTCAAGCTCGGTTTCCAGCAGACCAAGCAGGTGTTCCAGGCGCTTCGGCACGTCGAAAATTTCCAGCACTTCCTGCTTCTGCTCAAGCTTCAAGGGCAGGTGTGCGGCGATGGTATCAGCCAGACGACCTGCTTCGTCTATGCCGCTGAGCGAAGTCAGGATCTCCGGGGGAATCTTCTTGTTCAGCTTCACGTACTGGTCGAACTGGGCCAGCATGGCGCGGCGCATCGCCTCCACCTCATGGTTGTCCACGGCATCGGGCGGCAGCAATGCTGCGTCGCCGGCGAAGTACGTACCGTCGTCAACCACTTTCACGATGCGAGCGCGGCGACCGCCTTCCACCAATACTTTCACGGTACCGTCTGGCAGCTTGAGCATTTGCAGCAGGTTTGCAACGCTGCATACCCCGTACAAATCTTCGGGAGCCGGCTCGTCCTTGGCAGCAAATTTCTGCGCCACAAGCAAAATGCTCTTGCCGGACTCCATCGCTATTTCCAGTGCCTTGATGGACTTGGGCCGGCCGACAAACAGGGGAATCACCATGTGCGGAAAAACCACCACATCGCGCAATGGCAACAAAGGTAATGAAATCTGATTTTGATCGTTCATGGGAGAGGACATATCGGCTCACCTATAAAGAAACAAACAATAGTTATGGGGGCGCCGTAAAGAAATTCAAGGCAACGACGGCAATGTCGAAACATGAAACCCGGACTAGCAGCTCTTCGCCACTTTCGGTTTGTCCGAATAGATCAGAATGGGTTTGATATCCCCATTGACAGAAGTGTGGTCAATTACCACTTTGGCAACATTCTCCAGTGATGGCAGATCAAACATCGTATCGAGCAGCGCAGCTTCAAGAATGGAACGTAAACCTCGCGCACCGGTCTTTCGCACCAGCGCCTTGCGGGCAATCGCTTTAAGCGCCTGCTCCCGGAATTCGAGATCGATGCCCCCTTCCATGTGAAACATTTTCTGATACTGCTTGATGAGCGCATTCCTGGGTTCGGTCAGGATTTGAATCAACGCGGCCTCGTCAAGTTCCTCAAGGGTTGCAACAACAGGTAATCGGCCGACGAATTCCGGAATCAGGCCATACTTCACCAGATCCTCGGGCTCGACCCCGCGCAGTACAGCGCCAAAATCCTTGCGGTTATCCTGGCTTCTTACACTGGCGCTGAAGCCTATCCCGCCCTTCTCAGAGCGGGCGCGTATGATTTTCTCCAGGCCATCAAAAGCGCCCCCGCAAATGAAAAGAATATTGGTGGTATCGACTTGCACGAACTCCTGGTTGGGATGCTTTCTCCCCCCCTGCGGCGGCACGGACGCAACCGTGCCCTCGATCAGCTTGAGCAGTGCCTGCTGTACGCCCTCACCCGAGACATCGCGCGTGATGGATGGATTATCTGACTTGCGCGAAATCTTGTCGATTTCGTCTATGTAGACAATGCCTTGCTGCGCCTTTTCCGCGTCGTAGTTACATTTCTGCAGCAATTTCTGGATGATGTTTTCAACATCCTCGCCGACATAACCCGCCTCGGTCAGGGTGGTCGCATCCGCCATGACAAAAGGCACATCCAGCAAACGTGCCAGCGTCTGGGCAAGCAGCGTCTTGCCTGAACCCGTGGGGCCAATCAGCAGGATGTTGCTCTTCGCCAGCTCGATCTCATCCGGATCAGCGGATTTTGCAAGCGTTCTCAGACGCTTGTAGTGATTATAGACCGCTACCGACAGAATTTTCTTCGCCTGCTCCTGGCCGATCACGTATTGATCCAGGATCTGTCGAATTTCATGGGGGACAGGCAGGTCCGACTTTGCGAGCTTGGCCGCCTCCACACCCTGTATTTCCTCACGAATGATATCGTTGCACAACTCGATACATTCGTCGCATATGAATACCGAAGGACCGGCGATCAGCTTCTTTACCTCATGCTGGCTCTTACCACAAAAGGAACAATAAAGCAGTTTTTCTCCGCCAGTTTTCTCTGACATAGTTTTATCCCGCATTATCCGAGCTGAATGGCTCGTGACTGATTACAAGCTCTCCCGAAGTCAAACTTCAACCGGCGCCCTCTCCCCTCGAGGTCAGTACAGCGTCCACCAGGCCGTATTTCACCGAGTCCTCCGCCCCCAGAAAGTTATCCCGGTCGGTATCTCTTTCAATGGTTTCCATACTCTGACCGGTGTGTTTTGACAGTAGCTCATTCAATCGGTTCTTCAGATACAGGATTTCCCGGGCGTGAATCTCGATATCGGATGCCTGCCCCTGGAATCCTCCCAGCGGCTGGTGAATCATCACACGGGAGTTGGGCAGGCAAAACCGCTTCCCTTTCGCTCCGGCTGCCAGAAGCAGCGATCCCATGCTGGCCGCCTGCCCTATGCAAAGCGTGCTGACGTCGGGCTTGATGAATTGCATGGTATCGTAGACCGCCATTCCCGCGGAAACCAGGCCCCCGGGCGAATTTATGTAAAAATGAATATCCTTGTCCGCATTTTCCGATTCGAGAAACAGGAGTTGCGCGACAATCAGGTTGGCAGACGCTTCGGTAACAGGTCCCACAAGAAATATGACCCGCTCCCGCAGCAACCGCGAATAAATATCGTATGCGCGCTCGCCCCGCCCGCTGGTTTCAATCACCATCGGGATCAAACCCAAATCCTGCGGTTCGTGATTACGCTGCTTCCACTCGAATCGTTGCATGTTTATGATCTTCCCATCAATTCATCCAGCGGCATCGGCTTGCCAGTAACGACAGCCTTCTCCAGCACCCATGTCACCACGTTATCCTCCAGCGCTGCCGACTCAGCCTCCCTCAGCCGCTCAGGCGCCGCATAGTGCCAACTGACTACTTCGGCCGGATTCTCGTAGGCTTGCGCGAGATCTTCCACCACTGCACGCACCTGCTCCGGTTTGGGGTGCAAGTTGTGCATTTTTACCAGTTCCCCCAGAATCAGGCCCAGCTTCACCCGATGTTGCGCCCGCTCCTGGAGCATATCGTGCGGCAGGGAGAAATTCTTTGTATCCAGGCCGCGTGAAGCAAAATCATTGCGCGCATCCTCCATCAGGCGGTCCAGTTCCATTTCCACCAGCGCTTTGGGAGGATCAATGTTACTGGTCGTATCGATAAGGACTTGCATTACCTGCTCCTTGAGCCTCGCGTTTACGCGTTTGGCCGCCTCGCGTTCAAGATTCGCCCGGATTTCGCTGCGCATCTTTTCAACATCGCCCTCGGCAATCCCGAGGGAAGTGGCAAAATCAGCATTCACTTCCGGCAGTTTCGAAGATTCCACGCCGCTGAGCTTCACTTCAAATACGGCCGTTTTCCCTGCGACCTCCTTTCCATGATAGTCTGATGGAAAGGCAACTTCAAATGTTTTGCTCTGACCCGGACTCATGCCGAGCAGCGGTTCTTCGAAATCCTTGAGAAGCCTTCCTTCGCCCAGCACCAGACTGAAATTTTCAGCTTTGCCACCCGCAAACTCGGCACCGTCAATCAAGCCACGATAGTCGATATTGATTCGGTCGCCCGCCTGTGCCGGACGGTCCACAGGTTCAAACTCAACCCGCTGCTTGCGCAACACCTCGAGGGTTTTATCCACATCGGCAGGAGTAACCTCGACTACCGGACGTTCAATATGCGCGCCGCCAAGATCCCCAAGCGTGATATCCGGATAGACTTCGAAGGTCGCACTGAATTCAACCTGAGCAGTATCGCTTTCTGCCAGCTTGGGTTCGAAGCGCGGATAGCCCGCTACCCGCAGGTTATTCTCGCGCACGGCCTCGCTGAAATTCTTTTTCAGCACGTCTTCCATGACTTCCTGGCGAACCTGCGGACCATATTGCTGTGCGACAATTTTCAAGGGTACCTTGCCCGGCCGAAATCCGTGAAATTTTGCTGTTCGCGCCAGTCGCTTCAAGCGGCTCTCGACTTCCGTTTCGATTTTCTCCTGGGGAACTGAAACGTTAAGGCGGCGCTCGAGCGCACCAAGGTTTTCAACATTTGTCTGCATTAAATTTCCTGAGGATTGACAATATTATTTATCATGAAGGGGCCAGGGAAACCCGCTAGCGTTCATCACGCATTGCTCAGACCTGTTCACATCCCTGGTGCGAAAGGGGGGACTCGAACCCCCACACCTTTCGGCGCCAGAACCTAAATCTGGTGCGTCTACCAATTCCGCCACTTTCGCAGGCTTTTCATTCCGAACTGGACACAATTATACCCGTTTCTCCCTCCGACAGCAGCCATGCGCCTCGGGCAAGTTTGGCGGCATGGAGGACAGCGTCGCGACGGGCAGTAACACCCTAGCAGAATATCGTTTGGCCACTGACCGCTTTGCTGTCAGGACCCATGAGATACAAATAGCAGGACATCAGCTCCTGCGGCTGGCTCAAACTCTGCTTGACTTCACCCGGGTGCGTTCTGGTTCGCTGGGGCGTATGCACAGGCCCTGGAATCAAGGTATTGATACGCAGAGTGGGAAGGATTTCCCACTCCTGCGCCTGGATCTTGACCAGCGCCTCCACTCCTGCCTTGGCTACCGCGAAACCACCCCAGTAGGCGGCGGGAACATGTCCGTGCGCATCGGATGTCATAATGACGCTTGCATCGGGGGAAGCTTTCAGCAGCGGAAGGCAGGCGCGGGTCAAGGCAAACGGCGCAATGAGGTTGACGCGCAGCAAGGCGAGCCATTCTTCCAGCGTCTGCGTCTCCAGCGGTGTCAGGTTGAATAATAACGCCGCATTATGCAGAATGCCATCCAGCCTGCCTAACTGCAATTTAATGGCATGGGCAATAGCGGCAAAATCCTTGTCCCCCGCTTTTTCCAGATCCAGCGGAAAAATTGACGGCTGAGCCCCGCCTCCTGCCTCGATTTCGTCATAGACGCTTTCCAGTTTCTTCACGTTCCGACCGTGCAAGATAACCGTGGCGCCATGGGCAGCATATGTCAACGCGGCCGTTCGACCGATACCCTGACCCGCGCCGGTAACCAGGATCACACGATCCTTGAGCAGGTCGTTCGGTGCAATGTAGTTTTTCAAATCGTTCATAGAAGATACTTACGGCTAGATACTTACGGCTGGAAACAAATTCCGTTAAGAGGTTGCTCCCGGTTTACAGCGATGAAGGCTCCATGGAAAGTGCCTTTGGGTAGCGCGGGAATAACGCTTCATCCTTTCATCCAGGTTTTCCATGCTATCCAGAGCTTACGCAGCGGCGTGAGGCTTATACGCTGCCGCATCACATGACATCCATCAGCCTTGATCTCCTTCAGCAAGGCCTGATAGATCGCCGCCATGATGATCCCGGAACGCTGGCTTTTGCGATCCTCCTCCGGCAGCGCCGCAAAAGCGTTTGCATAATAACTTTCCGCCCGGTCGATCTGAAATTCGATTAAACGCCGGAAATTGTCTGTTTCACGCGACTGGAGTATATCTTCATTGCTCACCCCGAAGCGCGCGAGCTCGTCCTGAGGCAGATAAATACGGTCGCGCCGGGCATCCTCGCCGACGTCGCGTATGATATTGGTAAGCTGGAATGCCAGCCCGAGATCCTGGGCATATTCGAGCGTTTTCGGATTGCGGTAGCCGAATATCTCAGCGGAGCATAATCCCACTACGCTTGCCACATGGTAACAGTAGTGCCGAAGGGTATCGAAATCTGCGTAGCGGTTATAATCGAGATCCATTTCCATACCGTCTATGATCTCGTTCAGACGGTCTGCGGTCAGATTGAACGTGCTTGCCACGCCTGCCAATGCCTGTGCCACGGGGTGGCTGGGCTTGTTTCCCCCTGCATCGAAGATCGCAGCAACTTCCTGTCGCCACCATGCAAGCTTTACTCGCGCTACTGATGCTTCCGTACACTCGTCCACGACATCGTCCACCTCTCGACAAAAAGCGTAGAGTGCAGTAATGGCACGACGCCTCTCAGGGGGCAGATAGAGAAAGCTGTAGTAGAAGCTCGAACCGCTTTGAACAGCTTTTTCCTGGCAATACTGGTCAGGTGTCATGATAAATTATTAAAAAGGCGATAATTTGTCATCGCTGAGCCCTCGCTGAAGCAAAAAAAGCACATTATCTCATCAATCACACTTGTCGCTGCGTTCCCCGGACAAAACCCGTTCAACCAGTCGACAATCAGCCCGTTGTAGAGTGTCCAGATGGATTTCTGCAGGAATACCATGGGAATGCTGGCTGACGCACCGCCTCCGATAATAAAAAACCCCGCAGCCGCGGGGTTTTTTATTGCACAGCTTATTGCACGATTGGTGCAGCGGTCGGCAAACCTTACATGTCCATGCCGCCCATGCCACCCATGCCACCCATACCGCCCATGCCTCCGCCCATACCGCCGCCGGCACCCTCTTCCTTGGGCACTTCCGCTACCAGCGCATCCGTGGTGAGCATCAGACCTGCGATAGAAGCAGCATGCTGCAAGGCATAACGCGTCACTTTGGTGGGGTCGAGCACACCCATTTGAACCATGTCACCATATTCACTGCTGGCCGCGTTATAGCCGAAGTTCTCCGTTCCTTCCAGAACCTTGTTGATGACCACGGAAGGCTCATCACCGCAGTTGGCAACGATCTGACGCAAGGGCTCTTCCAGGGCACGCAGAACGATCTTGATTCCGGCATCCTGGTCATGGTTGTCGCCTTTCAGGTTCGACACCGCGCTACGGGTGCGCAGGAGCGCGACACCGCCGCCGGGAACGATACCTTCTTCCACCGCAGCCCGGGTAGCATGCAACGCATCTTCCACCCGCGCTTTTTTCTCCTTCATCTCCACTTCTGTCGCAGCGCCCACTTTGATCAACGCCACGCCGCCGGCCAGCTTCGCCACGCGCTCCTGCAGTTTCTCCTTATCGTAGTCGCTGGTCGCTTCTTCGATCTGGGCGCGGATCTGCTTCACACGGCCTTCGATGTTCTGGGTATCCCCGGCGCCGTCGATGATGGTAGTTTCCTCCTTGCCGACTTCCACCCGCTTGGCTTGCCCCAGTTCCGCCAGGGTCGCCTTTTCCAGCGAGAGGCCCACTTCTTCGGCAATCACCGTACCGCCGGTGAGAATGGCGATATCCTCGAGCATGGCTTTGCGGCGGTCACCAAAGCCGGGCGCTTTCACTGCGCAGGTCTTGAGAATGCCGCGGATGTTGTTGACCACCAGCGTGGCGAGCGCTTCACCATCGACATCTTCAGCGATGATCAGCAACGGCTTGCCGGCCTTCGCCACCTGTTCCAGTACTGGCAGCAAGTCACGGATGTTGGAGATTTTCTTGTCGTGCAAGAGGATGAACGGGCTTTCCAGCAGTGCGATCTGCCTGTCCGCATTGTTAATGAAGTAGGGCGACAGGTAGCCACGATCGAACTGCATGCCTTCGACTACTTCCAGTTCGTTTTGCAGCCCGGAACCGTCCTCCACGGTGATGACACCTTCCTTGCCAACTTTTTCCATTGCATCAGCAATGATCTTGCCGATTTCGGGATCGGAATTGGCGGAAATGCTGCCGACCTGCGCGATTTCCTTGCCGGTGGTGCAGGGTTTGGAAAGTTTCTTCAGTTCCTCAACCGTGGCGACGACCGCCTTGTCGATTCCCCGCTTGAGATCCATGGGATTCATCCCGGCGGCGACGTACTTCATGCCTTCCTTGACAATGGATTGCGCCAGAACGGTAGCCGTGGTCGTGCCGTCACCGGCAACATCGGAAGTCTTGCTGGCGACTTCCTTTACCATCTGCGCACCCATGTTCTCGAACTTGTCTTTCAGTTCGATTTCCTTCGCTACTGAAACTCCATCCTTGGTGATGGTGGGCGAGCCGTAGGAACGCTCCAGGACGACATTACGCCCCTTGGGTCCGAGAGTGACTTTTACCGCATCGGCCAGGATGTTGACTCCATTCACCATCTTGTGGCGAGCTGAATCGCTGAATTTAACCTCTTTCGCTGCCATAATCCGTTTCTCCTAATTTCCAGAAAATATTGTGCAAGACGTCTTGCGAAAATTAACCTTCAACAACGCCCATGATGTCTTCTTCGCGCATCACCAGAAGTTCTTCTCCCGATATCTTCACGGTCTGTCCGGAATATTTGCCGAACAATACCTTATCGCCGACTTTCACTTCCAGCGGACGGACATTGCCGTCGTCGCCGACCTTGCCTTTACCTACCGCGATAATTTCGCCCTGATCCGGCTTCTCCGCAGCGCTGTCAGGTATGACAATACCGGATGCGGTCTTGCGCTCTTCTTCCAGCCGCTTGACGATGACGCGGTCGTGTAAGGGACGAATCTGCATGTTTTCTTCTCCTGTGTTTTAAAAAATTAAAACGAATGAAATCCTTCGGGATTGCCGCTGGCATGGGGTTTCCCGAGCCATTTACCGAAATTATTAGCACTCAATGCCAATGAGTGCTAATAATAGGGCTTGCGAAGCCGAATTTCAAGTGGATGACGAGCTCCGCGTACAACTTTTTTCCATTCTCTGCACCCTCCGATGACTTCGCCTATTATTGAATGGGAATGACCTCAGCCTGTCCCTTGAATTCCTTTCCTAGAGCGAAAACCACTGATTCTCTCAGTTCATCTTCAGTAAAAGGAGGCAAACATGCAAGCTACACAGCCTACGACTCAGTCCACCCAGACACCAAACCTATATCAGCTGAGCGGCAAAAACCTCAACATCACCTATTCGACCAGCGGCATAGATGGCAAGCCGCATTTCAGCTATCAGGATTTGCAACAAACGCTCGACTTTACCGGCGATGAAATCCGAAGTGTGGAAACTGAAATCGGCACGCTTGTCAGCGTTACAATCCGAATGACGGTGGATACAGGAGGAACTACTTTCAGCCTTTTGCTGCCTCGCATACATATACCCGGAGAGCAAACGGTTCCTGTACAAACCATCGGTATCACTACTCTCCATCGATTCTCTGTCCTTCCGATAAGCGGACAGCGCGATTTCTACACCGTAACCCGTCTTCACGGGTCGGCGGGACGGGTGTTCTTCTAGGCTCAGGACTCATTAATTGAGATAGAAGATGACAGTTGCGGCGATACAGATGGCAGAGAAGAAGGTATGGGCACAGCGGTCGTAACGCATGGCGATCCTGCGCCAGTCCTTGAGCCGAGCGAACATGTTCTCGATCCTGTGCCTTTGCCTGTAGAGGGTCTTGTCGTATTTGATCTGGATTTTGCGATTCCTTTTTGTCGGTATGCAGGGCGTCATGCCTTTGGCACGCAACGCTGCCCGGAACCAGGCAGCGTCATAGCCGCGGTCTGCAATCAGGGTTTTGGCTTTGGGCAATGACGGCAGCAGCACACGTGCTCCCTTGTAATCGCTCATCTGCCCTTCGGACAGGAGCATGGCCACAGGCTTGCCCTGACCGTCGCAGACCACATGAAGCTTCGAGTTCAGGCCGCCCTTTGTGCGACCGATACGGCGGGGAACATCCCCTTTTTTAGCAGGCTGGCTGCCGTGCGGTGGGCCTTCAGATGCGTGGCGTCGATCATCAGCCTCTCGGGCGTTTCCTCTTTACCGGTCAGTTCCACAAAGATGCGGTTGAACACGCCCAGTCGGCTCCAGCGCACGAAACGGTTATACAGTGTCTTGTGCGGCCCGTATTCCCTGGGGGCATCCTTCCATTGCAGGCCATTCCGAATGACGTAGATGATCCCGCTGATCACCCGCAGATCATCAACACGGGGAACTCCGTGGGACAAGGGAAAATAAGGTTTTATACGGTTGAACTGTGTTTCCGACAGGTAAAACAAATCTCTCATGGCAGCACCTCCGCCATAAGTGAATCACATTTGATCCTATTCGTGAATCATGAAATTAATAGGTCCTGAACCTAGATGTTTTCTACGTTTCTGCTACGTTTTTGTCCCGCTGCATGACGGTATGAAGTATTGCCATATAGCGGGACAAAACATTCATATAAGCTGAGCGCTTACGCAAACCCATTAGAAATTCCCACTCTCCTTTCAACATCCCCCCAACTCCATCTGCTTGACAAGGCGATTACTCAACCTTGCGGAGCTTGTCAGCGCCACTTCCCTGGCGAATTCCTGTACTTCAGTACGATGGACAGGGCGCCGGGGACATTTCTAGAATGAGAACTCATATTCAGGAGGAATGCGGTGATTCCTGCGCTGTCCGCCGTTGCCGGATGCAGCTTGCGGGGCTGCTGCTTGCTGGCGGAGCCATGGCGTTTCCTCCCTTGAATACACGAATATATCGAACACATTCCAACTCATCAAACACAAGGATTTGCCATGTCAGCTCGAATCGACGGTCGCCAAAGGGGTAAAGCGGGCATGACCCCATTGTCAAAAATACTGCACTCCCAACGGTTCCATATATACAGCGGCGTGCTGCTGGCAACGTTATTTGGATTCTTTGCCTGGGCGCACTTCAACAAGTACCTGGAAACTGGGGAATGGACACTGTTGCTGGTCATCCTTTCCGAAACCCTGACGACGGGATTCTTTATCTTCCGCAGCACTCCGCGAACTGTTTCCGTGGCGCTGTCCGACTGGCTGGTCGCTATCGCCGGTTCCTTCGCGCCGCTGTTGCTCCGCCCTGCAACCTGGGGGGTGTTTCCTGCCGCGAGCAGCCTCATTGCGCTCGGCACCCTGCTACAGATCGTCAGCCTGCTGTCCCTCAATCGCAGTTTTGCGCTCGTCGCGGCCAAGCGTGAAATCAAGACGGCCTGGATGTACGGAATCGTGCGCCATCCGCTCTATGCCTGTTATTTTCTCGTGTTTGGCGGCTACGTGCTGGTGCATACGACACTTACAAATGTGCTTATCTTTGCGGCGACCATGGGATTTCTCTGGGTGCGGATCCAACGCGAGGAAAGACATCTTGCATTGGACCCGGCCTACCGCACTTACATGCTCCGGGTACCTTACCGGCTCGTGCCGTTCGTGTTTTAGCCGCCAGCGGACATAATTGGTGAAAATACATTGGTGAAAATACGAATGGATCGCTCCATGTTTTCATCCTGCCGCTTATATTCCCGGCCAAACAGTGGATGACTGCCCGATCATGAAAGGGGGCTCCCTATCCTCCCCGGGGTACGGTTCAAGCCCACAAATAACGGAATTTCGAATCAGGATTATCACGATTTTTAAGGCTCTTAAGACTCTATATGGCAAACCCTATCGGTGAACTGCTGGTTCGCGAAGGCCTGATCTCGTCTGCCCAACTGGCGCAGGCGGTTGCCCGCCAGAGGCAGGACAACGGCCGGCTGGGGGATATCCTCGCCTCGCTTGGCTTTCTCACGGCAAACCAGTTTCGCCAGTTCTTCCAACCTGTTCCGCAGGTCCCGGTGAAGGTGGCGGACACGGGGCTGAGTGAAGCTTTTCTCACCGACCTGCTGCTCAAGGCCGCCTATCTCGAGGCCGGCACATTCTCCTTGCAGCAGATCTCCGATACGCTCTCTCTCCCGTTCAGTGTCGTCGATGAACTGGCGGAACTGATGAAGGCGGATCAACTGGTCGCCATCCGTTCAGCCACCGGCTACAGCCGGGCCTCCCATGTTCTCGAACTGACCAAGCGCGGGCGGGAAAGAGCGGAAGCCGCCCTCGACACCAGCCGTTATGTGGGCGCGGCGCCCGTCCCTTTGCGGGACTACAGCCGCGCCGTGGCACGGCAATGCGTCCGTCAGGTGGAAGTGGACGATCAATGGATACGCGACTCCCTCAAGCACATGGTCATCGGCGAGAGAATGCTCAACCAGCTGGGCCCGGCGTTTGGTTCGGGGCGGTCCATCTTCTTCTATGGCCCCCCCGGAACGGGAAAAACGAGCATTACCGAAATACTGGGCCGTGCGTTGCCGGGACACATCTATATCCCGCAGGCGATAGAGATCAGCGGCCAGGTGATTCGCCTGTTCGATCCCTCAATTCACTTCAGCGTGGAAGATGAATCCCCGGAAGACCCCGGGCTTGACCTGAGCCGGAGCGTGAAGCATGACCTCCGCTGGAAAAAATGCCGGCGCCCTGTGGTGATGGTAGGCGGAGAGCTGACGCTCGACATGCTCGACCTGCGTTATGACGCCAGCAGCAAATTCTATGAAGCTCCGATCCAGATGAAAGCCGGAAACGGCGTATTCATCCTTGATGACTTTGGCCGCCAGCAGGTGGAACCGCGCCAGCTGCTCAATCGCTGGATCATCCCCCTTGAGCGCGGTACCGATTTCCCCACGCTCCATACCGGCCTGAAATTCGAGATACCCTTCGACCAGATCACGGTTTTCTGTACCAATCTGCGCCCGGGGGATCTGGTCGATGAGGCGTTTTTGCGCCGTATTCGCCACAAGATACAGGTGCAGTACCAGACCGAAGACGAGTTCAGGGAAATCCTGCGGCGCGTGTGCGAGGGCCAGGGAATCGCTTACGACGCGGAAGCGGCCGAATATCTGCTGGATAATCATTACCGCAAGGCCGGGCGGCCGCTAACGGGCAGCCATCCGCGGGATCTGGTGGAACATATCGTGGATCGCGCGCGTTTCATGCGGCGGCATCCGGAATTGACACCCGAGACTGTGGACCTGGCCGCAGCCAGCTACTTCGTGGAGATGTGACGAAGGGTTGGAGATGTAACGAAGGTCCTTGGCGGAGCACTCGGCGCGCAGAGGGCAGCCGCCGCATCTGCACGCCCCTCACATCTGCCCATGGCTCGGACTCCGCGATACCCTGTGCTCTCTGGAGCGCCTGCTGCGCCTTGCTTTACTCGACGGCTCCGGCAGTTCCTTGCGCAATCTGCACTTTTTGCGGACTCTCCAGGTGAGCTACCTGGCGCACAGCGTCCTTGCCCAGCATCACCCGCACATGAATGTCCCTGCGGAGATTATAACTCTCCACTGTGGGGACCCCGCTCCCCCCTGGCATCAACCGGCTGATCTCCTCGGCCACTCCGGAATGGCCCGGCCGATAGTGTATTTCCGTCAGGGCCTGCTGATACGGCTGCCGGTCGGTGAGGCGTGCCCTGGCGAACCCGTTCTGCTGCAGAAAATCGGATACCTGCCTGGCCATGCCGGGTAAGCCATTGCCATTCGAGACCTCGATGCGGATGTCCTGGCCGGAAAACTTGCCCGAATCCTGCGGGGGAGCGGTCCTGCCGATGATTTTACCCGAAGGCATGGCTGTCATCGCCTCCGTTTCGGCCATCCGGAACTCGAACACACCGGGTGTAACCTGCAGCAGTCGCGCTGCGGCGCTGCATGACAACTTCTGTTTCTCGCCCGGTGCGGCTGCCATGGGAGGCGATATGGCCGATATGGCAGCAGAAGGAATACCAGCGGGAGTACCGGCAGGAGTGCCGGGAGCAGGCGTTGGTATGGGTGCCGTGGGGGGTGCCTTGGTGGCTCCCACAGGGGCTCCAGAGGGTGCCACGGTCAGCGCAGCAGCCTTGTCGTGCAGTCCCGCCTTTTTGTAGACGGCGGCGAGGTGGCGTCGCGCCCGCTGGTTGTGAGGCTCGAGCAACAGCGCCCGCTCGAACGCTGACACGGCTTCAGCTTCCTGTCCGTGCACCAGGTGGGCATAGCCTAGATTATTGTGCAGATGGGCGGCCAGGGGGGCCATCCCGATCGCTTTCCGGAAATACTGCAGCGCCAGTTCATGCCGGTCCAGAAGGCAATGGGCCACGCCCAGGCCATTGTGCGCCTCGACATGACGAGGGTCTGCCTCCAGCGCCTTCTCGTAGGCTGCAATGGCTTCCGCATAGTCGACCTTGGCCTGGTAATATCGTCCAAGCTGATACAGCGCGTCCGCACTGCGAATCGCGTGGCGGACTTCCATCACCGGCTTGACGTTAACAGCCTGCCCGGCCTTGTTCTGATACCACGGATACAACGTGCACCCGCTCATGAGCGATACGCAACCCATCGCCCATGCAAGCTGCTTGATTCTGAACATGATCAGTTCTCCGCTCGTTACTGACCCCCGAGAGTGGGGAGCAGCACCCGATAGATGTTGATGAAAGCCGGCCCCATCAGCACCAGCAGGAGTGACGGGAAGATAAAGAAAATCAGCGGAAAGAGCAGCTTGAGCGCGATTTTGGCCGCAGCTTCTTCCGCCCGTAGCCGACGGGTGGTGCGCAGCGTATCTGAATGGACGCGCAGGGAAGCGGCGACACTGGTGCCGAAGCGGTCGGCCTGGACCAGCATGGAAACCAGGGCCTCGATTTCTTCGACGCCGGTGCGCATGGCAAGGTTGCGCAGCGCCTGCTCCCGCGTCCTGCCGGCGCGCAGCTCCAGGCTTACCAGGTGAAGCTCGCTGGCGAGGGCCTTGCTCCGAAGGCGCATTTCTTCCGCCACCCGCACCATGGCGGCATCCAATCCCAGTCCCGCTTCAACGCATACTGTCATGAGATCGATGGCATCCGGAAAACTCTCGAACAGCTCCCGTTTGCGCTGTAAAACCAGGCGCCCCAGCACCAGGTTGGGCAGGTAATAGCCGAATGCCGCCAGACTCAGCAGGGCGAACAGGGCGGCATTGACATCCAGCTCCAGGCGGCCGATGCCGACGTAAAGCAGGAAAATCGCCGGTAACGCCAGCGCCAGCCCTGTCTTGGCCGCGAAATACACCATGGGCACGGAGCGCGCATGGTAGCCCGCGTGCATGAAGCGCGTGCGCAGCACCGAGGTTTCCCAGCCCTCGCTGGGGAGGGCCAGCTTGGCCAGCGGACCCGCCAGATTGACCATGGTCCGTTCCCAGCCGTCCCCGGCCTTCTGCTGCGAGGGGGAGTTCCCCGCGGCCACCTGCTCGAGGCGGGTTTTGGTGGGACGCGGCGCCAGCGCCCGCATCACCCCGAACGCGGCTCCGGCCACCGCGATGAAAATCACCGCCAGGTAGGCGATTTGCACAGGTGTCATGTCTCGATTATCCTCATTTTTGGCATTGTGAGTGAAGCTGCTTCATACCCGAATCTTGATGATGCGCGACATGACGAAGATACCGATCACCATCATCCCCAGTGCCGTTCCCACCATCATCACTCCTATGGGGTCGGTCCACAATACCGTCAGGAATCCCGGGTTGACGAGATTGATCATCAAGGCAGTAGCAAACGGCAGGCAGGAAAGAATCCAGGCCGACAATCGCCCTTCGGCCGAAAGCACGCGGATTTTTCCCAGTAACGTCAGACGCGCGCGGATCAATCCGCTGATCTTGTCGAGCAGCTCCGCCAGATTGCCGCCGCTTTCGCGCTGGATCAGCACGGCGATGACAAAATAGCGCAGGTCGGTGATGGGCACCCGCGTAGCAAGGTTCATGAGCGCGTCCTGCACCGAGACACCGAAATTGATCTCGTCGAATGTCAGGCGAAATTCGTCGGCAGCCGGCTCGGGTCCGTCGGTGGAAGCCATCTGCAGCGCCCCGGAAAAGGCGTGGCCCGCCTTCAGCGCGCGCGCCATCAGGTCGATCACTTCCGGCAACTGCCGCTCGATTTTCTCCAGGCGCTTGCGTTTGGCGCTGAGCGTGAAAAACAGGGGCAGCACGCTTCCCGTCGCCCCGCACAACAGCGTGACCGCAAACGGCAGGCCCAGCAACGCGGCGCACGCCATTCCCCCGAGGGCGGTCATCGCCGTGTAGCCCAGGAAATGGGTCACCATCAGGGACATGCCGGATTGCTGCAACAGGCGGTCGAGGCTGTGAATGCGTGGAATCTGCAGCAGGAAGCGCTCCAGCGCCGGCGAATTGCTCAGCAGCCGCTGCTTCATCAGCCCGGTTTCGGCGTCCCCCCATCCCGCGGAAACCGCCTGCAAACGCTCCTGGATGCGCTTTGCTTCCGGCCCGCGGTGCGCGTGCCAGGCCAGGTAGCCTCCTTCCAGCAGCAGCACGACCGCAAGGAAGCAGAATATGAGAAACAGATAGTAAAGAATGTCCATTCCCGTCTCCTCGCCCCCTATGTATACCGGCGCGAGGGATCGAACAGCTCCTCGCGCAGCGGTATCCCATGCACACGCAGTCGCTCGGCGAACTTGGGGCGGATGCCGGTGGCGCGGAAATGGCCCTGCACGGTTCCGTCCGCCGCGATACCCGTCTGCTCGAAAGCATAGATTTCCTGCATCGTGATAATGTCCCCCTCCATGCCGGTGATTTCCTGGATGCTCGTCACCTTGCGTTTGCCGTCAGTCAGGCGCAAGACCTGGATCACCACCCAGATGGCCGAACTGATCTGGTGGCGGACCGCCTTGATGGGCAGGTTCAACCCGGCCATGTTCACCATGTTTTCAACCCTGCCCAGGGCATCCCTCGGCGTATTCGCATGGATCGTGGCCATGGAACCTTCGTGACCGGTGTTCATGGCCTGCAGCATATCCAGCGCCTCGGCTCCGCGCACTTCCCCTATGATCACCCGGTCGGGGCGCATGCGCAGGCTGTTCTTCACCAGCGCCCGTTGCGAGATTTCCCCCTTGCCCTCGACGTTGGGCGGGCGCGTCTCCAGCCGCACCACGTGGGGCTGCTGCAGCTGCAGCTCGGCCGCGTCCTCGATGGTCACGATCCGTTCGGAGGACGGAATGAAACCGGACATGATATTGAGCAGCGTGGTCTTGCCGCTGCCGGTGCCGCCGGAAATGAGTATGCTGCACTTGCCCTTGACCAGTCCGCTGATGATCTCGCCCATTTCCGGGGTCAGCGACTTGTACGCCATGAGATCGTTCATCTTGAGCGGCTTGACGGAAAAACGCCGGATCGAAAGCAGCGAGCCATCGATCGCCAGGGGCGGAATGATGGCATTGACGCGTGAACCGTCGGGCAGACGCGCATCGACCATGGGACTGGACTCATCCACGCGCCGCCCGACACGCGACACGATCCTGTCAATGATCTTTCGCAAGTGCTTTTCGTTGGCAAAGTGGGTGTCGGTCAGTTCCAGACGTCCCCGCCGCTCGACATAGACCTGCCGATGGGTATTCACCAGGATGTCGGAAATGGTCGGGTCTGCCAGCAAGGGCTCGAGCGGACCCAGGCCGAGCACTTCGTTCTGGATGTCGCGGACGATGCCCTGCCGCTCCGCCTCGTTGATGGGGACGGATTCCTCGACCAGCAACCGCTCCACCAGGTTCCTGATCTCCATCAGCAGGCGTTCAGCCGGCAGGCTTTCCATGACTGCCAGATCCACCCGATCGAGCAGCTTCTGGTGGACGCGGGCCTTCAATTCCTCATAGGCGGGGATATCGTGCAGGGCCGTGACCGGCGCGGGATGATGCTCAGCCAACCCGGTTTCCTTCACGCTCTGGAGACGTTCTCGTATCGACATGACTGTCAGTCCATAAAATCGGGGTTATCTAGAATGCAAACAATTTCCTGAGCAGGTTTCCCTGGCCGGCGCCCCGGCATAGTTCATGCGCAATCTCCTGCAGCGATTTCGCCACCGGACTGCGGGGAGCGAGCTTGGTCGCGGGGATGCCCTGATTGACCGAACCAGTAACAACGGCGTAATCGTTCGGCACCACCTTGAATATCTTCAGGTTCAAAGTACTCTCGATGTCATCGAGAGTGATATCGGCATTTTTCTTGTAGCGGTTCACGATCAGCCGTATCTTTTCATCCGGATAGTTCAATGCGGCAAATGCGGCCGACATGCGTCTGGCGTCCCGGATGGAGGGGAGGGTCTGCTGCAGTACCGGGAAAATCAGATCGGCGCGATCCAGCGCCTGGATCGAAATCGCATCCAGTTCGCGCCCCACATCCAGGATCACGAAGTCATAATGTTTCATGGCGACCTGGAAGAGCGGATTGATGTGCTCCGACCTTATCTCCGCGGCCTTTTCCGGACTTTCCGGCGCAGCCAGCATGCCGAAATTCGGCAATACCTGGATCATGCTCGAGTTGAGGAATGAGCCGTCCAGCCGCTGGATCTGGCGAGCCACATCGGCAATCGAAGTAGCGGGCGGGCCATCCTGCACGAACAGCGAGGCATCGCCAAACTGCAGGTTGAAATCGAACAAGGCGACCCGCTTGTTTTCCTGCGCGGCCAAGGCATAGGCAATGTTGGTCGCAAGAAACGTGGCGCCGCTGCCGCCTTTGCAGGGAATGAATGCCAGTACCTTGCACTCGTGCATCGGCATCCGCGACAGCGCAATTCTCTGCTGGAAGCGCTCGACGGCGTCGATCACCCCGTGGCGGGTCAACGGCGTCGGCAACACTTCGCGAACGCCGGCGCGCATGACTTCGATGAGCAGTTCGGGAGGCTGGGCCGGGCACAGCATCACCACGCCCACATCGGGAAAACGGGAGGTGACGCGATTGAGTGTCTCCAGTTCCATGGAACTGAAGTATTGCCCCTCCAGCATCAGCAAATCAGGCTGTTCCTGCTCCGCCACGGCCGCAACCTGCTGCACCCCCCCGATCAGGCTGATCAGCGGATAGGACTTGTCTGCTTCGGCCAGAAATCTCTGGATCGTGCTGGGATATTGCGAGTCTTGCGCGACGACGGCGATCTTCAATTTTTTGCCTTCCCTTGTTTTTTCCTGGTTGAATTTCGTGGCTATCTTTCCTGGCTGTCTTTCCTGCTGAGTTTTCATCATTCTCCCGGTCAGCTGCAATCCGGATTGGCCTCGCCCCCGGCATCCATGCCCATGCTTTCGCGCGGGAGGGTCGTGGCGAAGGGAGGCATGCTGAGATTCAGCGGCACAAACGGGATGAATGTTGAAACATTCAGGCCGGTGATGCTGACGGTAACCGACCGGCATGAACTGGCGTCGCAGCCGGATGGGTCGTATGAAATCTCGATGGTGCCCGGTGTCAGGATGCTGAGCATGTTGCCCATGCGGGTCTTGATGATGGCCGCATCCTTGGCGCACACTACCGCCAGCCTCGCCCCGAGCCGCGTGGCCTCGGTCGCGGTATTCCAGTAGAACAACACGCGGCCCATTTCGATGATCCCGAACAGCAGGATAAACAGAAGCGAAGCAATGAGCGCAAATTCGACCGCGGCGGCGCCCCGTTGCCGGAACCGGTTCGCGTGCGACAATCGGCAAGAGCGTCGCGCATTCATCACAGCTGCCTCATCGTGGCGTGGATATCGCTGAACGGAATGGTGTCCGCGGCGGCGCCAAACAATCGGGCCGGATTGAAGACAAAATTGAAGACATACCCCGTGATCCTGACCTCGACCAATGTAACCGACGTGCCTGCGGCGGTAGTGGTGGCGCTGGACGCAATCGTCACCATCCCGGTCGTCAGACCGGGCGCCAGAGCCGGCCCGCTGCAACTGATGTTGCCATGCACCGCCAGGCATCGGGCCTCTTCCAGCACTGGCCCGTAAGAAGCCGGGTCTGCAGGATTGTGGTGCGACAGCAGGCGCGCCGCATCGCGCACCGTCTTGACGAGCGTGTTGTACTGGTACAGCGCGCGGCCGTATTCGGCGATGCCGAACGCCAGCAGCAGCAGGGGAACCAGCAGCAGGGCGAACTCCACTGCAACAGCGCCGCGCATCTCCCTCAGTTTCGTTCCTTGCTTCGTTCCCCTGCCGGGGCGCGGAAATGCCCGCCCGTTGTATATGCTTCTGTCGTATTCCTGCTTATCCAGAGTGGTCATCACAGTAATCCTCATCGCACCAGCACCGGGACGAGGGGTCCGCCGGCGGCGGGCCCGCCGGGTACGCCGGAACTCGCGCAGGGGCTGCCCTCGTCGTCCGACCGCCCGAGGTATTCGAGATACATGCGAGTTGCGCCGGTTCCGGTACCTCCCGCGTTGGTATTGATCGGATGCAGCATCAGGATGCAGGCCCATGACTGCACGGGCGCCACTGTGGAACCGCCAGTAAAACCGCTGCAGTCGAGCACAGCGGCAGTCGCGAGCCGGCGGTCTCCGCCGCGTGCTTGGAGGGTGGCCGAGTTGATGACCGTTCCATTCGTGCGCAACCCGGTAGTGGTGTCCCCCTGGTAGGGCGCATACACCGCCCGTTTGCTCCTGAAATCGGCAAACGCATTGAATTTGGAAGGCCAGCTTCCCGCGGCATCGGTATAGGCGCGACCGGTGTAGTCCGGCACCGATTCCCCCTGCTTGACGCTCCCCTGGTAGATGCCAAAACGGCTGTTCCAGTGGGCTCCGAGCGAAGACATGACGCCCGCTTCGCCGACCTCGGTCCCCAGGGCGGGGAGATTGCACACACCCGGACCCGTCAGGATGCCCCCCAGTTCGGACGCCCCGCCGCCGGGCGGCGTGTAATCCACCCACATGAAATTTCCCGTCAGATTGCCATTTCCGCCGCCTGATTTACCGGGACCTATCACGCTCTGCAGCCAGGTACCCCTCGGTGTCGCGGGCGTGATCGCGCTGCTGCAGATGCCTACCGGAATGGCGCAAGAGGTAACCTGAGAGGGTGTGCGGGTGGCCACTGCGGTGGCCGCCACTGCCTGGTTGCCGATCGTCACTCCCGGCAGAAGGTTGAGCACCTGAATGAACCAGTTGGCAATTCCGGTTCGTTGCACCGTGCAGCGCGCGTACTGCATGAGCACGGCTTCCGCCGGACCGATTGCGGCCTTGGCCTGGTAGACACCGTTGAGTGTCTGGCTGAATGTCACGCTGTCGTCAACGCCCAAGGCAATCATCTCATCCTGGAAGAGGACATCGTGGCGCATGCCTGCGGTCATTCCCGCCGCTTCGGCCAGGACGAGTTGATTGGTATTCGCCCCGTTGAGCTCCCGTGCTGCCGCCAATGCGCAGGCATCGGCGCTGTTCTGCAGCTCCGACTTGGCTACGTAGAGCTTGCCCAGATCCAGTGCCAGGCCGGCAAAACCCACCAGGACGACCAGCGACAGGGCCACGATGATGGCGACCACGCCCTTTTCCTGGCGGCAGCCCGGATGGTTCCGGTTTCTCCGTAACCTGTCTGAAACCCGTTTCATGGCCTTGTCCATTATCTACTGTCGCACTGTCCTGACTTCAAACGCGCTCGCCCCGGCGAATGACATTACCTGCCGTACATTCCGCCGCCACCCCCGCCGCCGCTTCCGGCCCTGCCGCTGCCAACGTTTACCACGCCGCCTGACAAGGCCGGCCGCGGATTCACGTACGATTCACGGTAGCTGTCCACCGCAGCGTCGCCGGCCTGCCCGTCGATTCCCCTGACTGGAGCGTTATCGTGGGAGGCATTGGGATTGGCGATCTGCTGGGTCCGGGCGATGTTCACGGCAATGCCGGACTGCGCGTCCAGCCGGGGGGTGGCAGGTATACATCCCGCCAGCGTGAGAGTGGCGATCACAACGGCTGCCAGAACGATTGCCCTGCCGGGGCGCAAGCTGGCTGGAGTGGCGGTTATCAGGTTTGTGTGCATGCTGGGTGCGTCCTCATCGTTTCTCATTTCATCCTCATTTCATCTCGAACCCGGCATCACGCCCGGGCTGGGGCTGTGGTTGGCCCTGTGGTTGGCCCTGTGGTTGGCCCGATAGTTGCCCCGAGGGTGGATACTGCGGAGGGTATTCCGATGCCGGCATGCCCTTGGGCAGCAGGCCCGTCGGCGAGCCTTCCATCCTCCCGTCGAACAGGAAGTCCGGTCGGTCAGGCTGGACGAAAGCATCGGTCGGCAGAGCGTAATCGGGTTGCAGCGGTTTGATCAGGCGCGGCGTCACCACCACCATGAGCTCGGTCTTGTCTTTCTGGAAATCGCTGCTGCGGAACAGGGCGCCGAGTATCGGAATCTCTCCCAGCACCGGGAAGCGCTTGATCGTTTCCTTGATGTTGTCCTGCAGCAGGCCGCCGATGGCCAGTGACTGGCCGTCGCGCAGCTGCACCGTGGTGGATACGCGCCGCGTCGTGAAGGTGGGTACAGCCAGCACTCCCCCAAGCCCGGTAGTGGCGATGGTGTCGAACTTGACCAGTTCCGTCACTTCCGGCGACACCACCAGATTGATGCGGCCCTCCTCCAGCACGGTGGGGGTGAACCGCAGGCCCACGCCGAACTGCCGGGACTGAAGGGTGATCACACCCGCGTATTGGGGAATGGGGATCATGACTTCCCCACCCACCAGGAAGCTCGCTTCCTGGCCGCTGATCGCCACGATGTTGGGTTCGGCCAGGATGTGGAAGAGTTCGTCCTTTTTCTCGGCATCGATCAGGAAAGCGTCGCCGATCTCGGGGGTGCCCCTTGACTGGAACAGCATGCCGGGCGCGCCGCCAATGATACCGGTCATGATCTGCGTCCAGGCGCTCCCGGCTTTTCTGGCCGCTCTCTGGAAATCGAAACCGAGCCTTTCCGCGACCTTGCGGTTGATCTCCGCCACCTTCACTTCGAGCATCACCTGCTGGTTGCTGCCCACCTGCAACAGATTGACCACCTGGACGCTGCCCAGCCCCTGGCCGGCGCCCTTGGGTTCGTCTCCTCCGCCCTGCCCGCCGGACGCGTCCCCGCCCTGCTTTCCGCCACGCTGCCCGCCTTGGCCCCCTGCCGCGGCGCGCACATAAGCATCCGCCAGCGCCACTGCCCGATCCGCTTTCAGCGTATCGGATACCGTGCCGGAGAGGACCAGCGAATCCCCCGCCGCAGTCACCTTGATGTCGGTTTCACCCGGCATGAGTTCCCGCAGCTTGGCTTGCAGGGCCGCTGCATCCAGGATGACAGTGACATTGATGACGGCAGTCTGGCTACTTCCCGCTAGTCCGCCGCGGGTCCACAGAATGACGTTGGTCGTCCCGATCGACTTGCCCAGCACGTAGATTTCGCCCGGACTGATCAGCGTCACATCGGCCACGTCCGGATTGCCTACCGATATCCGCGTGACCGGGGCCGGCAGCCTGAGCAGGGCCGATTTGCCATAGGTCACATCCATGTCGGAGGCTGCGAGCAACCCTTCCACTGGCCCTGCCGGCTTCGCCGCGGCAACCATCGGCCGGCCCATCGCTTGACCCGCCGCGGTCTGATTCGCCGCGGAAAGCTCGCCACTCAGTCCCAGCGTTATCCCCAGCAGCACCGTGATCAGCGCCGCCCGCACGGGTGGGCGGGCAAAAGCGGGGGTTCGACGGAAAGCGACGACATCTGACGTAGTCATGGGCATCGGGATGACAGAAAATCTGTTCAGGGAGAGCTGCGACTTCATCGGGTTTCCTTTTCCACGGGTTTTGCTTCAGTTCTTTCAATGCCACGGATGATTTCCACGCCGGCCCTGGGGGTGGCCACCGGAGTACGCCGGACAGGGGCTGGAGCGGGCTCGGAATGCAGTTTCAGCAGATCCCGGGTGCGCACTCCCGCAGTGGTGCCGGGGCTCTTGTCGATCTGGTTGCGCAGCACCAGCGACAGGGTGCCGATGCTGCGCGCGAGGTCGAGTTTTTCCGCTTCCTGCGGCGTCACTTCCAGCGTCACGGCGGTGACCGCCTTAGGCTTGGTTTCATCCCGGCCCAGGTCCTGTCCCACTGCCAGCACAAGAATGCGCTCCAGCACGATCTTGGAAATGGGCTTGTCGTTTTCATCCTTGGCGTTGACCAGGATATCCACGTTGTTGCCGGGCAGCGCGAATCCGGCGAGGCCGACGATCTCGTTGACTTTCACCGTGATGGCGCGCTTGCCTTCGGCAATCACGCCCGACAATCCTCCCGCAGCCCCCTGCGGCGCCAGCTTGGCTTCCAGCAGGGGCTCGCCGCGGACCAGGTTGACCTTGACCACGCGTGTATCCAGCAGCTTTGCGTCCTGAAAGGACCCCTCCGGCACCGTTGCGCGCGGCCAGTCTGACGGCTGCAGCATATCCGGCGTCAGCCGGGTGCCGACGTCGATATCGCGCGAAGCAACGATCACGGTGGCGGCATCCACGCTCGCGCGGTCGATGATCCACCTGCCGGCGACCACTACCGCGGCCAATCCCAGCAGCAGCGAGATCACGATCATCCATATCGCCCTCACGTTCTTCATTCAGTCATTTCCTTTTAGCTGACTTTCGCTGATAATCATTTCCGGGATCACCCAAGCTGCCTTCTCGTGATCCAGTCGCTCGATTCATTGATTCTCATATATGCAGATACCGACGCTCCGATAGCCCGCAAACCCATCAGAGCGCTCTTATACTTTCGCCCTGTACTTCGATTTGGTACTTTCGCTTTTGTACCTTGTACCTGTATTCCCGCATGCTCATCTGGCATACGTTTGTCAGTTCAGTTTTTCAGTTCCAGCGGACAATGGCGAGGTACGCCATCGTGCCGGCGGCGATGGCCACGCCATAGGGCAATGTGCCTGTGGATTCCGCGGCGGATTTTGTGTCAGATTCCGCGGCGGCGCCCCCGACAGCTTCACCGGGTTTTCCGCTCGCGGGCAGGCCCATCATTGTCGCGCCGGCGAGTGCTCCCAGCAGCATGACGTTTAGATTGCGCCACAGCAGGTGCAGCTTGCCTTCAAGCAAAGCAGCCGCCAGCGCCAGTACTCCGCCTGCCAGCAGGACGCACACCAGCGCGCCGACAGTTTCCTGCGCTCCGAGAAAGGCGCCAACCATGGCCATGAGCTTCACGTCGCCTGCGCCCATGGCTCGCAACAGGTAGAGCGGCAGCAGCAGCGCCAGACCCGTACCCAGTCCCGCCAGGGAGCCAAGGACACCCAGCCCGCCTGCTTCCTGCGGCAGCAGGGCATGCAGCAGCACGCCGATGATCGCACCCGGAAAAACCAGGGAGTTCGGTATGCGACGGCTGCGGATATCACTCCAGGCTGCTGCCAGCAACAGCAGCAGCAAAAATCCGATACTTAATGAATGCATGTGTTGATTCACGTTTGTTTAACTGCTTTCAACTATTGACCGCCCGGCACTGTGCCGGGCAGTACTTGAACTTCAATTGCAACTGCGCGAAGTTGCCAAGATAGCGGCTACTCGGCATTCTTATTGAAGTTTTCTTTTAGATCGCGCCTGAAAGCGCAGTGCTAATAGCCCCGAATACCAGGTTCAAATCCGTACCAACTTGTCGGACCGCAGTAATGATCGCTACTGCGATCAGGGCGGCGATCAAAGCATATTCAATAGCGGTCACGCCTTCTTCGTCGTTCAGGAACTGTTTCATGCCTTGCGCGATTTTGTTCATAATGTTTCCTCTTGTTTAGGTCATCAATAAAATCCGCCGGAACGTGGCGGAGGTTTTTCTCTGTACTGCGGGTGCCATTTTGCAAGTCGTCAGGTGCCCAGTCCATCGTACTGAAGTACACCTTGTACCAAGGTACAGGTCGCGTGATAACCAGTATTATTATGACGTAAACATAGCAGGGAGCCAGGGCCGCGGCCCGGTGCGGATGCTCTTCTTCCGCTTTCCTCCGGCTTTTCTTCCGGAGAGCTTCTACCCGCTCCATCTGGAACCTGTGCGCCGCATCCGCCCGTGCCCTCCCTCTCCTTTATGCTGATGAAATTATCGGGGCGGCAGCCTCCTGGCATTGAGGGAAACAGGGGGAGAAAGACGCGCCATCTCCGAAATTCGATAACAGGACGCGCATTGTCGGGCGAGCATCGAGCAACACGCGGGCCATCCCGCAGGAGGTGAATACGCATCGTGCCACTGACCGTTGGCAGGAGGCAGCATGACGTTTGTACTGCCTGTTCACGCGTATAGTGCGGCAAGGTATGATGTCGCCTTCGTGTTCCCTTGTATCCCATTGGTTCCACTGTTTTCCATTCCATTGCTTTCCGCTACCAGTTTCCCGCTTGCTTCCCCCATGATTGCCACCCGCAGATGAACGATGAGTCCCAATGAGTCCCAATGAGTCCCAAGAGTCCCCATGAAGCCTTGCGGCAACGCAGCCTGAAGTCGGTCTGGCATCCCTGCACCCAGATGAAGCGGCATGAATCGCTGGCGCTCGTCACCATCGCGCGCGCCGAAGGCGTGTGGCTATACGATGGTGAGGGCAGGCGGTACCTCGATGCCATCGGTTCCTGGTGGGTCAATCTGTTCGGTCATGCCAACCCGCGCATCAACGCAGCCATTCGCGAGCAGCTCGACCGTCTGGAGCATGTCATGCTGGCCGGATTCACGCATGAACCGGTGGTGGAATTGTCCGAGCGCCTCAGCAAGCTGGTATCGAACCAGCTGGGGCATTGCTTTTATGCGAGCGATGGTGCTTCCGCCACGGAAATTGCGCTGAAAATGAGTTTTCATTACTGGCACAACCTCGGCCGCCCTGAAAAGAATCATTTCGTCAGCCTGCAGAACGACTACCATGGCGAAACGCTGGGAGCGCTTTCGGTCACGGATGTAGCACTTTTCAAGGAAACCTATGCACCGCTCCTGCGGCCAGGCAGCCATGTTCCCACTCCGGACTGGCGCTATGCCTCCGAGGGCGAGTCGCCTCAGGAGCATGCCCTGCGCGCCGCTGCGGCGCTCGAGGCGCACCTTGCAGCGCATCATGCGGAAACTGCTGCACTCATTCTGGAACCGCTGATTCAGGGAGCGGCCGGCATGGGCATGTATCATCCTGATTATCTCCGGCGCGCGCGCGAACTCTGCGACCGGTATCAGGTGCATCTCATCGCGGATGAAATCGCAGTCGGATTCGGCAGGACTGGGACCCTGTTTGCCTGTGAGCAGGCAGGCATCCTGCCGGATTTCCTCTGCATCGGTAAGGGTTTGACGGCAGGTTATCTTCCTCTCTCGGTCGTGATGACTACCGAGGAAATCTACGCTGCCTTCTACGGCGACAACCCGGCGCGCGCCTTCCTGCATTCCCATACCCATTCCGGCAATGCGCTGGCCTGCCGGGCCGCGCTCGCGACGCTGGATATTTTCGAGCAGGACGGTATCATCGAGGCGAACCGTGGCAAGGCCCGCTATCTCAATCAGGCCTCCACACCCCTCGCAACGCATCCGCAGGTGCGGAACTTCCGCAATTGCGGAATGATCTGGGCGTTCGAAGTCGAGACTTCCGATCCGTCGTTTCCGGGAAAATTTTTCCAGGCTGCGCTCAGGCAGGAACTGTCCCTGCGGCCCTTGGGAAACACCGTCTACTTCATGCCGCCGTATGTCATCAACGAACAGGAAATGGACCTGCTGGTGGCGGGTACGCTGGCGGCGCTGGACGCATGGTGAAAACCCCCCGGTGAGGAAACGACGGAGGCGATGAAGTGGCTGCGCCGAATGCCGGCAAGCCTCGCATTCATTTCGTTCAGAGCGTCGTGGAGTCGATGCGCTTCAATAATATACGGAAGGAGCCGTTATCATCTCTGCAACCAGGATGTGCGATGGGGGCAGGATCAAGTATCATCTAAAGTACAATCTCGACAGGCCGAATGAAGCATACTCATTATCGGCTTCCAGGCGGTCGGTACGCTGAATGCAGCTCGGTGGAGGGGTGAATCAGTGAAGATTTTTCGATGGAAATGCACCCGTGCGGCTGGATATGCCCATCGGCGGACTTTCCGCTCACGCGGACCTGCTCGTCATGCTGGACTACTTCCTTGCCGCCTCCCAGTCTGACTTTCCGGTCAGACTTTCCTCGTTCACGCAGCCTTCAGCTTGCCCATTCTGGCCGACACCATCCGGCAGAAACCAAACTGGAATGCAAGTACCCTGTCCAACCCTCATCCGTTGAGATATAGCATGTCCCTGTTCACACGTTTGCAACGTTCCCTGGAAAACCCGCTGGAAAACCCGCAGAAAAACCTGCCCGGAAATCCATTGAGAAACTCGCATCTCGTACCGCTATTACGCGCAATAAAGTGGGCATTATGCAGTCTGCTTGTCTTCCTGCCGCCGCCGGCTTTGGCGCTCGACCTGCCTGACTCGGTAAAATACGCGCTCGCACGGGCGGGTATCCCCCGGTCTGCCGTCGGCATTTACGTGCATGAAACCGGTGCAGGACAGCCGCTGCTGGCTGTCAATGCTGGCGTCGGCATGAGCCCGGCTTCGGTGATGAAGCTTCTGACCACATTTGCCGGACTGGAACTACTGGGGCCGGGATATGCCTGGAAGACGGAGCTGTATGCTGACGGGATTGTCCGGGGGGATGCCCTTCACGGCAATCTGGTCATCAAGGGCTACGGCGATCCGAGGCTGAATCTGGAGAACTTCTGGTTGCTCACCCGACGGCTGCGCCAGACCGGATTGCGCGAAATCACCGGCGACCTGGTGCTCGACAGCAGCCATTTCGATCTCCCCGGAAGCGACTCCGCCGCATTCGACGGCAGGCCCTATCGCGCATACAACGTCCTCCCCGAGGCGCTGATGGTGAATTACCGGACGCTCGCGCTGCGGCTGCTGCCGCAGCCGGAAAGCAGGAGCGTGCGCATTGTGGTGGACCCCCTGTTGCCCTCTCTCGACCTCAAAAACAGCCTGACGCTCACCAATGGTGCATGCAATGACTGGAAGGATGATCTTGGCACGGATATTCAGTTCGCCACGGGCCTCGACAGCCGCGTGTCCGTGACATTCAAGGGCAGCTATGCCCTGGCGTGCGGCGAAAAAACCCTGTTCCTCAGTGTTCACGACACTGCCCGCTATACCTTCGATCTGTTCAGGCAGTTGTGGGAACAGCAAGGCGGTGTTCTTCGCGGGAGCGTGCGCAGGAGTGCCGCTCCGGAAGGAATTGTGCCGCTGGAAACCCACCAGTCTCCTCCCTTGACGGATATCGTGCGCGATATCAACAAGTTCAGCAACAATACCGCGGCGCGGCAGCTCTATCTCACCCTGGGGCTGGGCAGTGGACCATTCAGGGAACCGCAAGTAATGCCGGCTTCCTTCAACATCGGCTACGGAAATGATCGAACCGCCAAAAGCGGAACAATACTTTCCCTGGATGGAATCGGAGAAGATCCTGACCCGTCACGCGCAACCCTCGCCAAATCGGAAACCGCCATCCGGCAATGGCTCGCTTCCCGCCAACTGGTCTTTCCCGAGCTGATCCTGGAAAACGGGTCTGGCTTGTCGCGGAATGAACGCATCAGTGCCGGCCATATGGGCAAACTGCTGCTCGCCGCATTCCAGAGTCATGTCATGCCCGAGTTTGTCTCCTCCCTGCCCATCGTCGCAGTGGACGGCACCATGAAGAAAAGACTCAACCGCAGTGCAATCGCCGGCCAGGCCCATATCAAGACAGGGCTGCTGGAGGGGGTAAAAACCATAGCGGGTTATGTGCGCGACAAGTCCGGCAGGCGCTCGGTCGTGGTTTTCTTCATCAACCACCCGCGCGCGGAGAACGGACAGGCTGCGATGGATGCGCTGCTCGATTGGGTCTACGAGGGGCGATAACGCTATCAACGAAAGTTGTGCTCCGGGAAGCCGGATTAGCCCCGCCCAACGCTTTCTGATGCCTCATGCGGATCTCAATGCTCCGCATCGGCGCACTGCCTTTTTGCCTCTCCTGTTGACTGGGGTAGACGTTCCGTAGAGATTTTCTACGTCCTCCACCAAATTAAAGCACTTCCTCCCGGCAGCCGTTATTGACAGCATCCTTCATCGCCGTTTGAGTGGTCCAGCAGGAGCAGACCCCTGTTCCGCAATTAACACATATGACGAAACAACTCGAAAAACTTATGTTTGTACAGGGTGGCCGGTGCTTCTTCTGCGACCAACGCATTCCTGCGACGGAAGCGAGCGTGGAGCACTTGATAGCGCGAGCAAATGGCGGGGCTAACAGCGAGGATAACTGTGTTGCCTGCTGCAAGTCGCTAAATGCACTGCTCGCGAACAAGTCCCTGAAGGAGAAATTGCGCATCGTACTGAACCAGAGAGGGCAATTTAAATGCCCAGCGTGCTACAGCAGTAAGGAAACACCTTACAGCACCGAGAGCAATGGTCTTCGACTTGAAAGACTTTCCCGGATATCGGCAGACCTCAAGAATCGCCACCCGGCCCTTCCCCGAACGGTTAACGCACTTCGCAACACAATCGATGCCGTTTTTCAAAAGAAACTGACTGCGGAAGATATCAGCTCAATCCTCGATGAACTTCAGTCCAGCGGTCGGATCACAATCAGTGAAAATAAGGTTGAATATCAACTTGCGCCCTGATGCTTCCTGCGATTGCAAGCATTACCTCGCGCTCTTCGCCACGCCACGGAGCGAAGTGCTCGCGTAACATCCTCACGTCAAGCATTCATGCTAGCGCTATTTCCGGTTTTCATTCGATCCTGCTGTCCAACCCGTTCTCCGCAATCTCCGCCGCGCGCAGCAGGGCCCTGGCCTTGTTTTGCGTCTCCACCCATTCGCTTTGCGGAACGGAATCGGCAACGATGCCCGCACCCGCCTGGACATGCAGTTTGCCGTCCTTGATCACTCCAGTGCGGATGGCGATAGCCAGATCCATATCCCCGTTGAATCCAAGATATCCGACTGCACCTGCATAGATTCCACGCTTCGAGACTTCCAGTTCATCGATGATTTCCATTGCCCGCACCTTGGGCGCGCCACTTACGGTCCCCGCCGGAAAGGTGGCGCGCAGCACATCCATCGCATTGAGGCCGGGCTTGAGCCGGCCTTCGACATTGGAAACAATATGCATGACGTGCGAGTAGTGCTCGATACGCATGTTCTCTGTCACCTTTACCGTTCCGATCTGCGCCACGCGTCCTACATCATTACGCCCCAGGTCCATCAGCATTACATGCTCCGCCCGCTCTTTCGGGTCGGCGAGCAGATCGGTGGCCAGCGCAGCGTCTTCCCCCAAGGTCTTGCCCCGGGGACGGGTTCCTGCGATCGGGCGTACCGTTACCGTTTCACCTTCGAGTCGCACCAGGATTTCGGGCGAGGCTCCCACCACGTAAAAGCTGCCGAGGTGGTAATAAAACATGTAGGGAGAAGGATTGAGGCTGCGCAACGCGCGGTACAGCGCGAGCGGTGATGCGCCGTACGGTTTGCTGGTGCGCTGCGATAGCACCACCTGCATGATATCGCCATCAAAAATATAGCGCTTGGCCCGTTCTACTGCCGAGATGAAATCCGCCTCCGCGAACTGCGAAACCGGCGCACCCGATTCACACGGCATTTCCAATGGAATCCGTAACGGTTCCCGGAGAGATCCCAACAGTTCTTTCAACCGTTTCCGGGCGCTGGAGTACGCGCCCTCAAGAGCGGCGTCCCCATATACGATGAGGTAGAGCTTGCTGGAAAGGTTATCCACCACGGCCAGTTCTTCCGAAACCAGCAGCAGGATGTCGGGCGTATCCAGTGTGTCAGGCAGCCTGTACGCGCACCCACCCGCGAGCCTGCGCTCGATATAACGTACCGTATCGTACGCGAAGTAGCCCGCGAGACCGCCGCAAAACCGCGGCAAGCCGGGATAAGGTGCCGCCTTGAAGCGCGCCAGATAGGATTGAACGAAAGCAAGAGGATCTTCCGACTGGAATACCTGGCTGGTGCTGCCGTCGATTACGCTGACATCGTTGCCGCGCACTTCGATTCGGTTGCGGGCGGGTAAGCCGATAACTGAATAACGTCCAAAACGCTCGCCTCCCTGAACGGATTCCAGCAGATAGGAATAAGGCTCATTTGCCAGCTTCAGATAAACCGACAACGGGGTGTCAAGATCGGCAAAGGTTTCCAGGACGACAGGAATATGGGTGTAGCCCTTTGTCGCCAGAGCATGGAATTCTGCTTCCGTCATGATTCAGACTCCAAAAAAACAGAAAATGAAAAAATACCGCAGAACGGATCAATATTTATCGAGCCGCCAACGCCAACCCCAGCAGTGCCAGTAGCACCATCCCTGGGTTGCATATCTTTCCTTTTCCGTTTTTCCGTTACTCATGAGGATTTCTGGATCAGCTTTGTTGCCTCATATAACGATGGGACGATCGCGTCGCAATCAAGTTCGTACACGTCGCGTCCTTCATTGTATCCATAGGGAACACAAAATACGTGAGAACCCGCCGCGCGCGCAGCCTGGGCATCATTTAGCGAATCCCCGACCAGCAGCATGTCATGCGGCTGGATTTCGAAACGTTCACAAGCGTGCAGCAAAGGCATCGGATCCGGCTTCTTTTTCGGCAAGCTATCCCCGGAAACCACGATATCGAAGTAGTCCAGCAGTTCCGCCGCACGAAGCAGCGGCAAGGTAAAAGCCTCTGCCTTGTTCGTCACGCAGGCGAGCCGGAAGCCGCCTGCACGCAAAGCGTTCAATCCCTCGCGCACGCCAGGGTAAGCGCGCGTATCGACATACAATGTTTTTTCGTAGCTGCGCTCATACAGCGGCATTGCGCGCCGCAATAGGTCTGAGTCGGGCTCGCCATCGAGGTCGCCCGTGAGCGAACGTTTCACCAGCTTTTCTATCCCTTTGCCGATGTAGGATTGGATTGTTTCCAGCGGAAGCTCGGCTTTTCCCAGTTCCTTCAGCATCATGTTGGCAGCGGTGGCAAGATCAGGCGCGGTATCCAGCAAGGTGCCGTCGAGATCGATCATGACTGCTTTGATCGGCAGGGGAAAATGCATATCAGGAGCAGAAGTACGTGCAAGCGGAGAGAGGCCTTTGTTCACGTCGTATTATCCATATTCATTAAAAAATAATAAGGCTTGTTCGTATAGGCGACGAAGCGACGGGAGCTTTCCAAATGGATCGCTCCAAACTCGGGAGTTTACGCACGAGCGCGCTCACACCTTCTTCAGTTCTGCCCGCAGGGCTGATAAGATGGTGTCATAACGGTGGGGATCGCTGTCCTTCCCTGCGCTGTAAATTGCGGAACCGGCAACGAAAGTATCCGCTCCAGCACGCGCAATTTCCGCGATGTTGTCCACTTTCACGCCGCCATCGATTTCCAGCAGTATGCTCCTGCCGCTCTCATCGATACGCCTTCGCACTTCCCTCAGCTTCGGCAACGCTTCCGGAATGAATTTCTGTCCCCCGAATCCGGGATTGACTGACATGATCAGTACCAGGTCCAGTTTGTCGAGAACGTGGTCAAGATAATTCAACGGTGTGGCGGGATTGAAAACAAGTCCGGCCATGCATCCCTGTTCCTTGATGAGCCCGATGGTGCGATCGATATGACGCGTTGCCTCCGGATGAAAGGAAATGATATTGGCTCCTGCTTTCGCGAAATCCGGAACGATACGGTCAACCGGTTCGACCATCAGATGCACGTCGATAATCGCGTCGGTCACTGGTCGAATGGCTTCGCACACAAGGGGTCCGATAGTGAGGTTGGGTACATAATGATTATCCATCACATCGAAATGGATAAAATCCGCACCGGAATCGATAACTGCAGAAACTTCCTCGCCCAGCTTGGCAAAGTTTGCAGATAAAATGCTTGGAGCAATGCGGTAATTGGCCATGAAGGGCGTCCTTGTGATGATCAAAAAAGCGCAATTTTAACCGTAAATTGTCTTTCGGCGTTAGTGGCATCGGTCTTTAAAGCTGCTGTCCCTGATTGCGATCTCCTGCAGTCTTGAAAAATCGTTCCAATGACTTTGCGGCGTGCTGCCCTTGCCCTGAGCCCGAAAATAGTGTGCAATGCCAGTATGGCCGAAGGAAAAAAATACGAGATCGCGGTAAAGGTTCATACCACCTATCTTCCGGAACAATCGGACGAGGCGCTGGATCGCTATGTATTCGCCTATACGATCGTTCTTTCCAACACCGGTACCGTCACCGCCCAGCTCATCAGTCGGCACTGGGTCATTGCCGATGGCAGCGGCGGCGTACAGGAGGTAAGAGGTCTGGGAGTGGTGGGGGAACAACCCCTGCTGAAGCCGGGAGACACCTACGAATATACGAGCGGCACAGCCATTTCGACACCGGTAGGTTCAATGAAAGGCAGCTACCAGATGGTGGCCGAGGATGGTCTGCGCTTCGACGCCCCCATTCCCGAGTTCATTCTGAGCGTGCCGCGAATCCTCCATTAAGAAGTATCTTCCCCTCGGCGTTACCCATACTTCTTCCGCCCGTATCGTCGACGACGATGAGCCCGTTTTGCCTCGGCTTCGGTGAGCGGAGCGGGGCTTTTCCCTGCGTAGGGATTGCGGCCTGTCCTGAATTCTATCCGGAGCGGCGTTCCCTCCAGCCCGAAGGTATCGCGAAATGTATTTTCCAGATAGCGCTGATAGGTCTGGGGCACGGCATTGAGAGCGCTGCCATGGATTATAATCAGGGGCGGATTCGAACCGCCCTGATGGGCGTAGCGCAGCTTGGGACGCGACATGCCGGCACGCGGGGGAGGCTGCTTCTCCACCGCGGCCAATAATGTGCGCGTAAGCCTGGGAGTAGGCAGATGAGCCATCGCCGCCCCATAGGCGGCATCGACAGAGGGCAGCAACCCTTTCGTGCCAGTGCCATGTAGCGCCGAAATATAGTGAAACCGGGCGAAATTCTGCAGAAACGGCAATTTACGGTTGATATCGCGCTTGATCATGTCACGCTGGTACTCATCCAGGCTGTCCCACTTGTTCACGGCCAGCACCAGTGCCCGTCCTGCTTCCAGGATGAATCCGCCAATATGCGCATCCTGATCTGAAATTTCACTGGCTGCATCCAGCACCAGTATCACCACGTTGGCATCTTCTATCGCTTGCAGTGTTTTCACCACGGAAAACTTCTCCACGGTCTCCTGCACCTTGCCGCGTCGACGCAGGCCCGCTGTATCGATCAGGGTATAAGTGCGCCCATTCCGCTCAAAATCGATATAAATGCTGTCACGCGTAGTTCCCGGCTGATCAAAGGCGATGACACGCTCCTCTCCCAGCAGGGTGTTCACGAGCGTTGATTTTCCTACATTGGGACGACCCACGATGGCGATTTTCGGATGGTCGTCTTTTCTTTCCTGCTCAGGTTCGTCGGGAAAATCCTGAAGCGCCAGTGTCACCAGTTCATTCACGTTGTCGCCATGGGCGGCGGAAATCGCGCAAGGCTCGCCCAATCCCAGTTCGTGAAACTCCGCAGTAACGACGGAAACAGCCATGCCTTCGGTCTTGTTTACCGCCAGCAAGGTTCGGCGACCCGATCTGCGCAGTTGCTCGGCGACAATTTTGTCCTGCGCCGTCAAACCGCTTCGACCGTCCACGATAAAGAGCACGACATCAGCCTCGTCAATTGCTTGCAGTGTCTGCTTCGCCATTTCGTGCAGGATGCCTTCCGTTGCCATCGGCTCGAAGCCTCCTGTATCGACCACGAGATACGGCCTGTCACCCAGTTTGCCGTGTCCGTAATGACGGTCGCGCGTCAACCCCGGCAGGTCGGCCACCAGCGCGTCGCGGCTGCGTGTCAAACGGTTAAAGAGCGTGGACTTGCCGACGTTGGATCGCCCTACCAGTACGAGGGTGGGTTTCATGATTTCAGCTTTCGTCTAAAACAGGGCTGGGCTGCGGCATAAGGTACGGAATTGAAGCGCTGGACAGCGAATTCCCGGATTACCGAGGTATTCCCCAGAAGGTGAATTTTCAAAAACGAAAAACGCGCGCCCGCACGACTAGGCACCAAAGGCAAAAACTCCGCCTTTCCGGGTTTGTACCGCAATACCATTGGGCAAGGATATGGGACGGGCGGTAATAGCACTTTCGTCGGTTCCGGACCGCGCAATAATGGCGCCATTGTCCTTCCTGATGAAATTTACATAACCTTGGGAATCTCCTACCACGATACGAGCGCCGTGCACCAGCGGAGCGGATAACTTGAGTCCGTTGAGCAGATCCTGGGCCCATATGCTGGTGCCATCCCTTTTGTCGTAAGCCACTATTCCGCCCCTGTTCTCGCTCACATAAACGTAATTGTCATCCATGGCCAGACCGGCATTGCTGGATACATCACGGGTCCAGATCTGGTTACCGGCTGTGATATCGAAGCAGGCGATACGCCCCTGGTAGGCAACGGCGCACACCTGCTGCTCATCCAGAACGGGCAAACTGGTGACATCCGAAATTCGCTCAAGTTCGGTGGCGCCTCTCGGCCGTGATACCATTGCTTCCCAAACCAGACTGCCATTCGAAAGATTCAGGGCCACGAGCCTGCCCCCGGCAAAACCGGCATATACCCTATCATCGGCAATCAGCGCGCCAGCGAAACTCCGTACCGTCAGCGATGGGGTAGCGCCCTGATAAACCCACTTGCGCTTGCCGCTCTCGCTATCCAGCCCGTATATACGGCCGTCTCCCGTGCGAACGACTACCACGCCCATTCCGGCATGCGGGGGACTCAACACTTCCGTTGAAAGATTCGCAGTCCACTTCGGTTTGCCGCTTTTCTCGTCAAAAGCCAGCACCTCGCCCTTGAAAGTGCCCACCAGCAGCATACCATCTCCCGTGCCAATTCCACCCGCGAGAGGATGCTTGGTGTCGATGACGCCCGAAGCCTTGCCAGAAGCCGGGTCGAAACGCACAAGACGACCATCCGGTCCCCCTGCGTAGACAGCGCCATCGCCGAAAACCGGCAGAAATACAGCCGCCGGACTTTCCTCGACACTCGCCTCCCAACCGGGGCGCGTGCTGGGGATCACCTCCAGCTGTGCGATCTGCTCCGGGCTCATTTGAACCTCACCTGATCCGAAAAGATCCGTAATACCGGATACATCGATATCAGCAAGACTGCGGGTCACATCGCGCACCATATCTACCATGCCTGCACATCCGGAAAGCGTCAAGGACGATACGAACAGCAGAACATAGGGCCAGAATGCACTATTCGCCAAGTGAAACGGACGCGCTTCTCCCGGGAGTGATATTTCCTTGGGCACGCCATTGGCCCCGGCAATAGGGCTTCCAGGCGAATCCGCAGGCACGGGAAACACATTCAGCGACTCATCGGCTGAAGCTTTGCTTGCGCGCATTTTCCTGTTTATGAGAAGGAGTAGTTGCGAAAAAATCAACGAGCCGATCAAGGCATATCAGGTTAAGGGAGCGGCTTCCAGAGTGGACCGGCTGCACAGCCGCCAGGAGTGGCGGCTCGCGCTGGAGTTTATCCGGTTTATATCGAAACTGTAACTATTTGGCGCTTGGCAGCGCATCCAGCTTCATCTGCACGATATCATAGTAAGTGCTGCCGGGACTTATCCTGGCAAGCGCCATTTGATAAGCTGCCCGGGCTTCCCCAAATTTCCCGGTGGCCGTCAGCACATCGCCCCGGCGATCGGCATAAAGTCCGTCGAAGGATTCCCCGTGCTTGACCTCAAGCAAGCGCAGCGCCTCGTCGTATTTTTCCTCATCCAGCAATACGCCCGTCAAACGTAACCGGGCCATGTCTTTCAGCTCTTCTTCTCCGGAATTGTCGAGTACCCATTGCAGACGGTTTTTCGTGTTCTGCAAATCTCCGGCGTTGAAGCTGGCTTGAGCCGATATCAAGGCGGCACGGGACGCGTAACCGCTGCTCGGAAAGCTTTCCATCACCAAACCGGCAGCGTCGCTGATTTTTTTTGCATCGCCGCTCCCCTGAACCTGTAGCACGGAATCATACAATTCCAGGGCCTGCTCGGTTTTCTGCTTCTTGTAGTAATTCCATGCCTGTGCGCCGGCGATACCCGCGATGAAAACTGCGACGATCACAATCACCAGCGTGCCGTACGTGTTCCACCACGATTTCAACTGGTCTATATTTTCCTGTTCTTCCGGATTATATGCTGCCATTTATCTTCCCGAGTTGAATTGAATTCTTCTGATTCAGGCCCTTTTCAGCAGGTCGGCAGCTTCCGCAAGGCCTACCCGGACCTGCTCCGCCGCTTCCCGCAGCGGCTTGATGCTTATTTCGCCGGCTTGCGCTTCATCATCTCCGATGATGATCGCAAAACGCGCTCCGCTGGCGTCGGCTTTTCTCATCTGCGCCTTGAAGCTGCCCTCTCCGCAATGCAGAATTGCCTGGAACCCACGATCCCGCAAGTGTCTTGCCGTTTTCCAGGCAAACCCGGCCGCGGCATCGCCCTTGTGAACCACATAGACATCAGGAGGAGCCTGAGGGATGATACTGTCCATCACCAGTGCCAGCACTCGTTCCACGCCCAGGGCAAATCCGCATGCGGGGGTAGCCTTGCCGCCAACCTGTTCTACCAGTCCGTCATAACGTCCACCTGCGCAGACGGTTCCCTGCGCCCCCAGCTTGTCGGTAACCCACTCGAATACGGTGCGATTATAATAATCCAGCCCCCGTACCAGCCGCGGGTTGATCTCGAAGTCGACCCCCTGCTCGCGCAGGATTTGCTGCAAGCGTTCAAAATGAATGAGAGAGTCCTCGTCCAGGTCATCCAGTAACCGCGGAGCGCCCTCGATAATCTCTCTCATCCCCGCATTCTTGCTGTCGAGTATGCGTAGGGGATTGCTGTGCAGGCGCCTGGATGCATCTTCATCCAGCTTGCATAGATGCCGCTGCAGGTAATCGATCAGGCGGGTACGGTGCACCGAGCGCGACTCCGCACTGCCAAGCGTCCCGATTTCGAGCCGCACCCCGGAAACGCCGAGCCGCTTCCACAAGTCGGCGCCCATGATGATGAGCTCGGCATCGATGTCGGGTCCGCCATACCCCAGAGCTTCGGCGCCGACCTGATGGAATTGCCGGTAACGTCCTTTTTGCGGACGCTCGTGGCGGAACATCGCACCCGAATAATATAGCCGTTGCGGGCCGGAATAGAGCAGATTATGCTCAAGCACCGCACGCACGCAGGACGCGGTTCCTTCCGGCCGCAGTGTCAGGCTCTCGCCGTTGAGATGATCCACGAAGGTGTACATCTCTTTCTCGACGATATCTGTGACCGCACCGATGGAACGCACAAACAGGTCGGTCTGCTCGACTATCGGCATACGGATATTGCGGTAGCCATAAGCCGCCATCCAGTCGCGGACACTTTGCTCGAAGAACTCCCACCGGTCAATCTGATCGGGCAGGATGTCGTTCATCCCGCGTACAGCCTGAATCCCCCTAGTGGGCATCGACTGCTTTCTTGGGGTATTTCATCTGCACATATTCATCGACTATCTGGCGAAACTCTCCTGCAATATTATCGCCCTTCAGCGTTACAGCCTTCTGGCCATCCACAAATACCGGCGCCACAGGCCGTTCCCCCGAGCCCGGCAGGCTGATGCCGATATTGGCATGCTTGCTTTCGCCGGGACCATTGACCACGCACCCCATCACAGCGAGGGTCATATTTTCCACACCTTCGTATTCCTCGCGCCATACCAGCATCTGCTCGCGCACGTAGCCCTGGATGCTTTCCGCCAGCTCCTGAAAATAGGTGCTGGTGGTACGGCCGCAGCCGGGACAGGCGGCAACCAGAGGCACAAAAGCGCGCAAACCGGTGGTTTGCAGTATCTCCTGGGCCACGACCACTTCGCGCGCGCGGTCTCCGCCTGGTTCGGGCGTCAACGATATCCGTATCGTATCGCCGATACCTTCGAGAAGCAGTACCGACAATGCCGCCGTGGAAGCAACAATCCCCTTCGAACCCATGCCCGCCTCGGTGAGCCCCAGGTGCAGCGCATAATCGCAGCGGGCCGCAAGGGCGCGATAAACGGTAATGAGGTCTCTCACGCCGCTCATCTTGCATGACAATATGATTCTGTCACGCCCCAGCCCGATCTCCTCCGCACGCTCAGCGCTTTGAAGCGCAGAGGTAATCAAGGCTTCGTACATTACCGCGGAGGCATCCCTCGGGTCCCCGGAGCGGGCATTCTCGTCCATCATGCGCGCCAGCAGCTCTGGATCGAGGCTTCCCCAGTTGACCCCGATGCGCACCGGTTTTTCATACTTGCAGGCCGCTTCGATCAGAATGGAAAACTGTTCGTCACGTTTCTTTCCGTGCCCGACATTACCGGGATTGATACGGTATTTCGCCAGCGCACGGGCGCAACCGGGATACTCAGTCACGAGTTTATGGCCATTGAAGTGAAAATCGCCTATCAGGGGAACTTGGCAACCCATATCGTCGAGTCGCGCCCTGATACCCGGCACCGCCCTGGCTGCTTCGGCCGTATTGACGGTGATGCGCACGAGTTCGGATCCGGCACGCGCAAGCTGGGCCACTTGCACGGTGGTAGCGATTTCATCTTCCGTATCGGTATTGGTCATGGACTGCACTACGATGGGCGCGCCCCCGCCGATCCGGATCGAACCTACCTGAACGCCCACGCTGTTCCGGCGTGGGGGAAAAGCACTTTGAACCATAGACATGATGAATATGAGATGTCGTGTTGAAATTGAAATCTATTGGAGCACGAGATGTGCCATTCCACCGGGAAGTTTGGCGAAAATCGAGAGATCGACTGGTTTGCTATTGTAGACAAGCTTGACCTGCCCCGGGTTTCCGATCATGAGAGAATAGGGCGGCTTACCACGCAGCACCTGCTCGCTGCCAGGAGGATTGACTCTTGAGAGAAGCAATTTCCCGTTGCCATCCTTGACTTGCACCCATGACTCGCCGGCAAACGTCAGACGAATTCCAGCTTTTGCAGGAGGTGGCTTCGGAGTAGCGGCGACCTGGGGCGGCTTCGGGGTAACTGCGCTCTCAGATGGCTTCGAAGTAGCTGCGCCCTCAGATGGCTTCGGAGCAACTGCGACCTGAGGCGGCTTCGAAGTAACTGCGCTCTCAGATGGCTGCGAAGTAACTGGGCCCTCAAGTGGCTTCGGAGCAACTGCGACCTGAGGCGGCTTCGGGGTAACTGCGCTCCCAGATGGCTTCGAAGTAACTGGGCCCTCAGATGGCTTTGGAGCAACTGTAACCTGGGGCGGCTTCGGAGCCACTGGGACATTGGCGGGCTCCCCCCCTGGAACTGCCGGTGCTGTGGGAGCGGTCTGGACCGCCGGTGGCGGCGCAAGAGGCAGGGTGAGAGGCTCTCCAGCGGAAGCTTCGGCACCGCTCCCAGCGGCCGCGTCTTTAGGAGCGGACGCCACGGTGTCCTGCTCTCTGCCTGTATCCGCGGAAGGTGCTGTCTCCTCGAGGGCGGCAATACCCGGCTCTCGCTGGGAAGCCATATCGGGAACAAGCGCGGAAGGTGCGGGAGCCTGAGATTCCGGCACTTCCGCTGGGGGCGCCTGCGATGGAAACGGGAATGAAAGAGTCGGTTGCCCGGTGTCTTTCTCCGATTCCATTGCCATGTCGGGCTGATTGGCAACGGAAGCCTTGTCACCACTATAGATCGCGTACCCCAGCAGAGTGATGGCCAGGACAATTCCTCCGCCGAGGACCACGTTGCGTTTCAGATACTCCTGCCCGGAGGGAAAGGGAATCTCCTCACTTGGAGGCCGCCCCACGTGCGTCGTCGGAGGAGGAACCGACTGTTCAAGCAACTTCAATAACGGCGCTTCATCCAGTTGCAGCAATTTGGCATAGTTGCGCACGAATCCGCGCAGGAAGGGGCCGCCCGCAAGCTTATCGTATTCATCCTCTTCGAGTGCCGTCACCTGCCGGGCTGCAAAGCGTAACTGGCGCGCAACGTCCTCAATATCCAGGCCGCGTTCCAGCCGCGCAGCGCGCAGCACCTGGCCGACCTGCTCTCCGGTTTTTTTTGGTTCCTCATGCTGCTCGATGTCGCTACTTTCAGGAGCTTCCATTCCCTCACCCCATCTCATGTTACCTGACGCTTCATATCCGCAATCGCTTTTACGCCTTCACGCCTTCAGGTGCAGTTGCCGACCGGGAAAATACGCCCCAACCTGCTCATCCAGCTGCTTCCGCAATGTTGCGGGGGACGCGGCGTGTCTTGTCGAGGACTTTTCCCGCGAGCTGGCCGCAGGCCGCGGCAATATCATCTCCCCGCGTCTTGCGTACCGTAGTCACCAATCCTGCCTCCATCAACACATCGCGAAAGCGGGATACGGCGTTTGCGGAAGAACGCCTGAAACCTGAATCAGGAAAAGGATTGAACGGAATCAGGTTTAACTTGCAGGGAATGTCCCTTACCAGTTGCACCAATTCACGCGCTTGCGCCACGCTGTCATTCACGCCATCCAGCATGACATATTCAAAAGTGATGAAATCTCGGGGTGCGGATTGAAGATAGCGCTCGCATGCGCCCAGCAGTTCCCTGATCGGGTATTTCCTGTTGATCGGCACCAATTGATCGCGCAACGCGTCGTTGGGAGCATGCAGGGATACCGCCAGCGCGACGGGGCAACGCTCGCGGAGACGGTCCATGGCCGGGATTATTCCCGACGTGCTCACGGTCACCCGGCGCCGTGATAAGCCATAAGCATTGTCGTCCAGCATCAGGTCGAGCGAGGTCACTACATTTTCGAAATTCGTCAGCGGCTCTCCCATCCCCATCATGACTATATTGGTGATGGGACGCTCGCGTCCCGCCTCGCTCGTGAACGTTTCCGTCAGCGCTTTATTCGCCCACCACAATTGGCCGATGATTTCCGCCACCGTCAGATTACGGTTGAACCCTTGCCTCCCGGTGGAACAAAATGCGCATGCGAGCGCACACCCTACCTGGCTGGAAATACACAGCGTCCCCCGGCTCGTTTCCGGTATGTAGACTGTTTCGATTCCATTACCCGCGCCGACCGACAGCAGCCATTTGCGAGTACCATCGGAAGCGGTATGATCGCTGATGACTTTCGGCGGTTCTATCACGGCGGCAGCCGCCAGCTTTTCCCGCAATCCTTTCGCGAGGTCGCTCATGGCATCGAAATCGGCTTCACCGGTCCGGTGTATCCAGCGCAGCAGTTGACGGGCGCGGAACGGCTTCTCACCGATTTCCGCACAGAAACCGGTAAGCCCTTTCGCATCAAAATCCAGAAGATTGATGCTCATACCTGAGCCGTGATCCCCCTTATCGCGTATAAATGTTGAGTTCCGGAAAAAAATAGGCGATCTCAACCGCCGCTGTTTCAGGTGCATCCGAGCCATGCACAGCGTTTGCATCGATACTCTCGGCAAAATCTGCCCGAATCGTCCCCTTTTCGGCCTTCCTCGGATCGGTCGCCCCCATCAGATCCCGGTTTTTTCTGATGGCATCCTCACCTTCCAGTACCTGTACCATGACGGGACCGGAAATCATGAATTTCACCAGATCATTGAAGAACGGCCGTTCCCGGTGGACTGCATAAAAACCCTCAGCATCAGCCTGGGATAGACGCACCATCCGTGATGCGACTATTTTCAGTCCGTTCCGTTCAAAGCGGGAGTAAATTTCTCCTATTATATTTTTTGCCACTGCATCCGGCTTGATGATAGACAGGGTTCGTTCGACAGCCATCAAATACTCCAAGTAATTATGTAAATCTTTATTATTCTAACAAGAACCAGCTTTAAAGTCCCTAAATTGGACCGATATGCTGGCGGTGGAGGACGCGCTCCTGTTCATTTGGGATGCCAAGGTAAAACGAAAAAAAACCTGCCAAAGAGGAAATCCTCCCACTCTCTCAATCGAGTTTCACCGCCTGTGGACGGGTAGGCCATGTGCCGCGGTGGACCGCTTTCGCACCCTCGAACACGACGTAGCTCTGGCGGCCATAGTGTGGCAGTGGCCGGGTCAACGCAGCCAGGGATTCGATGTCGCGTGCGGAAACGACCGCAAGCGTGGTACCGTCGGAAAGGCGTGTAGTCCAGGCTTGGGCCGAGCCTTTACCCTTCATATCCTCCGGCCTGTGCAGCTCGTGCCGCGCAAGCCACGCATCCACCTGGTCTTGCAGGCCTATCACCAGAGTCGGCGTGGCCGGCATGTTGTCCGTACCCGGGATCAGTTTTGGCGCACGATGTTGAAGCTTGGTCGCCAGAATCTCCGCGGCGTCGCGGGCAGGTCCGCTTTCCGGCAGCAAAACGGTTACCGTTGTCTTGTTCACCATCACCTGACGCAGGATCGGCGTCGCCTCCTGTGGCATTAAATGCCGGAACAGGCGGAGATCGGGATCGAGTATCACTTCCAGCGGAGGGACGCCAGTTTCGATGGAAAACACTTGCTGCGTGTTCTCGAGATCGACAGTATGAATTTCTTCGCCTTGCTGGGTACGGACAGCAATCGGTACCCGCAGCCGATACGCGGGTTCCGGTTGTTCGAGCGTGACCGAAACATGATGGCTTCCCCCCACTCCCTTCGTTCGCACCGCTTTCGTCAATCGCACGACGGGCGCACCGGGGCGAGTGAGCCATTGATCGAAGAATATGTGCAGCTTCCTGCCGGAAGCAGTCTCAAAGGCGCGCTGTAGATCCTCCCACGAGGCAACGCGGAAGCGCTGTTCGCGCCAGAATGTCTGGAGTGCCCGATCGAAAGTTTCCCGCCCGAGCAGGTCGCGCAGCATCAAAAACACCATGGCAGCCTTGTTGTAGCCGACGATTTGCGAAGCTCCGTGCGTGCGCGAGGTAAAGCTTGTCAGCGGCGCATACTGGCTGGGTGATAAGGCGGCAAAATCGCGCAGCCAGCCCTGCCGCATTTCCCGCGCCGCTGAATCGCTCTCCCGCTCTTTATAGGCATAATCGGCCATAAAGGTGGTCAATCCTTCCGACCAGTTGCCTTTTGCATAATCGGGATACACGCCGTTTCCCCACCAGTTGTGCAGTACCTCGTGACCCAGGGAGGTTGCGCGAATGAAAGGCAGTCGCAGCACCTCCAAACCGAGATAGGTGAGCGTGGGCATGCCAAAACCTGTCGGTGTCGGGCTTGAGACGATGCTGAACTCTGTGAATGGATAAGCGCCGATCCAGGATTCATAAAGATCGATATATCCCTTGACCGAATCGAGGTACTCTCCTGCAAGGTCCGCGACTTCCCGGTGGAAATAGGTTCTCAGCACGATCGGCTTGCCCCCCGCGCTGCGGATCGTCCGGGTTTCGACAATGTAGGGGCCGGCCATGAGATCGATTCCGCCGGTGGGAGCGGGAAATTCAAAACGTGCCCGAAATCCCTGCGGCGATTCCGATTCCTCCGCAAGCCGTCCGGCGACCACCCCCCGCTGCCCGACCGGGAGTTCCATGCTCAAGTCATAGCTGGCGAGCTCGCCTGCAAGATAGGGATACCAGCCGCTCGAATCCGGCAGGAACGTACCCGATTCGCCACTGACTGGCTCGTTCTGCCCCAGCGTCTGGCGGTGATCGAGCGAGGTATCCAGCGGAGACAGTTCCCCCCGCCACTCTATTTCTATGCGACGGGGAAGCTTCTCTTCCGGCGGAATACGCCACGCCCGCATCGCTCCCACGGTCGCAGAGGGGCCGATCGACTCGCCATCCACCCGCCCCTTCAGCACTTCGAAACGGCGGCCTATCACAAGTGTCAGTTCCTCCCGAGTATTCGCGGTGATCACGCTGCGCCCCTTGAGAGTGCGCTCCAGCGGATCGATGTGAACGCGGATGTCATAATGGACCGGGGAATCGACGCGAGAGACCTCCTGAGCGGAACTCGATTTCGCCGCTTCCGCGGCAAATGCAGCAGGGAAAAACAAAATTGCCGTTATGCCAGCAATCAGGAGAGGCGCATGCGAAACAATCCTGGCAGCCTTTCCGGAATCGGGAATGCAACTATTTCGCATCCCTTTCATTATCAGCCTCGTTGCAGACATTATTACTTGCATCATGTTCATCGTTTGGACATCGGAGAAAACTTTGCGACAGACTCCATCGTATCACTGCCCCGCTTGAGTTTCAGCGGGAGCCATGTCCCTGGCGCCTGCCGTTTGACGATTTCCACGATATCGTTGAGCTGCTTGACAGGCAGCCCCGCGGCCTCGATGATCAAATCACTTTCACGTATATCCGCTTTCTCGGCGATACTGCCCTTCTCCACTTGCAGCACGCGCGCACCCCCACCGTCCTGTGCCATCTCGAAGCGGATCCCCAGGCGCTGCCGGGGACGCTCATCCGCCGCCAGTGGCGGCAACGCCGTCCCGAATATCGCATCTGCTATGTCCGCTGTAAGCAGATCACATGAAGTACCGCTGTTCCAGGGGAGCAGCATTCCCGCATCCGTCACCCCCAGGTGCTTCAACTGGTGCGGAACACCGTAGCCATATTTGATATGCCCTGACCCCATGATCCCCACCACCAGGGGACGCTGAGGCCGGTCCAATGCGGAATGAATGCCTTGCGCCATCGCCCGGTCCCACAGTTGCTGGCCTTCCACGAAGCGGCGAAAATCCGGATCGTCACGACCCGCACTGGCGCCCGCCTTTTTCTTGCCTGCGCGATCATGCTCGCCGTAGATCGGGAGCAGATAGTCAAGGTATGCATTGCTCGGTTCAGCGGGCGCCGTTACGCCTTCTCGTTCATTCTCCGGCACTCCCGCGAATCCCTTTGTCGCAACCGATCGCCTCAGGCGCGTATCGATGTTCAATGCCACCATCGGCACGCGATTCATGCGTGCGAAGTGGAACAGGGGCATATACATGGCTGCATCGGTGCTCCAGACCGTATTCCACTCGGAAGCAGCGAGAAACTGGGCTTCGGTAAGCTCGCCTGCCACCCACTGGTCGAGCGCCTTTTGCACCCTGCGCGGAAACATCTCGAAGCCGATCACCATGTCCGGCCGCTCCGCATGCAACGCGGCCAGCGTCTGCAACTGCCAGCGATGGTGCTCGGGATTATCGTGCGCTTCTCCCAGCAACACCACCGCCTGCCGGGCAGCTCGCCCGACAACATCGGTAATGGATATTTTCCCTGAACCGGAAACAGAACCGGGAACAGTCCATACTCCGACAGGGGCGCATTCACCGCCTTTCGCTTCCTTGTTGGCTTCCTTGCTCGTCTCTTTGTTGACTCCTCCATCCTCCTTGTACTTTTCCGTAGACGGTTTGGTCTGCGCGAAGGCAGTATCCGGGAAAATCCCCACGAATAACGTGGAAACGAGAAACACGAAAAGAGGCGCAACCGGTACAGCCTTAAAAATTTTCAACAGATACTCCTTATCAGATATCGATCCCGCAGCCCCACATGTGCCGCCGTGGCCGCGCTACAGGCGCTGCATCCGGGCAAAGGAATCCCGGATTAAGAACCGGGATTCCTGCGGGTTAACCTACCCACTTGCGCGCATTGCGGAACATTCTCATCCACGGCGTATCCTCGCGCCAGCCGGGATGCCATGACTGCTGCACTGCCCGAAAGCCGCGCTCCGGATGCGGCATGAAAACGCTGAATCTTCCATCGGCGGTTGTCATGCCGGCGATACCTTGTGGAGAGCCGTTGGGATTCAAGGGATAGACCTCGGTCGGCTTACCCCGATGATCCACATAACGCAATGCCACCAGGGATGAAACTGCTGAGGCAGCATTCTCATCCGCAAATTCCGCATAGCCTTCTCCATGCGCAACAGCGATGGGCATGCGGCTGCCCGCCATGGCATCGAAAAACAGGGATGGACCGTGCTGCGCTTCGACCATGACAAACCGTGCCTCGAATTGCTCCGATCTGTTTCTTACAAATCTGGGCCAATGCTCTGCGCCCGGAATAATCTGACGCAGATTGCTCATCATCTGGCAGCCATTGCATACACCAAGGGCAAAGGTGTCAGCACGCCCGAAAAAAGCCTCAAACTCATCACGGGCGCGCGCGTTGAACAGGATCGAATTAGCCCAGCCTTCCCCTGCTCCGAGCACATCCCCATAAGAAAACCCCCCGCACGCGGTGAAGCCCTTGTAATCCCTGAGGGTGACACGCCCATCGATGATATCGCTCATATGCACGTCGATTACGGCAAATCCTGCGCGATCGAAAGCAGCTGCCATTTCCACGTGACCGTTCACACCCTGTTCGCGCAGCACCGCTATTTTTGGTTTCGCCCCTGCCTGAATGTAAGCTGCGCAGATGTCCTCATCCACATCAAAGGTGAGTTCCGCATGCAGCCCGGGGTCATGCAGATCGAGAATGCGGTCATACTCCTGCTGCGCGCATTCCGGATTGTCGCGAAGCTTCTGCATGTGATAAGTGGTCTCCGACCAGGCGCGATGCAGGTCAATGCGCTTCTCCGAGAAGACCGCCTTATTATTGCGCAGAAACCGGATCTCATCCCCCTCATTGACACTGCCGATAACAAAACTCGCCTCGCCCAGGCCCGCTTCCGCCAAAACATTCAGCACTTCCCGGCGGTGCTCTGTTCTTGTCTGAATGACAGCCCCCAGCTCTTCATTGAACAGGACTGCCATGAGGCTGGCCGTGAATCTTCCACCCAGCGCCTCAGGCTGCATCTCGCTGCCATCGATATCGTTGGCGATCGAATCAAAGCACAACTGATCCAGGTTGATGACCATGCCGGCATGCCCGGCAAAGGCCATTTCGCACAGCGTGGCAAGCATGCCTCCGTCGGAGCGATCGTGGTAGGCAATGATCCTGCCCTCACGGTTCAGGCGCTGTATAGCGGCAAAGAAACCTTTGAGCCGCACTGAACCCTCAACGCCTGCTATATCGGGGGCGACATCCCCTACCTGCTTGTAAACCTGGGCAAGGGCAGATCCCCCCAGACGATTGCGTCCCTCTCCCAGATCGATCAGGATGAGTTCTGTCTCCCCGCAGTCCGTGCGCAACTGAGGCGTCAGTGTCCTGCGCACATCCGTTACTCTCGCAAACGCGGAAACAATCAAGGAGAGGGGCGCAATCACTTCTTTTCGTACCGATTGGCCGAAACCGGCCTCAGTCTCCCAGACAGTCTTCATCGACATCGAATCCTTCCCCACGGGGATGCTGATTCCCAAGTGAGGGCAGAATTCCATTCCCACGGCCTGCACTGCATCATACAGGGCAGCATCCTCCCCAGGATGTCCTGCTGCTGCCATCCAGTTGGCGGAAAGCTTGATTTCTCCAATGTGCTCGATCTGCGCCGCGGCAATGTTGGTTATGGCTTCTCCCACTGCCATGCGTGCCGAAGCAGCCGAGTCGATCAATGCCAAGGGTGTACGTTCACCCACCGCGAAAGCTTCGCCCAGATAGGTGTTGTAACCCATCACGGTAACCGCCACATCCGCTACCGGCACCTGCCAGGGTCCCACCATCTGATCACGCGCAGTCATGCCGCCGACGGTACGGTCCCCGATACTGATCAGAAAAGTCTTGTCCGCCACCGCAGGCAGTCGCAGCACGCGGTATGCCGCTTCCCGGAGATTCATTTCCGCCGCATCGAACGACGGCAACGCTTTCCTGATGTGCGTAACATCGCGCGTCATCTTCGGCGGCTTGCCCAGCAGTACCGAAAGATCCATGTCGACCGGCCGATTGCCGAACAACGGATCGGCGACAACAAGCTGGTCTTCCAGGGTCGCGGTGCCGACTACGGCGAAGGGGCAGCGCTCACGCTCGCAAATGGCCCGGAACAATTCCAGCGCATCCGGCCTGATGGCAAGCACATAACGCTCCTGAGCCTCATTGCTCCAGATCTGCATGGGCGACATGCCCGGCTCCTCCGACGGAATCGCCCGCAGATCAATACACCCACCGCGGCCGGAACCATGCAACAGTTCGGGCAGGGCGTTCGACAGCCCCCCCGCGCCGACGTCGTGAATCGACAGGATCGGGTTCGGTTCGCCGCGCCTTTCCATCTGCCAGCAACGATCGACGACCTCCTGCGCGCGCCGCTCCATTTCGGGGTTGCCACGCTGGACGGAATCAAAATCAAGGGCCTCCGCGTTTATTCCCGTATCCATGCTGGAAGCGGCGCCTCCCCCAAGCCCGATCAGCATTCCCGGTCCGCCCAGTTGAACCAGCAGAGCGCCCGATGCAAATTCCTGCTTGAGTGCATGCCTGCCGCTGATGTGGCCTATCCCGCCCGCCAGCATGATGGGTTTATGGTAACCGCGCATTGCGCCTGCCACACGTTCTTCAAAGGTGCGGAAATAGCCGGCCAGGTTTGGACGCCCGAATTCATTATTGAATGCCGCGCCGCCGATGGGTCCTTCCAGCATGATCTGCAGGGCGGAGGCGATGCGCTCCGGTTTACCGTAGGTTTGTTCCTCCGGTGCAGCCCCTTGCAATTCCCAAGGTTGAATAAATTCAGGGATATTCAGATTGGAAACGGAGAAACCGCTAAGACCCGCTCTCGGCTTGGCCCCCCGCCCAGTAGCCCCCTCATCCCGAATTTCGCCCCCCACGCCGGTCGCTGCGCCCGGATAGGGTGAGATCGCAGTCGGATGGTTATGGGTTTCCACTTTCATCAGGATATGGGTCTGCTCCTGCGCGTAATCATAGCAATTGTCTTTACCGGGATAGAAACGGGCAATTTCAGCGCCCTCGATGATGGCGGAATTATCAGCGTAAGCAACCACGGTTCCGCCCGGATGCTGCCGGTGGGTATTGCGTATCATCGAAAACAGGGAAGCTTCCCGCGGCACACCGTCGATGACCCAGTCCGCGTTGAAAATCTTGTGACGGCAATGCTCAGAATTTGCCTGCGCGAACATCATCAGTTCGACATCTGTCGGATTACGCCCGATCTGCAGGAAGTAGTCCGCAAAATAGTCGATTTCATCCGGCGACAACGCCAGTCCCATTTTGCTGTTTACTTTCAGCAACGCGTCCCGCCCCCCTTCCAGCACATCCACTGCTTTGAATGGCAGGGGTTCGAAATGCCTGAACAACCGCTCCGCGTCGTCGAATGAATTGAATACTGCCTCGGTCATACGGTCGTGTATCAGTCCAAGCAATGACTGCCTGAGGGTAGCGGAAAGTTCGCCGGAAACCTTTTCCCTGACTTCGACGTAATAAACCACTCCTCGTTCCAGTCGCGCCACGGCAGCCAGTCCGCAGTTGTGGGCGATATCGGTCGCCTTTGTGGACCATGGGGAGATGGTGCCCGGTCTTGGCACGACCAGAAACAATTCGCCTTGCGATGACGCCCGCGGCCTCCGGCTCGAACCGATACTTGTACCGCTTAATGAGATATCTTCAGGTACGGCCTTGAGCAGCCTGGCCAGAATGGAGATTTCGTTTTCCTGCAATGCACGCACCCCTGAGCAAAAATACCAATACTCGGCGCAAATATGGGAAACTTGGGGAACCGAAACCTTGAGAGCGGCGGTCAGTTTTTTCTGCCGGAAAGAGGAAAGCGCATTGCCGCCACGAAGTCTGAACATCCGGAAGATAAAGATGATGGGAAAGAACGTGATTTTACACGAGAAGCCCGGCTGCCCCCAGTCCGGCAAGACGTAGAGGCGGATCGGATGAACGCGCTCAAGAACAATCTATCCACTGCCATTTACTCCACGGCTGAGATCAGAGAAATCGAACACCTGGCGGCCGGCCTGCCGGGCCGGCCTCAATTGATGGAAGCAGCCGGGCTCGCCGCCGCTGAAATTGCCCGTGACCGGCTGCTCTCCCCCCATAAACCCCGCTTGCTGGTACTGGCGGGGCCCGGGAACAACGGGGGCGATGCCTTTGTCGCGGCGCGCCACCTGCGGGAGTGGGGGTTCAAGGTAACGCTGGTGTTTACCGGCGAGCAGGCAAAGTTATCGGCGGATGCGCTGCGGGCGCTGAATGCCTGGGTTGCCACCGGCGCTGGGATGGTCTCCGAAATTCCGGAAAATGAAACATGGGATGCCGTGATCGACGGCTTGTTCGGTATTGGTCTGGACCAGCAAGGCGGACGAGAACTGGGCGGCAAATATCTGGCTATGGTGAATACCGTTAACGCCATGATGCTGCCGGTGCTGTCCATCGATATTCCCAGCGGTCTGGGCAGCGATACCGGCGCTGTGTGCGGCGCGGCTATCATCGCGACCATGACGGCGACATTCATTGGCCTGAAACCCGGCCTCTTCACGAATGAGGGCCCCGATTATTGCGGGAAAGTTTTTTTGCACGACCTTGATCTCGATGTCTCATCCCTGAAGAAACCCGATGCGTGGCTGATGGACCAGATGCACATCCGGCGGCTCCTGCCCCCTCCCCGGCGGGCTAACAGTCACAAGGGCATGTTCGGCAGTATCGGGGTAATCGGAGGAACAGCCGGCATGGTCGGGGCTGCGCTTCTGGCGGGTACAGCGGCGCTGAAACTGGGTGCCGGACGCGTTTACCTGGGATTGATGGCGCCGGACGCGCCAGCGGTCGACACCTTCCAGCCGGAACTGATGCTGCGCCCTATCCAGGATCTGTTCAAGCTGGAGCAGCTGAACTGTCTGGTGGTTGGTCCGGGTTTGGGAACGGAAACCGCCGCATACTTCTGGCTCAAGTGCGCGCTGCAAACCACTCTACCACTGGTTCTCGATGCAGATGGCTTGAATCTCGTTGCCTCGCATTCCGAAATAGCGGGATTGCTGCGGGAACGGTTGCGCGAACGCCATGCGCCTTCCATTCTCACTCCTCATCCGGCCGAAGCCGCCCGCCTCCTGAAAAGCACCACGACTTCCGTACAACAGGACCGGATGGCAGCCGCTGCGGAGCTGGCCCAGCGTTTTAACTGCTGGATTGTGTTGAAAGGCGCAGGCAGCGTGTGCGCGATGCCGGAGGGCAGACGCTTCATCAACACAAGTGGAAATCCCGGCTTAAGCAGCGCAGGAACGGGCGATATCCTCTCCGGGATGATTGGCGCCTTTCTGGCACAGCGATCGAGCCCGGAAAACGCGCTGCTCGCTGCTGTATACCTGCACGGAGCGGCTGCCGACGTATTGCAGAAGCAGTATGGCGGCGGCATTGGAATGACCGCCTCCGAAATTCCCAACGTCGCCCGTAACCTGTTGAACCAATGGATTGCCGTTAATTCTGCCCCGGCCCCTCACCAGCAAGAAGGCTGAAGAGTCCAAAAGGGTCACCAAAAGATCCGAGAAATCCCAAAGGCCGTGATTCAAGGCGCCTTTCCGCCTGCATTGCGAAATGCCGGGATTACCTCAGCCTGCCGCCTCTTCAGTTGTCATTGCTCATTGCTATTCGCCACGGTTTCAGAGGTAGTACGTGGCGCGAATGTATTATGGCATTTCGCTGATGGTCCAATATGCATCGATTGACCTTATGACCTCGACGAATTGCCAGTAGTCAACCGGCTTCGACATATATCCAGCCACGCCGAAATCGAAACTGTTTACCTTGTCCTGCTGTTCATCCGATGTCGTCAGAACCACTACCGGGATACGCCTAAACCTGTCATCGCTCTTTACCGCTTCCAGGAATTCGATGCCGTTCATGATGGGCATGTTCAAATCCAGCAGAATGATGCAGGGTTTATCATTGGTTTCATCCTGAAGGTAGTTCAATCCGTCTTCGCCGTTCTCCCGGTGCACGATCTTATTGCTAACGTGAATCTGCTTGAGAGCGCGGGTCACGGACATCATGTCCACCTGGTCATCTTCGACCAGAAGAATTGGCCTGTTGGTTACCTTCATCACAGTTTTCCTGGTTTTATCCTCTGGTTTTATCCAGGAGATGTTCTCTCAGCTAATGCAAACTGAGGCACTTGGGTATGATTTATTACTTATCCCGCTCCATTCTGTTCGTTTTCCCACATAGCCCGCCTGAAACAGTCAAAGCAGGGTAAGAATGAAAGTTAAAGGCTGAGGTAATAAACAAAAACCACAAGCCTTCACTTCCTATCGCCCCCCGGCTTTTCCCCGCACTTTTCGGACGCTTGCACAATTAATGAACTGAGTCCCAGGAATCGGGGCCTCGCCCTTGCGTATCGAGGGGGCTCGAGGTGTACTTCAGTCCAATGGAGAAAAGTGAGGAAAAAGAAATAATATGCCGCATGTTCAATTCTCCCCTACCCCACCCAAGCCAGAACCATCTCCTTGCCGCTTTGCCGGCAATGGAACTGGGCGATTTAATACCGCATCTGGAGCTGATTCATATGCGGGCTGGAGATATTCTCTGCGAAGCAGGGGATCAGCTTCCTTATGCCTACTTTCCCGCTTCTGCCATTATTTCCCTCCATTACATTCTGGAAAATGGCGCCTCGTCGGAAATCGCAAACGTAGGAAGGGAAGGTATGCTTGGAGTCTCGTTGTTCATGGGGGGCGAGACTAGCAGCAACTGGGCAACAGTTCAAATCCCGGGCTTCGCCTACCGCCTGAAGGCCGCATTTCTGTCACAGGAACTCAAGAGGGGCGGACAGCTACAATGGATATTGCTGCGTTACAGCCAGGCGCTTATTACACAGATCGCCCAGATCGGGGTGTGTAACCGATATCATACAATCGAGCAGCAGTTATGCCGTTGGTTCCTGTTAACGTTGGATCGCCTTGACTCCAGTGAACTGAGCATGACCCAGGAATTGATCGCCAATGCCCTTGGGGTAAGCCGGGAAAGCGTTGCAGGAGTTGCGGGAAAATTACAAGGAAGGGGAATCATTCGCTACCAGCGCGGCCATATTACGGTACTTAACCGTACCGGGCTGGAAACAGGAGCGTGCGAATGCTATGAAACGATAAAGAAGGAATTTGACGACGCGCTTGATGACGTCCGGAAGCCCACGTTACATCAAGGCGATCAGTCATCCAAGACACTGCCACTCCTGTAGTATCCCTATCCGTATTTCGCTCGCCCCGCTCTGTAAGTTTCCACAGGCAGTTCCATGGGAGGGCCTTCTCATCTCCTCACCTCCACGCAGTCCCAAGCGGCGACCAAGTCGATATATCAGGTGGCTTGTTTCACCCATGAACGTGCGGCTTTTTCTTCCTTACTGTCATGGAGAATTTGGTGTATGCGGGCTGCCGCACAGAAAGAAAATTGAAACAGAGCTATAAAGGGTGCGTTGATCCCGATTGATAAGGGGAAGGGGATAGAGGCGCTCAGATCGATCTCAGGTCGATCGCCTGGATAGAAATGGAATTTATGGCAACACTGTCCCATTAGCCGAATTGGCACTCTGTCCCCCAATCTCGGGTCTTTCTTTTTTGCCGCAGCGCCTTATCGTTACTCCTATCTACTACTGCTGTTCTGCTTCCCTCTTCAAAAGCAGAAGCAACAGCAGGAAGGTGGCATATCCAGGATGCAACGAAATGTGGCGGAAGATGTGGCAGTTTTCATGGTTCATGATGAATAAGGAGATTCAAGATGGCAGTGCTTGTTACACACCCTGCACCCGATTTCACAAAACCTGCTGTTCTGGCAGATGGCACCTTCAATGACAACTTCAACTTTCATGCGCAAATTGCTGGTAAATATGCCGTATTGTTCTTTTATCCTCTGGATTTCACCTTTGTCTGTCCCTCCGAAATCATTGCGCACTCGCATCGCATAGAGGAGTTTCGCAAGCGCAACGTGGAAGTGATTGGAGTCTCGGTGGATTCCCAGTTCACCCACTACGCGTGGCGCAACACCCCTGTCGACAAAGGCGGCATTGGTCCGGTGGGAATCACGCTGGTATCCGACGTAGGGGGAGACATCATGCACGCTTACGGCATTGCCCACCCGGACCACGTTGCCCTGCGCGCCTCTTTCCTGATAGATAAAAACACCATCGTGCGCCACGAAGTCGTTAACGACCTGCCCCTGGGGCGGGATGTAGACGAAATGCTGCGCATGGTCGATGCCCTGCAATTTCACGAAAGCCATGGAGAGGTGTGCCCGGCCGGGTGGAAAGCAGGTGAACCCGGAATGAAAGCCAGTCCCGAGGGTGTGGCGGAATATCTGGAAAGTCATGGCGAAGCGCTCTGACGCAACGAACCTGCACCTCCTTGAACTCCTCTCCTGTAACCATAAGGGTGAAACACATGGATTTCGATAAAGACAAGGCGATCGCGCTGCTGAACCGAATCATGGAACTCGAGCTTGCCGGAGTAGTGCGATACACGCATTATTCATTGATGGTCTTCGGCTACAACCGGATTCCAGTGGTGGAATGGCTCAAGAAGCAGGCTGAAGAAGGATTGCTCCACGCGCATAGAGCCGGAGAACTCGTCACGTTACTGGGAGGCTATCCTTCGCTTGGGATCGGATCTCTGCTGGAAACGCACGTGCATGACATCGGCGATATTCTGCGGGAATCGCTGGAGCATGAGAACAAGTCGCTTACTGCCTACTACGAGCTGCTGGAGCTGACCCAGGGCAAGTCAGTGCTGCTGGAGGATTATGCGCGTGGCCTTGTCGTCGAAGAGGAAATGCATGCGGACGAAGTCAACAAGATGTTGCGGAGAACGGGAAAAACAGGCGTGTACGAAACGTCGAAGAGTTAGGTATGCAGGAATTGATCCCTCCTGGAATCATTGCCGGTTGAAAGCGATGCAGATTGCCTTAGTCCTCGCCTGTCTTAGGGCTGTAAACCATTCCGCTTAACTGAATCATCAGGTCAATTTCACTTTCGTCCTCATCCAGGTCCTGATCGCCTTGATCGAATTCGTAGAATTCGGTCAACGAAGAAAGTGGATCGTGCTCCGCGACATCGGCGGATCTCAGGGAAAGGAATGGTTGCAACATTACATCCGCCAGGCTCATACGCTCCTCCTGGATCCGGATAGACGTGTAAACACGGGGAGCAAGAGAGCTTCAAAGCTGGGCAAGGTAGCCGGGACACCGGTAGCAACATACTCTGTCTCTCCGGTGGGAGCTATATAAGCAGCAGAACCTTCACCGATCAGCGGGGAGATTCCCTTCCAAACACGATTCATGATGACCGCGCTTGAGGGTGAGATTGCGATCACTAATGCAGGTAGCCGGAATTTCATGATTTGCCTCCTTTGAGCAATCCAGTCAATATCATTTGAAACCTTTGTCAGCTTGTACAGGCTACCTGCGACAGATGGCAGTACGATGAAAGTTTTATGAAGTATTAAATTCCTCGAAAGCCTTTGCCCCCTTCCCCTGTTCTATCGGCAGTCCATCCGTATTTCATCCCCTTCCCGAATACTCAAACGTAACCGGCTCGAATGGAAGTCGCTGGCAATCGTCCTGCATCAATGCGGCAGTTTCTCCCAAGGCGATTTCACGCAGTCTGCACCGCATGGTCAGAACACCATTACCCGACTCGAATACACCGCAGGTATGCATCGTGCTGCAAGCCGATTCGTTCTCTGAAGCCGCGTCTGGTCCGACGTTATTCATGACCGCTACCGGCAAATGAGGATAGCGCCGTCTGGCTTCCCGCACCCATTGCACCAGGTTCACCTGCTGGGTGCAATCGTCTACTGCGCCGTCGACCAGGACCATGTCATAGGCCTCGAGGTCCGGCTCCGGGAAGCTGTCCAGTGTTTTTCGCTCCAGCCTGTGCTTGGATTTTTCAAGCAGCAGTTGCAGGAGCTGGCGGGTATCTTGTCTCTCTCCAACCAGTAGAATATTCATGCGGCCTTCCTTTGCGCGTTTTCCGGGAGTATCCCAAAAAGGGCGAATTCGGTGATTGCATCGATTTCGATATAGCATGCGACCGTCAAAACCCGCCCGATTTTGACCGGTGCCCCCAACCTGGAAACGTTCACGCCAAGCTTGCGTATCAGTCTCTCCACTGCGACGGTGGTAACGGTTACATAGCGCTTTATCTTGTTGTGGCGCGCGAAGAGAAAAAGGGTTTGCATCATTTTTACCGGAATCTCGCTAAAACCGAAACCGGCACTCTCATATTTGGGGACCATGACGGCAAAACGGCTCAATTCCCAGACATCCGATTGCTGCGGCGCGGGCTGTCCGTGCAGAAGTTGCGGAAAAGTATCCTTCAACATGTAGGGTCCCTGGGTGGGAAGCAGTCGCCAGCAACCGAGCACCTCGTCTTCATCCCCCTCATCCCCTTTTGCCAGAACATATACGGGATCTGCCAGATCGAACTCGTCATGCTCCATCCCGTTATCCGTGGTTACTTCCCAGCCGAGCCTGTCGTGAAAAACTTCGTGCCTCAGCCGATACATTCCCATTGCGGCCCGTTTATCGAGAGAACCATTGCCATGTTGTGCAAGCATAATCTGTCCCATTTTTTCACTCGTCGTTGGTTGATGACGACGTTATGAAACAACGGAACCGGATCTCCGAATAGCTGTAAAATCTTACAGGACCAGACGGGGTATACTGGCTGCAATCCTTTCCTGACGCGGGTTTCGGCGGGTAGGAGAGAATGCGTGCAGAGCAGGTTTTTTACGGAAAAACGAGCAGAAAATGCAGCATTCTGTCGCGGTGGCCGTGCGAGTCCACCCCCCCTCAATGGCTGGGCTGCAATGACAAATCATAAAACGAAACTTTGCGCGGTCGCGAAGACTGTTCCTCAGCAGGGAAGCAAGAGAAACGGGTATACGGAGGGTGACAGAGGATGGATCTCCCATCTTTCCATCGGTCCGAAGACTGGATTAGCTGTTATAGAGTACTTGGAGACCCATGCCGATGGCACTCGCCAACGCTTGGGCCGATGGGTACAGCGAGGTCTCTCAGAACCTCGGACCGCATGTCCGCTCACATCCTCGGGACGTTGTGGTAAGCAGGATGAGACGGGGTGATCTCAGGTTCTGGAGTGAGAATACGGCTGTGCTGGGGAGCCCTCACCGGAAGCAAGGACTGGCTGAAGGAGTTGTTATAGAAGCATGTTCAAGCGAAAAGATGTTTTTTCCCCAGCAAGGATGATTCCCTGCAGGGGAGCTGAACCTCTTCTACCATCAGTTGAAATCAGTTGAAATTGAATCGGATGGAACCGAAGGCGCTGAGAGGGTTTCCAGGCAATGCGCCCGCGAATGTCGGATTGGTATAGTAGGTTTTATCCGTGAGGTTCTTTATGTTGACTGCGAGATCAACTTTTTTGATGCGATAAGATGCGGCTGCGTCAAACACGACATAAGATGGCACCTTGAGAAGATTCAGCGAGTCGGCATAGGAATCTCCCTTATAGGTGACCCCGAACCCGAACATCAATCCACGGGCCAGGCCGCTCTGTATCTCGTACGTCATCCACAGATTGCCCATGGTGGTCGCGACCCCGACGGGCCGAGTTCCAAAGACACTTCTCGTAATGCCAAGCACAGAGTTGGTGGCAACATTGCCTGCTCGTGTTTCCGGGTCCATCACCACACCATTACCGATGATGCTCCATCCGGCAACTGGACGAAAGCCAAGCGATACCTCCACTCCGCGCGTGCGATCCTTCCCATCCGGAGTCGGGATGTTGCCGGAACCGGGCAAGGTGACGAAATAATTATTGCGGCTGGATTGAAACAGCGCCACATTGAGATCGGCCTTTCCGTCGAAAAGCATCATTTTTGCCCCCACTTCAACCTGATCCGACGTCTCGGGTGCTGTGGAGAGCGCCTGCGGCTCGGTGGACAGATTGATGAAGGCGCCGGTGCTGTAACCTGCGTAAAATGCCAGATTCTGGGTGGGCTGATACACACCGCCCGTGGAGTAGGTGGTCATGGACTTCGTTTGCACTATTTCACGATATCGGATGGGTGATCCGTGCGCTGTCGGGTTTGCTCTTTGCAAGCCTTTATCGCTGTATTTCACCAGGTCGTTGCGGATTCCAAGGCGAAGCTTGAACTGCTCGGTCAAGTCGATCTGGTCCTGGGCATAAAACGAGACTTGGTCACTGCCAATATGGCGGTCAAAAGTCAGGGAACCGCCATTAACTTTAGGGTCGTTCAGTGAAGTTTCCACTACCGGGTTAAAGATGTTTATGCGGTCCAGAGTGTAAGTCGAGCGGGCCGCGTTGATGTCTACATTCTTGTATTCGAAACCTCCCAGAAAAGTATGCTTGACAGGCCCCGTGCTCGTTTTCCAAACGAACTCATTTTGCAGGGTGGTGTAACCGGCATTATCGAACTGCTGGTACGCGGTGCGTCCCGTGCTAAACCCGGCCGCATTACCCTGATTGCCGCCGGCATTGCGCAATAGCTCGAGCGTTCGCGCATCGTAGACGAACGCGGTGCGCATGCTCAAAGTGTCCGATAGGGTCCAGTGGTGCGTCAGGCCAAGGCGGTTGATGGTATGGTCTGTCTTGTTGAACCGGCTGTAATAGCGCGTGTCGCGGGATACGTTGGCGATATTAGAGTTAGCATCAAAGAGTATTCCGTAATTATCGGGCTTGATTTTGAGCTCGCGGTGATCGTAATCGACATGGAGCGTCTTATCGTCCGCCAGTCTCCAGGTGAAGCTGGGGGAAGCCTCCACAATATTGCGCTCCAGGCCACGAAACCCGTCCGTGTGCTCCATATCCGCGATGAGACGTCCCGCTACATTCGGCAGATAAGGGATGGCACCTGTCACGTCCACATAGCCGTTGCGTGTACCGAAACTGCCCAGCATGGTGCCTGCGGACAGTCCGAAACTATACCGCGGCTGCTTCGTCACCAGGTTGAGGCTGCCCCCGGGACCGGCAACTCCGAATAGCGCGGAGCCGGGGCCCTTCAGCACTTCAATACGCTCGATGTCGTACATCGTGCGGAAATAGTTGTTCTGGAGGTTCCCATCCGGAATATAGTCACGGAAAAAACTGAGCGCCAGGCCGCGCGATGTAAAGCTGTTGGCAAATCCGTAACCACCCCCCATGAGTGGCTGCACGCTGCTGACATTGCGCATGGCGTCATTCATCTCGATGACACCCTGCTCCTTAAGAGTGGACGCCGGCACGACATTGACTGTCGCAGGGATGTCACGCAAGGGAGTATCTGTCTTGCTGCCGGTGCGGGCAACGTCCTCGATCGTTCCTGGACGGACCCGCCCGGTAGTCACCTTGATCTCCGGCAGGGTCGCATTTTTTTCCTTCTCTTTCCCTGCATCTTGAGTCGCCACTGCATCTTGAGCCGTGGCTGCGTCTGGAGACGTCCCACCTTGGGATATCACTGTATCTGGAGATGTCGCTGCATCTTGAGCGGCTGCAGGCACCGGTATCAATGACCATGAACAAAACAGGGTTATAGGGACCAAAAAACGGGATATGGGCTTGAATCTGGATAACTGTTTCACTTATAGCCTCTTTTAATTTTTTTACTACTGGCTGGCTACAAGCACGAAGGCGTTGGCTGGCTGTGGATTCTTTTTCCCACCGAAACTGGGCGGGAAATTATAATCAATTGGACATTCTTTTATCGAAGTTCAGGGGAACTTTTTCAAAAATAACGATCATCCCAGCGATAGCGTCGTCAACATGAGAATCGCAGCAGTTGTCAGGGTCGTCCCAATCAACCCGGCTGCCATCAAGCGGGGACCATGCAAGCGGCTCCACAACAGCGTGCCTGTGATGGCCAGCACCAGCAGGCCGCCTGCCAGCGTATCTGTGAGCAATATCCAGACATTGGACATCCCGCTTCCCTTGTGAAAGTTTGCCAGAGTCGCCCAGACATTGGCCTCTTTCCGCTCGATATGCGTCTCGGCATCTCCTTTCCAGTATTCCGCGGTCACGCTATGATTGGGCGCAAGGAGCGTAATACGCCAGTTTTCCGGCTGTATGACCTGCCCCCCTCCCCATGGCACCGGTCCCGCCGGTTTTTTCTGCGTGCGCGATTTTGCATCGGGCATTTTGAATTTTTCGCGCAGCCAGGATTCCAGCGCCTCCGGTGACTCAACGCTGTTGGCAGGCGGAGTGAGTATTTCGCGGGTTTCATGCTGCGCCGCGAGGGGAATTTTCATTTCGCTGCGGTGATTCAGCAGAATCCCGGATACCCCGAACAGCAGGCCAAGCGCCGCGCCCCACAATCCCATCCAGGCATGAGTGCGACGCAGCCAGACCAGAAAGCGGCCGCGCTTCATCCCCTGTGATAAAAAGAGGTAACCGCGTGGCTCCGTCACCACGGGACGCGCCCCCTGGCCTGCAACGTGAGGCTGTCCCATGCTCTGTGCAGTTGCTGAAGTTACAGAAGATTTGGGTGCTGCTTGCGCGCCGGATTGAACAGTGCTCATTTGTACAGGCTGCGTGTGATCTTGTGGCTCTCGACCGCGTATGCCTTGCCTTCGAACTCGCCGGGTTTGTGCATCTCGTATTTCGCTTCGATCACATACAGGCCCGGCTCAAGCAACGAGTAGGTCACCTCCCCTTTCTCATCCGTCTGCAGATGTTTCTCCCAGCCATTGGGTGCGATGACCACGATTTCGACCTTGGGGACAGGCTTTCCCAAATAGGTCAGGCGCAACGTATTACCGGATTCCTGGATATCGAGCGGCAGGCTGCCTCCGCTACCGAGGCGCGTATAGAGAAATCTTCTGTAGGTAGGAGACGGAATTTGCCCTTGCGGCTCGCGTATGGATTGCTTAAGCGCCTGCACCAGTACAGCGCCGTCCTGATCATTACCTGCCGGTATCGCGAAATAATTATTCTCGCGCCTGGCTTCGACAGGCTTTTCAACGCCTTTGGCGTTTACCATCGTCACCTTCGGTTCGATAATGCTATCGAGCCTGCCCGGCGAAGGCTCACGCAGATTTTCCGCGTATTCACCGAAATAAAGCCGGATTGCTCCGGCTTCTTTCTCAAGCCACAGCGCATGAGCTGCAACATCCAGGCTGAGCACACAGCCGATAATACCCATACCTGTTGCATGGATAAATTGCGGGAGTTTCATCGAGCTTTTCCTTTTCTATTATTTATCAGGGAGTGGAAATGATTGGGCTGTTATAAGTATTTGTTTTCCATTACTTTGCCGGCGCTACGTTCCATCGGGTAGACATCCCGGCCATCATGTGATCGTCGACGTGGCAGTGCAATAGCCAGTTACCGGGTGAACGCGGAACCATGTCGACCGAGGTCATACTTGCGGGAAGCACTTCCACCACATCCGTGCGGCGTCCATGATCGAGTACTGTCTGGGCATGCCAGTGCACGGTATGGTTATCCGTCTCGTTACCGAGTGCCACGACGTGCCAGCGCACGCGCTTTCCAATACCTGTATCGTAACCCTTGAGGTTACCGAAAATGCGACCGTTGATGGTGTGCTTCATTCCGCTTTCTTCCCCGTTCTCCTCATTGAAGATCATGAACAAGGTGATGAATTCCTGATCCACATCATTCGGCGATGGATCGCGAGTCGATCTTGCCACGCCCTGCCGGGTCACAATGATGGCACCGACCAGGCCGAGATTCGCTTCTTCCTCTTCCATTACATGCGAGTGATACAGCCAGACGATCGAGGAAGGATCAGTTGGTCCGGGACCGGAAGCCTCATCCACAACCCAGGTATAAGTGAAGGACTTCCCCGGCGGCACTGCGGCCCCGATACCTGCTCCCGTGCTGGCGGCATCCGCGCCCTCGCTTTTCTTATCATAAAATACGCCGTGCGGGTGCATGGAAAGCGCCCGGTCGGTCTTGTTCAGAAAATGAACCTTGAGGGTGTCGCCCACTTCTGCCCGAAGCTGGGGGCCCAGAATTCCTGCCCACTCCGGCTGCACCAATCGCTCCTTGTAGCGCCCATCCTTGTAGCCAAAATAGCGGTACTTAGGGTATGTCAGCGTTTTGCCCCACACTCCCAATCCATCATCTGGCTTGATCAGATTCTTGCCGGACGGCGCATAGTTCCAGGTAACTTTTTCCGCCGCAACCCAGTACTCCCTTTCCGCGGCCATTGCCTGCCCCATACCAAAAAGCGCAAGAAGACCAAGCAGCACCATAATCCGGCCAGCATTGCAAATATTCATGTTTTTATAATACGAATGATAATCACTGCAAGATATCATAAAATCCTGACCCCACCTCCACCGATTTCTACACCGTTAGATCTGAATGTCCTTAATAATCCTTGAACTGCCCCTCTTCGGGAGAAGCTGGGCAACGCCTCTTTGATTGATCGGATCTAGCCGGTGCGGGTGAGGTATACAATCCCGCCAGAGTAGCGATACCTTTACAAAAGGTTGAAAGGTTTGAGCGATCCAACAAGACGCAGGGCTTGCCGGAACGTCGGCAGTAACGCTTGACGGTGAAAAAAGCGGTATGGTTTACGCAATCCAGGGGGCAGACGACCATGTCTGCCTGGTCCAACAATACGGGCAAGTGATGTCCCGGTTCCTGAGGCAGGTTTCTGTAGATGACCAGCTTACCCCCGGAAGCCTCCACTACACGGCGATATTCCGGGTACAGCACGGCGCGCCCCCCCACGCACAGAACGCAGCGCCCCCCGATACCGGATCCCTTGCATGCGCCGTTTCCTTCTTCACCAAAAGCGGGGGAAGGTGATTGTTCGACAAAAAACGACGCAGGCGGAGCGGACTCCTTGACCAGTGGAAATCTATCCGTTTCGGCGACTTCCAGCCTGGCATGATTTTCGGGGTCGACCCGATCGGGTGGGAGTGAATGAACAGGCTTGCTACCAGTCGGCCGCTTGCCGGCAGGTACAGGTTTCGATTTCCCGATCAGAACCGCTGATCGACCCAGTCGCGCTATCCGCGTCAATCCTGCAGGGGTAAAAAAAGGATTGCTGTCCCGCGCGCTGAAAAATTGCCTGGCAATCTCAACCAGATTTTTTCCGAGCAGCGCTAGCAATATCTGCGGCATCTGCCTAGGGTGGATGAATAAATTCGGGGAAGGAGAGAATTTACCCTGTCTGGAGGTTGCGGAATCGCGGTGCTCCGGTTCGAGCAGGGCAGATGCGGGAACACAGAGATTAGCCAGCGATGTTGCCTTAAGCTGTTGCACAGCCCACTCCGGACAGGTCAGAAAGCTGGCTTGCCCTGTAGGGGCTGGCTGGCTGAAAACCAAAAAAGTAAAAAGGTGAACAAACTCGAACAAGGGCCGCTGGAAAAAGAAATCCAGCGGCACATAAACAAGTCTACATCTGGCTCTGCAGCCAGTTCTGGATACCCACTTTCTGCATCACATCCAGCTGCGTTTCCAGCCAGTCGATATGGCCTTCGGTATCTTCCAGGATTTCTTTCAGAAGCTCCCGCGAAACATAATCCTTCGCCGCTTCACACGCAGCGATGCCGCCAAGCAGCGTTTCGCGTGAAATCATTTCAAGCCTGAGGTCGCAGTCAACGCATTCCTCCGCTTTCTCACCAATCAGAAGCTTGCCCAGTTCCTGCAGGTTGGGCAACCCTTCCAGAAACAGGATACGCTTGATGAGCATATCGGCATGCTTCATCTCTTCTATGGATTCCTCATATTCCAGCTTGCCAAGCTTGTCGAAGCCCCAGTTTTCGTACATGCGGGCATGAAGGAAATACTGATTGATGGCCGTCAATTCATGCTGCAATTGGCGGTTAAGCCACTGGATAATGTCTGCGTTGCTCTTCATGTATGCCTCCTCAGGCGAGATCTCGAATGAACGAGTGGGTTTATGTGGAATGGTGTTGAACCAGGTTTTTCTGCATCAGTGCCTTTTCCAGGACCTCCTTCGCGTGGCACGCGCATATTCCGCACTGCTCGCTCACACCCAGGCAAGTCTTTAAGTCCCGCATCCGGTCGGCCCCTCGATGAATGACGGCCTCCCGGATGGCGGTATCGGTTACACCTTTGCAGACACAAATATACATGATGAGCGCCCTAAGTCTACTATTCCTGCTATTCGTCCAGTATTTCTGCTATTTGGTTAAAATGAGCTTACCGTTACGGGTACGCCGCAAGCGATATTGTTCGCCCTGATGCTGGATAAACACCTCATCACCGTGGGAAAACAGCGCATCGCTATAGATGCATCGAGTCCGATCCAGCATGACGAACTTTTGTTTATCCGCGTTGGTTTCAGGAACTGTGAGTAACTTATCCATGGCGCCGCTTCCGCAGTTATTAATGAGAATGATTCGTATTATAGGCGACTTTGGGTGAAATGCAAGAAGTGAATAAAAAATTTTCTTGATATTTTTCAACAGATCGGTCGAAGGATCGCAAGTGATTTGCGTTGACCCCAGGTGTAGAATCAGATACTCCTATCCGGTAGGGTTATCGTCGGTATAATATCCTCGGTCAGCATATGATTTATTTTCGCATCACACCCTGCAACATCACCATTATTCGCATCCTGCAGGCTCGCATGGATACTTCCCGTCATCTGTAGAACACCCGCGCAAAGCTGTCCTGTGCGCTAAATGCAAAATTTTTCCATTCTTCCACATGAAATGGCCGCAAGTCTCTGGCGCAACAGAGATTTGATTGTCGCGCTTACCAAACGTGAAGTCATCGGGCGCTACCGCGGCTCTGTCATGGGCATGGCGTGGTCCTTCTTCAACCCATTGCTCATGCTCGTGATTTATACGTTCGTATTTTCAGTGGTGTTCAAGGCGCGCTGGGGAGTGGGTGGAGAAGAAAGCAAAGCAGATTTCGCGATTATTCTTTTTGTCGGCATGATCGTGCATGGCCTGTTCGCCGAGTGCATCAACCGCGCACCCGCCTTGATCCTGTCGAACGTCAATTACGTGAAAAAAGTCATTTTCCCGCTGGAAATACTCCCTTGGGTAGCATTCGGCTCCGCGCTGTTTCACACGGTTATCAGCGTTGGCGTGCTGTTGCTGGCACAGCTCCTTATCAGCCATCAACTGCCCTGGACTGTGATCCTTTTTCCCTTGGTCCTGCTTCCGCTCATTTTTATTTCGATGGGCTTTGCCTGGTTCCTGGCAGCCTTTGGCGTATTCGTGCGCGATATCGGACAGCTCACGGGAATGTTCACCACCGTGCTATTGTTTCTTTCCCCCGTGTTTTACCCCTTGAGCATCCTGCCTGAAAAATACCAGGGTTTATTACAGCTTAACCCGCTTGCGTTCATCATCGAGGAAGGAAGAAAGGTGCTCGTCTTCGGACAACTGCCGGACTTCGGTCACTGGAGCACCATGATGATTGCCTCCTTGCTGATGGCATGGGCAGGATTCGCCTGGTTTCAGAAAACCCGCAAGGGATTTGCCGATGTTCTCTGAAGGAGAAAACGTCGCCAAAGCGACAATCCCGCTCGCTCTTGAATCAGCGGAGAAGAATCTCGAAACGAGCAACGAAAATGAAAAGGCAAGGAGAAGTTCCAGTGATACCGCCATCAGTGTTCGTGGCATTTCAAAATGCTACCAAATCTATGACGCACCTCGCGATCGGCTAAAGCAATTCATCATCCCGCGTCTTCGCCTGGCGAGACAACAGTCTCGCCAGTATTTCCGCGAGTTCTGGGCGCTCAAGGGTATCTCCTTTGAAGTAAGGAAAGGTGAAACGGTAGGCATCATTGGCCGTAATGGATCAGGCAAATCTACGCTATTGCAGATAATCTGCGGCACCCTGACGCCGACGGCGGGAAGCGTAGAAACGAGGGGGCGCATTGCCGCCTTGCTGGAGTTAGGCTCCGGCTTCAATCCCGAATTTACGGGACGTGAAAACATCTACATGAATGGCGCAGTACTTGGATTGACTCGCGAGGAAATCGACGACCGCTTTGACTCGATCGTATCGTTTGCAGACATTGGGCAGTTCATCGACCAGCCAGTCAAGACCTATTCGAGCGGCATGTCCGTGCGCCTTGCTTTTGCGGTGCAGGCTCAGGTTGATCCGGATATCCTGATCGTGGACGAAGCACTCTCCGTGGGAGATGTAAGGTTCCAGGCCAAGTGTTTTGCACGCCTGCAGCAACTGAAAGATAACGGCACCAGCGTGTTGCTGGTCACTCATTCGAGCGAACAAATCGTCACTCACTGCTCCAGTGCGCTCCTGTTGAATGATGGCATGCAGTTTGAAATTGGCGAACCCCGGCACGTTGTAAACCGCTACCTCGACCTGCTGTTTGGCAAGGAAAGACGCAACCCCGACTCCCCCCAAGCCCAACCAGGAGATATATTTCAGGAAGACAAAGGATATGCTGAGTCTGCATATCAGCTAAGCACTGACAGCGACGTCTTTCAAACCCGCAATGGGTATAACACGCATGAGTATCGGTGGGGTGACGGCACCGCCTCCATTCTGGATTTCTACCTTGCTGCGAATGGAGAACCCTATCCCTCAGCAATTACCGTGGGACAGACTGTCACCCTTGCAGTATCCATCAAATTCCACAGCGATATGTGGCGGCCCATATTGGGTATCACCATCAAGACCAAGGATGGCGTGACCATATCCGGTACCAACTCGGAGATGGCCGACCTGCTAGACTTGCAGGCGCTCGTAAAGAAAGGAGCAATTCTGGTTGGCAAATGCAGTTTCCAATGCAGACTCGGTCCGGGTGATTATTTTGTTTCGCTCGGCCTTGCTACACGAGAAAATGACGAAATCATTCCGCACGATCGGCGTTACGATTCGATACATTTTATAGTTGAGCCACACAATAAATTCCATGGCTTGGCTGACCTCGCTCTTGACCTCTCGATTTCCCATATAGTCGAATCAAATCAGATCTGACGTTATCCCAAACTTTGCAAGCGACTGTTCATACTTGGTTTTTATGAAAAACCTCTCGCCAACTTATGTATTCGACATCCAGGAACAACTCTGGTCTCGTCCAGGGTATGGCGGTATTAACTACAGCGATGGGGATGACATCGAGTTGCAGATAGCGAAAGTGATCGCGGAGGCGGCAGATATTACTGTCCTTTCAAGGGAACTGCGACAACATTGCACTGATTGGCCTTTTCTCTACCATTTGTCCGCGAGCCGTGCGAATATCTTGCGCCCATTTGCAACCACTCTAACCGGCGACATTCTGGAAATTGGCGCGGGTTGTGGCGCAATCACACGCTATCTCGGTGAGGCTGGTGCAAATATCCTGGCCTTAGAGGGAAGCCCAAGACGGGCCGCTATTGCTCGTTCCAGAACCCGGGATCTCGAAAACGTAACGGTACTGGCGGAAAAATTCGACCAGTTTGAATGTGACCATCAATTTGATTTAATCACTCTCATTGGCGTACTTGAGTACGCCAATCTCTTCACGACTGGCGAGAATCCAGCCCTTGCCATGCTCCAGCGCGTCCGGTCTTTACTCAAGCCGGAAGGCACACTGATACTCGCCATCGAAAACCAGTTGGGCTTGAAATATTTTGCTGGCGCATTGGAAGATCATATCGGCCAGCCCATGTACGGGATCGAGGGGCGATACACCCGGAATCAACCCCAAACATTTGGTCGAATGGTTCTGTCGAATCTGATGAAAGAAGCCGGTTTCACCACCATCGAGTTTTTGGCTCCATTTCCGGATTACAAGCTGCCCGTTTCGATTTTGACTGAAGAAGGCCTTTCTAGTAAGGAGTTTGATGGTGCGGCATTGGCTTGGCAAAGCGTAAGGCGAGATCACCAACTCCCCTTAAGCACGAACTTTTCCATAGAAATGGTTTGGCTCGAGGTATTCAAGAACGGATTGGCTTTGGATATGGCTAATTCTTTCTTGCTTGCAGCATCGCCGCTTCAACAAAAGATCGTTAAAGCGGGCATTCTAGGGTACCACTACAGTACTGATAGGATCCCTCAATATTGCAAAGAAACGATTTTTCAGCGTATTGAAAATAGCACCACGGTCAATTATCGGATGTTAGGTAGTAGTCTTTTGGATAATCGGACAGACCAAGTCATTAAATTCGCATGTCCGGACAGAGCAATCTATGCAGAAGGATTTCCCTTGTCTCTAGAGTTTACACGACTGCTTACGAGCGACGGCTGGTCAATGAGCGGGGTTGGACTCCTTATTCACCGCTATATTGGTTTGCTCGAATTCATTGCGAATCAAAAAGGGCACGCGTGGGACAAACCTTTACCACATAGGTTGCCCGGCGAATTTTTCGACATGGTCCCACAAAATATCATTATCGATAAAAATGGAGAACCTGTTTCCATAGATACAGAATGGGTATTGAAAAATGGTATTGAGGCTGGCTGGCTTCTATTTCGCTCTTTGCTGTTGACGATTGATTCGATCATGTGTTTTGGCAGAAATTTAGCAGAACAAAAATTTTCACGAAGGGAATTTATCATATCAGCCCTCGATGCAGCAGGATTCGCACTCACCAATGAAGATTTCCAGCGATTTATTGAATTGGAGGCCGATGTACAGCAGGAGGTAACAGGGCGTCCTTCGCATGAATTCGTAAACTGGCGGCCAGAACACCCATTGCCGACCTATTCTCCGGTTAAGCATGGCGGAGAAATTGGCGCCTTGCAGAGCGAAGTTGGCGTGGCGTGGCGTGAGATTGATATGATGCGTGATGAAATCGATGTGGCAAGGGCGAAAATCGAAATGCTGCACGAAGAACTCGATGCGTTATATCGCTCAACTTCTTGGAGGATTACCGCGCCTCTTCGGGGTATGCGGCGACTTATTACCCGATTCGCAGACAGACCGAGTCCTTTAAGTCTAGCCCGTGCTACTCTGAAACACGGAACGGAATGCTATCAGACAAAGTTGCTAGCTGATCCACAAGTGTCGAGGCAACGCATCGTACACGTAATTGGCAACTTTCTTACTGGCGGTTCGTCCAGACTGGTGGTCGATTTATTTGAGCGTCTCGGTCACCTCTATGAACAGGAGGTCGTCACTCAATATAACCCTGATCCCCCTAACTATACGGGGATTCCGATCCACGAATTTTCCGGTGGAGACGCTTGGGATAAATTTATAACCTACTTGCGATTGTACCGGCCTGATCTTGTTCACGTGCACTATTGGGAGGATCCACACTGGTACGGAACGATGATAAAGGCGGCCCGTGAATTCGGCTGCAAGATAATACAAAACGTCAACACTCCAACTGCTCCTTATATGGACAGTTGTATCAGCCGCTACATATATGTCAGTGACTACGTAAAAACCCGGTTTGGAAAGAGGGATCAGCCGAGCATTACGATCTACCCGGGCAGCAACTTCAAATTATTTTCGAGAGATAAATCTCGACCAGTACCTGACGATTGCATCGGCATGGTTTATAGGCTGGATATCGATAAACTCCATAGGAAATCGATTGATGTTTTCATAAAGGTTGTCCAGAAAAGGCCGCAGACAAAAGTAATTATTGTTGGCGGGGGGCCCTACCTGGAGCCTTATAAAGCGGCGGTCAAGGCGGGGAAAGTTGAACATGCTTTTACTTTTACGGGTTTTGTTCCTTATGAAAGCCTGATCGGGTTCTATGCCCGGATGAGCCTTTTTGTGGCTCCCGTCTGGAAAGAAAGCTTTGGGCAGGTCGGTCCCTTTGCTATGAGCATGGGCTTGCCAGTGGTGGGCTACAATGTCGGCGCCTTGGCGGAGATCGTGGGCGACTGCGGTCTTCTTGCCCCACGAGGCAACAGCGAAGCGCTAGCCGAAATCATTATCGGCCTGCTGGATGATAAGGAGCGCCGTGAACAAATAGGCTCCCGTAATCGGGATCGGGCTCACAAATTATTTTCCGTCGAAAACATGGTAAATGACTACCTCAAGCTGTACCAGGAGCTAATAGGCAACACCCAATGAAGGTAGCATTGTATGTTCACTGTTTCTTTCCGGGACATTATCATGGGACGGAAACTTATACGTTGGCTCTTGCGGAAAACCTGAAAAAGCTTGGCCATGAACCCGTGGTAGTGAGCGCCATATTCGAGGGAGAAAAAAAAGCCAAAAGCCTTATCACACGTTACGACTACAACGGCATCCCTGTCTATTGCATAGACAAGAATCATATCCCTCAAATGAGTTTGAGGGATACGTATTATCAACCCGAGCTGCGGCACATCCACGCAAATCTGCTTCACGAATTGCAGCCTGATATCGTTCATGTCACTCATCTGCTTAACCATACGGCGATCCTGCTGGATGTGATCAAGGATTTGGAGATACCCGCTGTCGCAACTTTTACCGATTTCTTTGGTTTTTGCATGAACGTGAAATTGGAAGGGGCGAATGGCGACTTGTGCAAAGGCCCTAACTCAGAACGAACGAACTGCTTCACCTGTTGCGCCAAGGCCGGCATCAAACGGGCATATCCCGCAATGAGTGAACAACGCTTCAATAAATTGGCTTCCCTGCTCCGGCTAGGCTGCATTTCATTTAATGCTGTACATAGGCTGCCGGTACTAAGGCGCAGTCAATTATCCAGCCAGCTAGAGGTGATAAAGGTGCGCCCTGAGCTCTTGTCAGAACGTTACAGTCTCTATCGGGCCGTCATTGCCCCCACGCGATTCCTGCAATCTGCTTATGAGGCCAACGGGTTTACCTCGGTTCCTATCCACAAAATTCACTTTGGCGTTGATCTGGACCGGAAACCAAAGCCGGGGCGGTCGGGGTCAGCGCCTACCCGTTTTGGTTTTATTGGACAGATTGCGCCGCACAAGGGAACAGCTTTGCTGGTGGAAGCCTTCTGCCGGTTACCGGCAGGTCAAGGCGAACTACATATTTATGGATCAGAGAGCCAGCATCCTGCCTATTTCCAGGCTCTGAAGCAGCATTGCGCCGGTTTCGCGGTCTACTTTCATGGCACTTTTCCAACTGGCCAAATAAGACCTGTTCTGGATGAAATGGATTTTTTGGTCATTCCTTCCACGTGGTATGAAAATAGCCCGCTCGTACTGCTCAACGCGCTTGCCAGCCATACCCCAGTGATCGTATCCGACGTCGAAGGCCTGACGGAGTTTTTGCAACCGGATGTAAACGGCTACAAGTTTGCTCGGGGCGATGTGGATGACCTGGAGCGAGTGATGCTCCAGGTCATCACCAGCAAAGAAAATATGCACAGGCTCATCCATTCCACCAATTATCCAAAGACCAGCATGAGCATGACAGAAGAGGTTCTGGAAGTTTATTCTTCGATCCTAAAAGAGAAGATTGCATGAATTACGAAGAAGGTTGCAGAATGCCAATTGATGAGTGGTTGGTGTTAAATCGCATCGGGATATTTGAAAATCCGTCTTTACGCCGCTACGTCAGTCCTTTTCCCCCACCTGAATTAATGGGTATCACTTCTGGTTTGCAGTCCGAAACAGGTTTTGCTGCCCACGGGGCGGACATTTACGCTGCACTGGCACTCGCCTCGACCATACCAATTACCGAATATCGCCATATCCTGGATTTTGGCTGCGGTTGCGGGCGGCTTGCTCGCATGCTTAAAGGCCACCCCCACAAGATTTCGGGCTGCGACATCGATCTTCGCCACGTGAAGTGGATCGGCCAAAGCCTGGATTTCATGAATGTGAAGCTTTCATCCGTCAGACCGCCGATTCCCTTTGCTGATGACGAGATGGACGCTGTCATTTCAGTCTCGATTTTCACCCACCTGACGGAAAACAGTCAGGATGACTTTCTTGCTGAGTTATTTCGCGTAACACGCCCCGGCGGAACATTATTTCTGACCGTACATGGTGCGCAGGCTCTTAAAAGAGCATGTCACGAGCAACCCATTCGGCACATGCTCGATATGGATGAAGGACGATTTAGAAAAGCCCAGCAAGCGTTCAACCAAAACAAGCACGGTTTCGTCCTTCAATTTGGACACCTTACGACCAAGCCTGAAAAAGCATTTTACACACCCCGCGCCATTTTCAGACGGATACGCGACTCCTTTTCACGAAAAACGATAAATATGCCCTTCGAATATGGAATTGCGTTTCATCCGGAATCATATATTCGGGAACACTGGAGCAAATGGTTCGATATTTTGGATTACCGTCATGGCGCAATTCACCAGTTTCAGGATATTGTTGTCCTTTCGCCGAAAAAATGAACTCCCGTTCCTGCCTTGAGCATAAATTAGTGGTGTTCCTCTCCCGCCGATCATAGGATTGAATGAAGACTTGCACTTCGTGAACCCCCTCGCGTCCCAGCCTTTTGACGCATCAATCGCACAGTCTGAGCCGTAATGGCGGTAGCCGCCGTCACAGTCATCGTCGTCAACTGGAACAGCGGCAATCTGCTAAATGAATGTCTGTCACGGTTGAACCGGCAGACGCTTTTACCGGCGCGAATACTGGTCATGGATAATGGAAGTACAGACGGCTCGGCCTTATGCGCCCAGACAGCACCTGGAGTTACCTTACGAATGCTCGGCCGCAATCTAGGTTTTGCAGCGGCGAATAATCAGGCCCTGGATGAATGCGATACCGATCTTGTCGCCTTGCTCAATCCGGACGCCTTCCCTGAACCTGACTGGCTATTACGACTGGTCGCTGCAGCAGCGGCTCATCCTGATATCGCCGCCTTTGGCTCACGGCAAATGATGCATGGCTTCGCATCTACTCTGGACGGTATTGGCGACGTCTATCACATTTCCGGTCGAGTCTGGCGTAAAGGCCACGGTCTCATGCAGTTTGCCGCTGCTCATATTGCTGACAAAATCTTCTCTCCCTGTGCTGGAGCAGCTCTCTATCGCCGGGAGGCTTTAGCAGAAGTAGGTGGATTTGATGAAGACTATTTTTGCTATATCGAAGATATAGACTTGGGATTTCGTCTACAACTCGCTGGATATTCATGTTTATATGTCCCGGATGCCGTAGTGCATCACATCGGATCGGCAAGCTCTGGCGGGAAACACAGCGATTTTTCGGTGTATCACGGTCACCGCAATTTAGTTTGGACGTTTGTCAAGAATATGCCTGGATTACTGTTTTGGCTGTTGCTCCCTCTTCATGTGCTGCTGAACCTGGGTACCTTAGTATTGTTCACCGGAAATGGACAAGGCAGGGTTATTTGGCGGGCCAAGTGGGATGCCATCAGGGGATTGCCGAGAATGTGGAAGAAACGCACACAGATCCAGACCCGACGAATTGCCACTCCTCTTGAAATCTGGAGACTTTTAGACAAGCGTTTACTTTTTAAAAAGAAGATCTAAGGCAATAAGGTTGCTCATTTCATACGAGGTGCCATGAAGGAATTACCGTCCAATAGCGTACAAAAAGGTAATCTATTGCGCTTAGCTCGCCGTTTAAGTTTTAAATTTCACCTCGCCCGGCAAAATCTAATTGCTCTCGTAAGTGATTCCCCTCCACGCGAAGACCTGTTTGATGGAGATTTCTACCTGGCGCAGTACTCGGACGTGGCCCAGGCTGGCATTGATCCATATGAACATTTTATCCTTTACGGTAGAAAGGAGGGTCGCATCGGTGTACCCGCGTATCTTCCGAAACTGGAGTACCGGGGTAACTTGGAAGCTATTAATCATGACCGCGATACCATACTGGTTGTCAGCCATGAGGCTTCGCGCACGGGCGCCCCTATATTAAGTCTGAACATCGTTCGCGAACTCAAAAAAAAGTACAACGTTATAACCCTGTTGCTACTGAACGGCGGAGTGATTGCCGATGATTTCCTTCGCGCCTCCGACATCGTAATAGGACCATTCAGTGATGGACGTAACCCGGATTTGGTCGCTTCTGGAATTGATCAGTTACTAGCCTTGACTCCCGTAACGTTTGCAATTGTCAATAGCATCGAATCCCGAGCGGTGCTTCCCGGGTTAGCAAGACGGTTTATTCCAACAGTCTCCCTTATCCACGAATTTGCCTCCTACGTAAGACCCGTAGGGAGTTTTCGTGAAGTTGTTTTCTGGTCTTCGGAAACCATATTTTCTGCTTCCTTGACATATGAAAATGCCATTTCTGAATATCCAGATCTCCGGAATTGCAAATTTCCTGTAGTTCCCCAAGGACGCTGCGCCCTTCCTTCTCCAGAGAACGAAGCGGCTCTTCGGCTGGAGGAAGAAGCCAAGGTTCTCGCCATGCTTCGGCCGGTAGACTTGCCGAAAGATACAGTCATTATTCTAGGTGCGGGGACTGTAGAGATTAGAAAAGGTGTGGATCTGTTTATTGCATGCGCTGCGGAGATATTCAAGGCGTGTCCGGATGCGCTTTGCCGATTTGTCTGGATCGGTAGTGGTTATGATCCAGAGCATGACGGTGCGTACTCTGTCTATCTGGCGGACCAGATCCGCCGGTCGGGACTTCAGGAGCGCGTTTTTTTCCTGCCAGCAACTTCCAGTATTGAAACAGCTTATCAAGCAGCAGATATTTTTTTACTGAGCCCCCGTCTGGATCCCTTGCCTAATGTAGCGATTGATGCCATGTGGCATGGATTGCCCGTCGTTTGTTTTGCGCGCGCCACTGGCATTGCGGACATCCTAATTGAAAATGGTTTTGAAAAAATATGTGTTGCACGCTATTTTGAAATATCTCAACTGGCATCCAAGATTCTGGCATTGATAAAGTCCAGGCCCATGAGACAGGAGATTGGCAGGAAACTACAGCAATTAGTACTTAATAAATTCAACATCGAGCATTATGTAAGCCAATTGGAAGGGATTGGCTTTAATGCAGGTAAACGGGTTGTCAACGAACAGGCTGACATCCTGGAAATCATCAAGTCGGGGATTTCCCGCCTTGACTTCTATGTTCCTCCATGGCTTGAAGGTCAACAGTTGGATGAAGCAGTAAGATTTTACGTACGGGCATGGCGGAGCGGGGTTTTGCGGAGGAAGCTATTTCCCGGCTTTCACCCGGGAGTTTTTCTTGAGCATAATGCAGGAAAATCTGAAGGAGATCCGTTAGCAAATTATTTGCGCGCCGGCCAACCGGACGGTCCTTGGCGGTATGGTCTTATAACGTCTGAAGAAGCCGCTCGCCCCCTATCTTCCTCCATCCGCGTAGCCCTCCATTTACATGTCTATTATTCGGAGCTATTTCCGGAAATAATGGCCCGACTAAAAGTAAATAATGTTCGTCCTGATCTCTTTATCAGCGTGCCGACAGAATGCACGCGCAATGAGGTGACTGGTTTATTGAACGATTATCCGGGAAAGGTCGTCGACATTCAGATAGTCCCCAACCGCGGACGCGATATCGGTCCTTTACTGACCGCCTTCGGCAGCGTATTTCTTGATGATTATGATGCCATCGGACATTTACATACCAAAAAAACAGCCGATTTAAGTGATGAAATGATCGGCAAGAGGTGGTATACCTTCCTTCTGGAGAACTTACTGGGCGGCAAAAGAAACATGGCCGATATCATACTAGGACGCATGACTGCTGATCCTGCTATCGGCATAGTTTTCCCGGATGATCCACATGTTTTTGATTGGGGAAACAACAAGGCTCACGCAGACAGCCTTGCCAGCAAGCTGGGCTTGGGAAAGCTGCAGGAAAACTTTGTCTTCCCTATGGGGACAATGTTTTGGGCCCGGACCGAGGCACTTCGTCCACTTTTTACCCTGGACCTGAGCTGGCAAGATTACCCTGCCGAACCGCTCCCATACGACGGAACAATCTTGCACGCTCTTGAAAGATTGCTTCCATTGATAGCAGCAAAGCAATCAACTCGTTCTGTATTAACTAACGTAACAGGCGTAACGAGATAACGTGAAAATAGTGATCTTTGGCGGCGGCGGTTTCATCGGCTCTGCAATCGTTGACAGACTGCTTCTCGATGGCCATGAATTGACGATCTTCGAGCGGCCGAGAGTGGAACCCTATCGCAAATTTCTGGATACTGAGCCTGTGAAATGGTTAACCGGCGATTTATTAAGCACACACGACGTTGGCGATGCAATAGACGGGATGGATATCGTGATACATCTCGTCTCCTCCACCCTGCCCAAGAGCTCGAATGATGATCCCATTTACGATGTTCAGAGCAACCTAGTAGGATCGTTGCAAATGCTGAACGTTATGGTCGCCAAAAAAATAAGGAAGATTATCTTCATTTCGTCAGGTGGAACCGTATACGGGAGGCCAGAGTATTTACCCATTGATGAGCGTCACCCCACAGCGCCCCAAGTTTCCTACGGCATTACCAAGCTTGCAATTGAGAAATATCTTTTACTCTTCGAACAAATGCATGGCATCAAGACTACCATTCTTCGAGTGGCTAACCCTTTCGGCGAACGTCAGCGCATCGAAACCGCTCAAGGGGCCGTTAGTGCTTTCCTTCACAGGGCCTTAAGCGGACAGCCAATCGAAATATGGGGAGATGGAACCGCTACCCGAGATTATATTTACATTAGCGATGTAGCTGACGCGTTTGCACGTACCGTAACTTATGAAGGCCCACAAAGCGTTTTCAATATTAGCTCCGGAGCGGGAACCAGCCTTAATGAACTTGTTTCCCTGCTTGAAGAAATTCTCGGTCATACGATTGAGTGCCGCTATCTGTCTGGGCGTAGTTTTGATGTGCAAGTCAGTATCTTAAGTAACACCCTCGCACAACAGGAAATGGGTTGGATGCCAAAGGTTCCTTTACGAGAGGGAATTGAAAATGTTGTCAAATGGATGATTAAAACCCGAGGAAAGTGATAGCGAGAATGCTTGTGAAGCAGCCACGCGAGATGTGGAGTTGCCCCTATTAAACCGGACAAGATGCGGTTAGTAACTGGCTGCGGATGAATTGTCGTGGTGACTTCATCTTCAGCCCCTTGTGAGGATGGTATTCATTGTAATCCTCGAACCATTGGGCAAGCTGCGCTATTACGGTTTTTGCGTCGGGACGATCATGGACATAGACGTAATCCCGCTTGAAGGTTTTGACGAAGGCCTCGGCCATGCCGTTGGATTCGGGGCTTCTGACGGGAGTAAAACAGCTGATGAAGCCCATATCCTTTGCAAAAGCAGTTGTCTCGCTGGCGGTGTAACAACTGCCATTGTCGCTGAGCCACTCCACCCTGTGTGGGAGCAGGTCAACGGTGCCGAAGCGCCGCTCAACGGATTCAGTCATCAGATCGCGCACCATTTCCCCAGTAATGCCGCCAGTGGTGGCAACATGGCTGATGACTTCACGATCACAGCAATCCAGGGCGAAGGCAACACGCACTACTTGCCCATTCCAGCAGGGAATCTCAAAACCATCCGAACACCAGCGCAAATTGGAACGCAAGGTAATGACCTTGCCTTCATGAGACAGCACGCGCTGTTTGCCCGTATATCGGGCCAGCAGGCCATTCTGGCGCATGATGCGATAGACCCGCTTGTGATTGACAGCAGGCTTTCCCATTCTCTCCAGTTTGCGGTTAAGGAGAGCGCAAATCCTTCTGTATCCGTAGGTCGCGCGGCAATCCACAATTTCGCGGATCAAGGGCAACAGCCAGGCATCATCAGCCTTGTTGTAGCGGCAACGAAAAGACTTTTCCTGCGGCTTCATCCGTTCCACAAGACGGGAGCGCGCCACACCCATGGTGTCTGCAATGGCCTTCACAGCAAATCGTCCTGTGGCAGCAAGGGCATGCGCGAGATCAGTTTTTTTTCATGCGCAAGCTTCACCGCTTCCGTGAGAATCTCATTCTCCAGGGTTTTCTTGCCCAGCACCCGCTCCAACTCCCGGATCCGCTTCTTCAACTCTTTCACCTCGGCCGCAGACACTACCGCATCACCACTACGCACTGCTTCTTGTCCGCCCTCGGTCATAAGCTTCCTCCAGCGAAATAACAAGCTCGGAGCAATACCATATTTTCGCGCCACATACGAGACACTCATGCCCGGCAAGCGCGATTCCTCAACAGCTTTTAATTTCTCACCCAGGGTCCAGCGCCTGCGGCGCTCAACCCCGGTTACTACTTCAATACGATCCAAACCTGAAGCACTATGCATAGCACCAGGCATATGCCTATCTCCTATCATCAGTGCATCTGTGTCCGGTTCAATTGGGGGCTACTACAAGATGGATGATGATTCGAATCCCCTTTGCATCTCGGCCGTAATCGTCAATTACAATGCCGGGCAAACCCTGGTGGATTGTGTTGAATCGGCACTGCCACAGGTGACCGAAGTGCTGATAGTGGATAACGCCTCTTCGGATCGAAGCCTCGAACTCTGCACGGGGCGATTTCCTGCGGAACCGAAACTCAGGATTATCCGCAATACAGCCAATCTCGGTTTTGCCGCGGCCTGCAACATCGGCGCCAAGGCTGCTTGCGAGCCTCATGTTCTGTTTCTCAACCCCGATTGCATCCTGAGTAAAAATTCGTTGCCGCGTCTGCTCCATGTATTGGAAATGATCCCCCAGGCCGGCATGGCGGGTGGACTTTTAACCAATCAGGATGGGACCGAGCAGGCAGGAGGACGCCGTGCCGTACCGACACCCTGGCGCTCCCTCGTGCGCGCTTTTGGCTTGTACCGCCTTGAGCGTTACTGGCCCCGCCTGTTTTTTGATTTTCACCTGCACAAGCAGTCTTTACCCCCGGGGCCGCTCGAAGTGGAGGCTATTTCCGGCGCACTCATGCTGGTGCGGCAGGAGGCAATCCGGGATGTGGGGCCATGGGATGAGGGTTATTTTCTTCACTGCGAGGACCTCGATTGGTGCATGCGCTTCCGGGAAAAAGGCTGGAAGATACTTTTCGTGCCTGATGCGCCGGTAGTGCACCGTAAGGGAACATGCAGCAGATCCCGGCCGATATTCGTGGAATGGCACAAGCACAGGGGAATGATGCGTTTCTATCGCAAGTTCTTCCGGCAGGAATATCCCGGCGCTTTGATGTGGCTGGTGGCAGCGGGAATATGGTTGCGTTTCGGGGCAATAGCCACTATTTATTGCATGCAGTATATTGGGAGACTGGCGCAATCGAGGTGAAACCCCAGTCTGCCTCGGGACCTTTTCCGATCTCCGGTTCCGATCCCGGTCCGATCCTGTGGAATCCCCGGCACTGCTCCCGCGCTAACAAATCAAATGGCTGATCCGGGCCCCCACCATAAAATCATGGTCACAGGCGCTACCAGTATTATCGGAGAATTCCTGCTGCCAAACCTGCTGGATGCCGGTTATGAGGTTCATGCAATCAGCCGGCGGCCGGCGGAAGCGTTGCCTTCCAATGGAAAATTGATCTGGCATCAGGCAGACGTGAGCGAGCCGGCACAGATACCTGACGTCGACGTGCAAATTCTCATTCATCTCGCCCCCCTCTGGCTCCTCCCGCCGCTGCTGCCGGTACTGAATACGCTCCAACTGAAACGCGTGATCGGCTTCGGGTCCACCAGCGTGTTTAGCAAATCGCATTCCGCCCATGCGGCGGAAAGAAAGGTGGCAGCCCGGCTGGCGGAAGCGGAAGAAGCTGTTCGCCGCTTTTGCAGCGCATCCGCAATGGATTGGACGATATTTCGTCCAACACTGGTTTATGATTGCGTTCGCGACAAGAATATTACGAGAATTGCAAGCTTTATCCGTCGTTACGGCTTTTTTCCACTGATCGGACGAGCCGCCGGGCTGCGGCAACCGATCCATGCGGCCGATCTCGCGCAAACATGCATGACCGCGCTCTTCCAGCCTCTGACTTTCAATAAGGCCTACAACCTGAGCGGCGGCGAGACTTTAAGCTACCGCCAGATGGTGGAGAAAATCTTCAGTTCGCTCGGCAAGCCTGCACATTTCCTGATTGCCCCCCTGTGGCTCTACCGACTAGCGATACGCGCAGCCATGCTGCTCCCCGGCAAGCAAGAAATCACAACCGAAATGGCAACACGCATGAATGTCGATCTGTGTTTTGACCATACGGAAGCGACCGGCGATTTCGGTTTCGCGCCCAGGGCGTTCTCACCTGAATGGGATGGCGGACAGGAAAAGTGATGGCAGCCTTCGAAAAAATAGATATTCCCGATCATGAGGTCGAAATAAAGGCAATTCGCGCGCAAGGCGCCGGAGGGCAGAATGTAAACAAGGTATCGAGCGCCGTTCATCTGCGCTTCGATATCAACGCTTCGTCGCTATCCGATATCCACAAGGAGCGTTTGCTGAAGCTCCACGATCAGCGTATAACCCGCGAGGGCGTGATCATTATCAAGGCTCAGCAGTATCGCAGCCAGGAGAAAAACCGCGAGGAAGCCTTAAGACGCCTGCACGAACTTGTAGACAGCATCGTTGAGTTGCCGCGAAAACGCAAGCCGACCCGGCCGACGGCGAGCTCCCAGAAAAAGCGGCTTGATAGCAAGACACACAAGGGCCAGATCAAGATCTTGAGAAAGAAATGGGTATCGGAACCGATGTCGTGATGCACCCAATCTTTTCCTTTGCCTTCCCTCTCCCTGTCCTCTCTCCGCCAAATGGGAGAGGACATGTTTCAATGAGTGGAAGCGAGTTCGTTTCCGTCTTTCTGGGAGTCGAGTGGGCGGCTTTGTGAGTTTGCAAGATGCGAACTTGAGGCTTCCGAGCGTGCCTCCGTTTTAGGAATGGATACCGATGTTATCGTGGGGAAAATAACGGAAAAAGTTGTCCCGACATTCTGTTCGCTGGAAATCCTGATCTGTAGTTTGTTGTTTTCGGCCACTGTCTTGACGATCGATAAGCCTATCCCGCTTGAAGTCCTGTTATGCAGTGCCGCTCGCGGAGTGTAAAAGTATTCATCGAAAATATGCGGCAGATCTTTTTCGCCGATCCCTATCCCATGATCGATAACGGTTACGGTACCGTAGGAACCTGCGCCTTCAACGGCAGCTACAATTTCTACCGTTGAGTTGTCATACGAATAAGCGATGGCGTTTGAAATGACATTTTCAAGCAGTATTTCAAGCTGATTGGGAATACCTTCAACGGCGAAGTCCTGGAGCGATACTTTTACGTCGATATGGCGGGAACTGGCGATCGGTTTTAACTTATCGATGCATTTGCGGATTACTATTCCAATGCTGATCTGCTCTCTTGCGTTGTTGTCACGTGCGGCGGCTTTCAACCGTTCCAGCTTGAGGACATCCAGAATGAGGCTCGCCATGCCGGAAGCGCGATAATCGATCTTCGATATCACTTCTCTTATTTCGGGCGATACCTCCCCGCAATATTCTCCTTTTATGAGGCTTATCTTGCTGCGGATAGCATCGAGCGGGGCTTTGAGTTGATGAGTCATCAGCACGGCGTACCGATCTTTCTCCACTTGCGCCCGCCTGATTTCCTCGTAGGCATCGACAAGGTTGTGCTCATGAATGCGCACTACAATCGCCAGCCTTGAGACGACATACCAGACAGTGATAAAGAGCACATCGAGCGTAAACATCCACAGGAAAATATTGATCTTGAGCGGACTCAGAACAGATATGCCAGGATCGATTGCCAGCGCTTGCGGTGCCATAAAAAGAAGCGGATGCTCATCCAGCAGAACAGTGGCGTACATGACGCATACCACGACAGTCACCACCAGGCTTTCCAGGGTCGAGAAAAAGATGCACGCCAGCGCAATATGCAGCACATAAAAGAAGGGAGCGGGCGTCGCGATGCTGCCGATAAAATGCACTACTACCGACAGACACAGAAGATCGACAATGATCTGGGCCCAGATATTTATAGCGGGCGAGTTATATTTTGTTTGCCGCTGAAAATCCAGAGCTTGAATGTAAATGACGTTTGCAATGAATAATACCAACGTTACCGCAAGCGGCCATCCTTGCTGGTGAGTAATGCCGATTTTCGTAAGCTCATCCGAGGCAATGAGCGCGAATACCTGAAAAAGCAGAAGAACCCCGATAACACCCCATCGAAAGATAATAAACCATCGGGCATTATTGATTAATACTTCATCGCTGAGCTTCGCGCCGTTTGTCCCCACTCCGGGAAGCGCGAAGCGATTTCTGTCGGACAGATTCCAGGAAAACTCGACAACCGCCATGGTTAAAGTCTCCGGAAATTCTGCTTCAGGGTTCCTTATTCTCCAGCCGGTTATGAATGATCGATAAGAAACTGACGGGCTCGACCGGTTTTTCCATGATCAGAATCCATTCATCAGAGAGACCAGTGAAATAAGGTCGAATTTCCTCACCGAGCGAAGTCATGAATATCAGGTGAAGCCCGGGGAAACGTTTGCGTATTTCCACATAGGCTTCCAGACCTATATCCATTGTTTCAACCATCACGTCGAGAATTGCCAGAGCGGGCGGATTGGGTGAATTCCATAACGACACCATGAAATCATTCATGGTCTGATAACTTTCGACTGCATACCCGCTTGCTTCCAGAATACGCCTGACGGTATCCCGAATATCCGGATCATCATCGATATGTGCAATCCGTTGCGCCACTGTGCTTTCTTGATTTGCCGATCCCGGCATTTGGCCCGGGAGCTTTTCGGCGTCCTGTTGTTGGATAGACGCATGCATGGCACTTCCTCCAATCACGATTAAAATACTTGCAGATGCCCCACACTACTCAGTATAGAGTAAGACTGTGTGAAGAATGTTTCAGGGATGTGTTGAAATTTTGTGAGGGCGTGGTACCTGGTCGTCGAAGCATCCGGAGGATAAAGCCAGAAGACGTGGCCTGCAATTGCACTTGCTGTACTGGATGGATCATGAAAAGCAATCCACTCAGGCCAGCACGCGCTGCAGCCAGTTGCGGATATCGTGTATCTCTTCCCTGCAGACGGTATGTGCCATTCCGTACTCGCGCCATTCCACCGGATAGCCCGTTCCGAGCAATTGTTGGCGCGATGCAGCAGCCAGGGTTATAGGGATGACGTTGTCGCCCACCCCGTGCGCCATGAAGATTGGTATGCCGAAATTGGCAGAGTGTGCCTCTTCCGCAAGGGTCTGCGGCGCTGGCAGATAACATGAAAGCGCCATGATTCCCGCCAGTTTTTCCGGATAACGCAAACCGGCGAACAGCGCCAGGGCACCCCCCTGAGAGAAGCCTGCCAGAACGATATTCTCCGGCTTGACCCCTCGCTGCGTTTCATGGTTCACCAAGGCTTCGACGGCCCGCTCCGATTCTCGCAGAGTTGCCATATTTTCCTGAAGTTTCGCGCCATCGACAATATCGTAGTCATACCAGGCGCGCATGACCATTCCCCGGTTGATGCTGACGGGTCTCGTGGGGGCATGGGGAAACACGAAGCGGACGGCCGGGATGGAAGGAAGCGCAAGCTCATCCACAACAGGTACGAAATCACTGCCATCGGCCCCCAGGCCATGCATCCAGATGATCGTACGGGTGGGATGAGCGGCCGTTTCCAGCTCGATGGAAGGAAGCAGATCGGGGGAACCGGAGATCATAAGAGAAAATGAAGATCGACCCGTTGACTTGAATGAAACACGGGATTAGATTCGTACTTTTCGATTCTGATGTGTAAGGTCATGGGAGGGAGAGTACTATGAAACGCAGGGATTTTATCAAACTGGCGGGGGTAAGCGCCGCATTATTTCCCGTGGCGCCCTCAGTATTCGGCCAGCAGTCTGGTCAACCGGTTATTCCGCCGCGACGCTACACTTATCGTGTAACTTATAACATCGATCTTCCGGGGGATGGAAAAAAAGCACGTTTGTGGCTACCGCTGCCGGATACGGAGGATTCTCCCCACCAGTTTTCCCAGGGAAGTGTCTGGAGCGGGACCGCAAGCACGGCCAGATTCGAGAACGTTCCTGGAACAACCTCACCCATGTTTTACGCTGAATGGAACCGTAGCGGCCCCCGCAGCGTAACGGTGAGCAGCGTGATCAAAACATCGGACCGCGCTGTCAACCTGGAGCGCTACAGGGAGGGTAATTCGAGCACCCTTCCCGCGGATGTGAAACGTTATCTGCAGCCCACCAAATTTATCCCGTTGGATGGCATCGTCCGCAAAACTGCGCTATCCATTACCAAGGAGGCCAAAGCCCAATCGCAGCTGCAGAAAGCGCGCGCGATATATGATTGGGTAGTCGAAAATTCCTATCGCGACCCGTCCACGCGCGGCTGTGGACGGGGTAATATCAAAGCCATGCTGGAAACCGGTCATCTTGGCGGTAAATGCGCCGATCTGAACGCATTGTTTGTAGGACTGGCGCGCGCGGCGGGCATTCCGGCCAGGGACAACTATGGAATCCGCATTGACGAGTCTGCGGCGCATAAAACGCTTGGCCAAGCCGACGATATCACCACTGCCCAGCACTGCCGCCCTGAATTTTACCTGACCGGCCTTGGCTGGGTCCCTGTTGATCCCGCGGATGTGCGGCAACTGGCACTGGATGAAGAACTTCCCATTGAGCACCCACGAGTGATCGAGCTACGTGAAAAACTTTTTGGTTCATGGGAAATGAACTGGGTGGCATTCAACCACGGCAGGGATATCAGGCTGGCGCGAGACAGCGTCCTGGGTGAACTGCCATTTTTCATGTACCCTCAGGCCGAAGTAGCGGGACACGAGCGGGACAGCCTTGAACCGGCGGAGTTTGCTTACAAGATAACCTCAGCCCGGCTGGTGGGTACGGGGATCAAGTTTTAGGCTCTGGTTCCAAAATATCTGTCGCACCTCCTCGAAAGGTGTACCTGCGGTCAGTCGATTCCCTCGCCAGGTCTTTCGCCTGTAGCAGCAGGAATGATCTTCTGCAATTCCTGAAATAATGCGCGAAAGCTTTTTGGGGGCTTATTCGCGAGCTTCTCCTTAACAGCATTGCGCGCGAGTGCGCGCAACCGCTGCAGATCTGCATCGGGGTATTTCTGCCCCAGTTCGCTGAGGGCTTGCATCTGCTGATCCGCCATCAAGCGCTCGCGCCAGCGTTCCAACTGATGCAGGCGCGCTGTACTTTCAGCGCTTGAATTTCCCCATAGATCGAGTTTCTTTCGAATAGGTTCTGCATCGACATCACGCATCAGTTTGCCGATAAGCTGCATTTGCCGGCGCAAAGCGCCATGCTTGCTCATGCGCTTTGCTTCCAGTACCGCCTCCATCAAGGTGTCCGGGAGGCCGAGTTCGATCAGACGCCTTGAATCCAGTCGAACGAGCGACTCTCCTATATTCTGGAGCGCGTGCATTTCTTTCTTGCGTTTGGTCTTGCTCGGCCGCGCTTCCCGTTCGGAATTATCTGCCAGATTCTCTTCCAAGACGCTTCCCAAATTAATAAACTTAATAAACTGCTATCATACGTCACTGACACACCCTCTGACTCCTCGCGGGCTGCTCCCCGGTCCTGTGGGCAAGTTGCAGTGCCGGACAGCTACTCAATATAATCCTACAATCCCTGAATTCCCTGAAGTCACGCCTATGAATGATAACGCCCTGCCTTCACAACGTTTTTCCTATTCGTTTTCAGTGCTTCAGCAAATCGCGCAGGATGTCCTGAATCACGCGCGCAAAGGGGGCGCAAGCGCCTGCGAAACCGATGTTTCAGATGGTTTTGGCCAGAATGTCACGGTGCGGCGGGGGCAGGTGGAAACGATAGAGTACAACCGCGACAAGGGATTGTCAGTAACAGTTTATGTGGGGCAAAAGCGCGGGCATGCCAGCACTTCGGATTTTTCGCCACAGGCGATAAGCGATACGGTTACGGCGGCGCTTTCGATTGCCCGCCATACCGCCGCCGATGACTGCGCAGGTCTGGCGGATCCCGACTTGCTGGCACGCGAATTTCCCGATCTCGAATTATATTTTCCCTGGGACTTGCCGGTGGAGCAGGCAATAGAATTGGCGCAAGCCTGCGAAGCAGCCGCATTTGCAGTCGATAAGCGCATTACCAATTCCGAAGGAGCCAGTGTCTCGCTGGGCGAATCGCAGTTTGTCTATGCAAACAGTCTGGGATTCATGGGAGGCTATCCTTCCTCCCGCCACAGTATCAGCTGTGCGATGATTGCTAGCCACGAGGACAGCATGCAGCGTGACTACTGGTACAGCGTGGCGCGCGATGCTTCCGACCTGGAGCATGCCGCTGCGGTGGGGAAGAAAGCCGGAACACGGAGTGTCGGGCGTCTGGGTGCGAGAAAAATCGCTACCTGCGAAGTTCCCGTTCTGTTCGAGGCGCCCATTGCCTCCAGCCTGATCGGGCATTTCGTCGGGGCAGTGAGCGGAGGCAGTCTTTACCGCAAATCCTCATTTCTCCTCGACAGTATCGGCAAGCAGATATTTGCGCCGGGCATCCAGATACGCGAACGGCCGCATCTGAAAAAAGGCCTGGGCAGCGGGCCTTTCGATAATGAAGGGGTAGCGACCCGGGACCGTAACATCGTGGAAAATGGGGTGGTACAAGGCTACTTTCTCGGCAGTTACTCCGCCCGCAAACTAGGGCTTGTCACAACCGGAAATGCCGGTGGCAATCATAACCTGGTCCTGGACAATGGCGCCGGCCTGACTTTTGCCGAACTGCTCAGGAAAATGGGTAAAGGCGTGCTCGTGACCGAGTTGCTCGGCCACGGCGTAAACAATGTCACCGGTGATTACTCCAGGGGGGCGGCGGGATACTGGGTCGAAGACGGAGAAATCCGTTATCCGGTTGAAGAAATAACGATTGCCGGAAATCTGAAAGACATGTTGCCTGGCATTTCCGCTGCGGGGAATGATGTCATCGTGCGTGGTTCCAAGCAATGCGGTTCATTGCTCATTGATCGAATGATGATTGCGGGCGGCTAGGCGTTCCGGTCGAACGTGGAACTCCTTGATTTCGCCTTTCCTCCCTATCTCGGTCGGATACCGCCGCGTCTTTTTCTCGCCTTTCCATTTGCCGTTTCTGGGCTGTTTCGGTTCTATTTCTGCCACGCTTTCCACACGTTTGATATTATCCGCCTAAGTTGCCCTGAATGCCTGAATAATGAATCTGCACTTGCTGGTACCGGCGCTCTTCTGGCCAGACCCGGCGCTTCCTGAAATCTACCGTGATCTACCCCTGCCCGGCCTGGAGAATCTGCTGGCAAAATGTTCCGTCACGAAAGATAAATCGGAGGGGATAGAGGCGTGGCTTTGCCGCGCTTTCGGCGCCGCGAAGCAGCAGGATTGGCCGGTTGCGCCCATTACCCTGCAAACCGATCGCGCAGAGGACGGAGAGGCGGCAACAACGGAAAACAATCGCTGGCTCCGTGCCGACCCGGTACATTTACGCCTTGAGCGCGACCATATCCTTTTGGCCGACAGCCATGTTTTTCGCATTTCATCGGAAGAAGCCAAGCAGTTCACCGACCTGCTGAACCGCCATTTTGCCGGAAATCAGGGGATAAGCTTCTCCCCCCTAAGACCGGACCGCTGGTATCTCCGCCTGCTGGAACCGCCCTTGCCCCATACCCATTTACTTAGTGAAGTTGTAAACCGGGATATCCGGAACAAGCTGCCCTTCGGTGCGAACAACACCTTCTGGCGCAGTCTGACCAATGAAATTCAGATGTTGCTGCACGAACATCCTCTGAATCAGATGCGCGAGGCGCGTGGAGAGCTTGCGATCAACAGCGTCTGGTTCTGGGGAGGGGGGACGCTGCCTGAATCCCTTGTTTCGCCCTATACGAATGTCTGGAGCAACGACGTTCTGGCAGTTTCGCTGGCCTCGGCATGTAATATCGATCACGCTCCGCTTCCCGTCGACGCAACGATGTGGGAGACCTCTGCCAGGACCGGCAGGCATCTGGTGGTGCTGGATGAATTACAGGGAAGAGCCCAATATCGGGACGCGTACGGCTGGCGCGAAAGCATCAAAGAAATGGAGCGACGCTGGTTTGACCCCCTATGGAGGATGTTCAGGCGCGGACACTTCGATGAAATAACGTTCACGGCGCCAGATGAAAGCAGCAGCAAAAGCTTCACTGCGACACGAAGCGATTCGCGGAAATTCTGGCGCAGGCCCAAGCCTATCCTGATTTATGGAAAGTGACAGGGGAATGCTCCGAAATGCGCCTCTTTTTGCCGTCTTTTCCTCCTTTCGAAAAAGCCGATATTACACATAATGTCTCCACCTGCCTGTAAAATAAAATACCGATTTTCTGCCACAATACTCCTGAAAGTTCCTGAAAGAATTCTCGCCCTGCTGGCGGGGATTCAACGCGCAAGCGTTCAGCATAGATAGTTGTCATAGTTCGGAAACGAGACTCACCTTATACTATTACTATTATTGTCGAGTCAGGATACGTTAAGATGATTTACGCTATGGGGAAGCATTTCCTCCGGCCCCGGTTCCATTTGCCATCAAGCGAGAAAGAGCGGGAATAATGGCGGATGGAAGCGTTGACATTTCCGGTAGCGGGAATGCCAGGAGCGGGAATCAGCGGGAACGATTGGTAAAGGGTTCACATACAATATCTCGGTCCATAATGCGGCGTATTATGAGAGGGAAATCATGGATAACTTGACCTTATTCGAATCATTGCTGAATTGCGATTCGGTGGAGGAATTGCACAGCGCTACCACAACCATTGCCCGCGCAATGGGATTCGAGCATTTTCTGTATGGTGTTCAGGTGAACACTTCTCTCACCCGTCCTTATCGCTTCATCCTCAGTTGTTATCCGGAGGAATGGCGTAAACATTACGACAAGGAAGGTTATGCCAATTTCGATCCTACGGTTTCGCATTGCGCCAGAACGTCCATTCCGATCATATGGAAGAAAGAGATTTTCAAGGGACGCAGGGAGACGCGCGTAAGAAACGAGGCCAAGGATTGTGGGCTGGTCAGCGGAGCGAGTTTTTCGGTTCATGGCGGACGCGGCGAAGCCGCCATGTTGAGTCTGGCTACTTCAAGGGAGTCGCGTGAGGCGCAGAATGACATTCTCGCGACAATGGCTAAAGCCCAGTTATTAACCTGCTATCTGCATGAGGCGGTGCAGCGCATTGTTCTCAGTAAAGGCCCGCTACCTGTGAAGAAGGCCAACCTGACGGAAAGGGAACAAGAATGTCTGCTATGGGCCGCCGAGGGCAAGACCGGGTGGGAAATCGCCAACATCGTCAAGATTTCGGAGCGGACAGTAACTTTTCACCTGCAGAATGCCATCCAGAAACTGGGGGTGGTCAATCGCCAGCAAGCCATATCGCGTGCCCTTTCCATGGGCCTGATCGAGCCCCGTACGATTCGCTAGCGCGCGTAGCTGCCTGACACTGCCTTACCAGTCAGCCTTCCCCTTCTCATTCGAAGATGAATGATCCGCGGAGAGCTGTAATAGGCGCTTCTCATGGCTCGTTTGCCGAGACGCGAATGGAAGCTTCCGACCCTGCGCTTCTTTCCTTTTCCTGTACGCTCCCGCCAAGCTCCACTATCACGGGCGCATGGTCGGACGGCCTCTCCAGTCTGCGGGTAGCCTTATCTATGACACAAGCCGTGCACATGCCCGCAAGCTCACGGCTCAGCAGAATGTGGTCTATCCGCAAGCCCATGTTGCGGCGAAAAGCCATCATTCGATAATCCCACCAGGTAAACGATTTCTCAGGCTGATCGAACAGACGAAAGCTGTCAATAAAGCCAAGATCGAGCACTTCACGAAAGGCCGCGCGCTCCAGCTCGCTGAACAGGACTTTTCCTTCCCATAACTTGCTGTCGTGCACATCGCAGTCTTCCGGGGCGATATTGAAGTCTCCCAGCACCACCAGCTTCCGGTGCCTGCTCAACATCTCGCGCAGCCATTCCCGCAACGCTGCAAGCCACCTCAACTTGTACTGATACTTCTCGGATGTAACATGCTCCCCATTGGGAACATAAATGCAAACGACGCAAACGTCGTCATGAACTCCCCCGAGAAGACGTTTTTGCGGATCCTCGAAGCCCGGCATGCCGGTAAAGACTTCGCTCACCGGCTGCCTGCTGAGCAGCGCGACGCCATTGTATGTTTTCTGGCCGGAATAGATCGTCTGATAACCCGCAGCCGCAATCTCGCTTACGGGGAAATGCTCATCTTGCAGCTTGGTCTCCTGGAGACACAACACGTCCGGCTGATTCAATGTCAGCCATTCCAGAACCTGCGGAAGGCGAACTTTAAGAGAATTTACGTTCCAGGTGGCTATCTTCATGTTTTTTGCTCTGCTGCCGCTTGGGCTGAAGTATATCCATTATTCAAAATACTGAACAGTTATCAATTCGCCTTGTGATATCATGAAAACGTATTGCAACGCGGGTTCAACGTTTCGGTATCGATTTCTGACGTGAATTCCGACCCTGTATCCGGATTTTCCGGCACTCGCAGCGCACTTCAGCTGGGGTTCGCTGACAGTGAGATGGGACCGATATGTGGCTTATACATATCCCTCTCGATAGAATAAAGGCGTGGTGAACATGGATTCAAATGATTCAGAATTCGGAATCGGCGATTGGCAGCGACTGTTGCGCTCTCTCGGCGAAGACCCCAGCCGCCAGGGCCTGCGCGAAACGCCGGAGCGCGTGACACGCGCGTGGGCTCACTGGACGCGCGGGTACAAGCAGGATCCGGCAGCGATCCTCAAGACGTTCGCGGACGGCGGCGAAAGCTACGACGAATTGATCGTAGTGAGACAGATACCCGTTTACTCGCACTGCGAACACCACCTGGCTCCCTTTTTTGGCCACGCAACCATCGGGTATCTCCCCACGGGTCATATCGTCGGGTTGTCCAAACTGACGCGACTGGTTAACTGTTTTGCAGCTCGCCTGCAGGTACAGGAACGCCTGACTCAGCAGGTGGCACAATCCCTGCTGGAGCACCTGCAACCGAAGGCGGTCGGCGTCATTCTCCGCTGCCGCCACATGTGCATGGAATCGAGGGGAATTGCCGTTGCCGGGGAAGAAACGGTAACGTCGGCCATGCTGGGCGACCTGAAAACGAATGCAGCGCAGCGTGCCGAGTTCCTGGCATTGGCCGAGTCGCACGAGTAATCCAAGGAGTCGCTGAACACTTTTTCCGAAAAAAACACTCCGCTTCCCAGGTGTTGATTGGCATACTGGGATTCCCAGGGAGCGCCGCTCCAATACCCTGTCGGATATTCCGACGCAGTCACATTCCCTTCATTTTATTTTGTTATAAGCAGTCTGCATGATCCTCATGCCCCTTAACCGGAGTCCCGAAGCCTATGGCATCAGCAAAATACCTCTCCATTTTTTCTCCCGCAACGAAGCAGCAAAGACGGGAAAACTTTGATAACTATTGGGAATTTACCCAGCAACATGGCGGACAATTCTTCGAGGATGACAAAGACCTGGAAAAAAAGCGCGCCAGACTCAAGCATTTTCGCGATCATCCAGTCACCTTGCGCCAGCCGCTTGCCAATCCTGAGGCGTTTTATCGTAATTATGTCGAGATGCAGGATGATCCTTCATCCCTGGATCGCACGACGCTAATGTTGACATGTATCTACAAATTCGCAAGACATGAATGGGTAGGAATAAAGGCTGCCTGGGATGCCGTTCCCGCCATGGCCTCTTCATGCACGGTGGAAGATAAAATCAGCCGGGTGCATTTGGCGGAAGAGTTCTGCCATATACGGCTTTTTGATGAAATGTTGCGCACCTGTGGCCTTGATAGGGTGGAATGGGTACCTTTAGACCCGATCAAGGAAAAGATTTACGAGCAGTTTCCTAAATTCCCGGAACTTTTGATGGCTCCTCCCGCTTTTGTGACTGAATTGATGGGAGTAACTTTTTATTGTCATTTGTACCGACTGTTCGATGAGGTATTGGTCGAGGAACCCGAAGTTTGTCAGCGGCTAAAAGAACTGCTGGATGAAATTACCATTGATGAGGTAGCGCATGTAGGGCAGCGCAGAAATTTTATCGGACCGATAGGCATGAAAATATCGAAAGCACTGCTCAAGCCGTTTTATATATTGTTTTTTAATGATATCCCTGAAATCAGGCAATTGCTCAATGTGAACCGGATGATCAAGGATGGTATTACCTTTGATTTTAATCAATTGCCCGCCCATATAATCCAGCGCAGCTGGGTTCCCTCATACTGCAAAACCTGAAAACAGTAGTGGCAGGATGAGCCGGTATCCTGTCCCAGCACTATCCGCCCCCCACACATCGCTACCGCAAACTCTCACATTACTCAGGCACGGGACAAAATGAAAAAGGGCGTTCTGTTATGTAGTTGGATGCAGCGGTGATTGATCAGTGACCGTCTGCTTCCCCGGCCGAAAGCAGCATCTCCGCAGCATGGCTACGAGTCGTATCTGTAATTTTCGTCCCCCCGAGCATGCGCGCAATTTCCTCGACCCGCTCCTGTCTGTCGAGCGCAACGATACGGCTTGTCACTTTTCCTCCACTTGCAGAATCAGCTGATTTGCTCACCCGCCATTGCTGATCTCCGGCGGATGCCACTTGCGCCAAGTGGGTGATGCACAACACCTGCCGCTCCCGGCCCAGCCTTTTCAGCAGGGTGCCGACGATTTCTGCCACCCGCCCGCCGATCCCTACATCCACCTCGTCAAAGATCAAGGTGGGAACCGTACCGAGCTTGGCAGTAATCACGCTGATCGCCAGACCGATACGCGATAATTCCCCCCCTGATGCGACCTTTGCGAGGGGACGCAATGGCAGGGTCTTGTGGGCCGCAACCTGAAACTCGATCTGTTCCAGGCCGTGTAACGTTCCCTGCTCGAGAGGCAGCAATGCCGCGGAAAATTCACCCCCGGCCATCGCCAGCGTTTGCATTGCGGCCGTAACCTGTTGACTCAAGGTACTGGCAGCGCCTGACCTCTCGATAGTCAATTTTTTTGCAAGTTCACTATATTCACTGCTCGCAACGGCTTCTTCCCTTGCCAGGGATTCCCCATCTCCCTTATGCCCCAATGCTTGCAGCCGTTCGGTAAAGCCTTTCAACAGTTCAGGCAGTTCTTCCGGCGTCACCCGATATTTCCGTGCTGCGGTATGAATCTCCGCCAACCGTTCCTCGACCTCCGACAAGCGCTGCGGATCCAGTTCCAGCCGCTGCTGGTAGCGGCCCAGCTCATACACCGCTTCCTGCAACTGGATCTGACCCGGTTCAAGCAAATCGAGAACCGCTTTCAGGGTCTGGTCGTAATCCACCATTTGATGCAACCGGGAAATCACCGAGTTGATCTGCGAGAGGACTGCAAATTCACCCTCGGACAGCGCTTCGAGCCCTGCCTGCGCCGTCGCCAGCAGACTGGCGGCATTGGACAAGCGGCTGTGTTCGGCCTGCAGGCTTTCCCATTCATCATTCGAGAAATTCAGGGTCGAAAGCTCATTGACCTGCCACTCCAGTTCTTCACGCTCACGCACGAAAGCAGCTGCATTCTGCTCCCATGCCTCGCGCTGCTGCCGCGCTGTCTGCCACCGACGGTACGCTTCCGCCACTTGCCTCGCCAACGGCTTGCTTCCGGCATAGGAATCGAGCAACTCACGCTGCACTTCACTGCGCAACATGGACTGATGAACGTGCTGCCCCTGAATGTCTACGAGATTTTCCCCGATCGCCCGCAATTGTTGCAAAGTAGCGGAGTTTCCATTGATGAAACTGCGCGAGCGCCCACCTGCGTCCACCAACCTGCGCAGCAGGCAGACACCCTCTTCTTCCGTGTTTTCGAATCCGTTTTCATGCAACCAGGCAATCACCTCGGGCAAGTCCGCTACCTCGAATCCCGCGCTGATTTCCGCCCGCTCGCAGCCGTTACGAACCGCACTCGCATCGCTCCTCTCCCCCAGCACGAGTGAGAGTGCATCAATCAGAATGGATTTGCCGGCGCCGGTTTCCCCGGTAAGGACGGTAAAACCGGGAGCAAATTCCAGGTCTATCCTATCAACGATGACAAAATCGCGAATACCAAGAAACTTCAACATAGAAACTCCACAGCGTTCAGGTCGGATTTCTGGGGAGACCGCTCCAACCCAGTTTCTCCCGCAACATGCGGTAGTAACTATGGTCGGAAGGATGCAGCAACGTTACCCTATGAGGCGAGCGCCGAACCATTACCTTGTCGTTTTCCTCCAGGTCGAAATGAGAATGGCTGTCGAAATGAACACGTGCAACCGCTGTACGCTGCATCAGGATTTCCACCGCCGCATCCGGCCCGACAACGATCGGACGATTACTCAATGTATGCGGACTGACCGGCACCAGCGCAACCAGATCGAGGCTCGGATGGAGTATGGGACCGCCTGCCGACAACGCATACGCCGTCGAGCCCGTTGGCGTGGCAACAATCAGGCCGTCGGAACGCAGCAAACAAACATATTCATCATTGATGCGCACTTCAAATTCGATCATGTTGCCGCCGATTCCCCGGTTGACAGCCACGTCGTTCAGCGCCAGACCACCGAAGGTGGTGACATTGCTGCGCGCCACCTCCGCGTAGAGCAGCATGCGCTGTTCCGTAATATATCGACCTTCGAGTATGGCACCAAGCGTTTGCTGCATGGTAACAATGGACAGGTCTGTAAGAAAGCCGAGGCGTCCCTGATTGATGCCGACCAGCGGCACATTGAAGGGCGCAAGCTTCCGCGCGATATTGAGCATGGTACCGTCCCCGCCCAGGACGATTGCGAGGTCGGCGCGGCTGCCAATCTCCTCCATGGCTACAGCTGGATAGCTGTCCTCATCCATGCTTGCAGCGGTGAGGTTGTCGAGCAGCACGGTCAGGTTCCGGCTTTGCAGATAGCGCGCCAAACTCGACAACGGTGTTACGATGCCGGGGTTCTTGTGCTTGCCTATCAGTGCTATTGTCTGGAAGGAAGAACTCATTCTATTGAATACCTTAGCTGCTTCTGCTATCTCCGAGCCGCGAAATGGCTCTTCTCCTGCCGAGATTAAACCATATCGGCAGGAAGGTGACAAAGGGTTCCCATGGAAGGATCGGCCTTCCCGCCGACTCTATCCTGCTCATGCCGCAAATCCTTATGGAATCTTTTCACTCGATTGAAGCTCAAAAGATGAGGTGCTGTTCCTTTTCGCGGGAACAGAAGGCTTAAAATGAAATCCTGGTGTAGAATATCCGAATGCTGAACAAACGCGCACAGATTTTGCTTAAGACCCTGGTGGAACGCTATATAAGCGAAGGCCAGCCGGTGGGGTCGCGCTCGCTCTCAAAATTTTCCGGGCTGGACCTCAGCGCGGCCACGATTCGAAATGTAATGGCGGATCTCGAGGACATGGGCCTGGTTGCCAGCCCCCATGCCTCTGCCGGCCGCATACCTACTCATCAGGGCTATCGCTTTTTTGTGGATACGCTGCTGGTGGTCAAACCTCTGGATGTCATCGAGATTCATCAATTGCAGGATCAACTCCATCCGGATAATCCTTCACGGTTGATCAACTCCGCCTCGCAATTGCTCGCCGAACTCACCCGCTTTGCCGGAGTAGTAGTCAGCCCCAAGCGCAATAGCGCCATATTCCGTTATATAGAATTCATGTCGCTGTCGGAAAAACGCGTTCTGCTCATCATTGTCACCCCGGAAGGAGACGTTCAAAATCGCGTGCTTTTCACCGACAGGAATTACAGTCAGTCTGAACTGACGGAAGCGGCGAATTTCATCAACCACAATTATGCCGGTTGCGCCATTGATGAGATCCGCACCCGCCTGCAAAGTGAACTCAAGCAGTTGCGCCAGGACATGACCTCGTTGATGACCGCCGCCATCGATGCGGGCGATGCGGCAATCAGAGAAAACAGCGAGGCTGTAATAGTGGCTGGTGAGCGCAAGCTTCTGGATGTGCAGGATTTATCCAGCAATATGGCAAGCCTGAAAAAGCTGTTCGACTTGTTCGAACGCAAGACCGCGTTGCTGCAGTTGCTGGAATTCAGCCGCAAGGCGGAAGGTGTGCAAATCTTTATCGGGGAAGAATGCGGAGTCGTCACCATGGATGAATTCAGCGTTGTTACGGCACCTTACAGGGTGGATGGGAAAATGGTCGGTACGGTTGCCGTCATCGGCCCTACCCGGATGGCTTACGAGCGTGTCATTCCTGTCGTGGATATGACGGCAAGGCTGCTGTCGAGCGCATTGTCCCTGCATTAATTAAGAATCTTCGGAATCCTCCCGCCGTGATTTCCCCTGGGTCTGCTCTCCATCAGGACATATCCAGCCGGACTGGAGTCCTGCTGATCAATCTCGGCACGCCGGATGCGCCCACTCCAGAGGCGCTACGGCCTTATCTCAAGCAGTTCCTCAGTAATCCCCGCGTTATAGAATTGCCACAGTGGCTGTGGTGGCCGATACTCAACGGCATCATACTCAACACCCGACCGAAAAAATCGGCGGAAAAGTATGCGCAGGTGTGGATGCCGGAAGGCTCACCGCTCAAGGTGCACACTGCCCGCCAGACCCGGCTACTCCAGGATTTCCTGGGAAAACGCCTTCATTCCGCGCCGGTGGTGCAATATGCAATGAACATAGGCAATCCTTCGGTAGCTGAAATGCTGGAGCGCTTCCGGGAACAGGGTTGCGACCGACTGCTCGTACTGCCGCTCTATCCCCAATACGCTGCCAGCAGTACTGCTTCAGCCTTCGATGAGATATTCGCGCAACTGGCGAAGCTGCGAAATATTCCCGCTGTGCGCACAGTGAAACACTATCACGATCATCCAGGATACATCGCCGCGCTCGCGAATAACGTGCGCGACCACTGGGCGAGAGCGGGCAGGCCGGATAAACTCGTGATGAGCTTTCATGGCATACCCCGAGCGTCGGTGGACAAAGGAGACCCGTACCAGGATGAATGCCGGAAAACGGGCCTCTTACTGGCGGAGGCGCTGGAACTGGACGCAAATCAGTATCAACTCTGCTTTCAGTCCCGCTTTGGCAGAGCGGAATGGCTGAGGCCTTACACAGCGGACACCTTGGAGCAGCTAGGCAGGCAAGGAACACGGCGCATCGATGTCGTCTGCCCCGGTTTTGTCTCCGACTGCCTTGAAACACTTGAAGAAATCGCCATGGAGGGCAAAAACATTTTTATCCAGGCCGGGGGACACGAGTTCCATTACATTCCCTGCCTGAATGAACGCGATGACTGGATACACGCCCTAGGTGACATTACCCTTGCCAATCTGCAGGGATGGATGGGCCCGGGTTTTGAGGAGAAAGGGTCCGACAAGGATGGGGAGGTTATCGGCTTATCGCAAGGGGAGGCATCCCCGACCGATAAAAATACCGATTGATGTGACAACCCTTTCCATTCCTTCTGCCTTTCTGAAGCATCCGCAAATCGGGTTCCGATTTGTCCGCTTGCGGTCTCTCTAGCGCGAACGGGCTGCAGCGCGGTTTTCGAGCCACCCCCGCATGAACTGGATCACCCCGGGAAGGACGGAAATGATAATGATGCCGAAAATGAAGAAAGTCAGATTATTTTTTACTATCGGCACATTGCCAAAGAAGAACCCCCCGAACACGAAGAAACTGATCCAGAAAATGCTGCCGAAGGCGCTGTAAGCCATGAAACGGGGATAAATCATTTGTCCGATGCCTGCGACAAAGGGCGCAAAGGTACGGATGATAGGCAGAAAACGCGCAAAGATGATTGTCTTTCCACCATGCCTGGCGTAAAAGGCCTCGGTTTTTTCCAGATGAGCGCGATTCAATAGGCGCGAATCAGTCCGCGTGAATATTCTCGGGCCGAAATAGCGCCCGATCCAATAATTCGTATTATCTCCGCAGAATGCGGCCAACATGAGGAGCGCTGCCAGTCCGGTTACCTCCATCGCCCCTGTAGCTGCGATGGCGCCCGCGACAAACAGCAGCGAATCCCCTGGCAGGAATGGAGTCACCACCAAGCCTGTTTCACAAAAAATTATCAGGAACAGTATGAGATAAACCCAGCTGCCATAATTCTCCACCAGCCAGATCAGGTGTTTATCCAGGTGGAGGATGATGTCGATAAAGGTGGCAATAATTTCCAAAATGGACTGAATGGATATGAAAGGCCCCCCAGAGGGAAAAGCCTGAGTTTGATTTATGGATTCCGGTTCAAGGTACCGCTTCCGGTTCAGGCTTCTTTTCGGGTTTGACAATATCCTTGCGCGAAACACCCAATAGCATGAGAAGGGGGCTTGCGACCAGCACAGAGGAATAAATGCCGAACAGAATGCCGATGGTGAGGGCCAGAGCGAAGTAATGCAGGGATTCGCCGCCGAAAAGCAGCATCGATACAACGACCATCTGGGTGCTGCCATGCGTGATGATGGTACGCGACATGGTTCGGGTTATGGCATTGTCGATGACTTGCGCCACCGATGCCCGGCGCATTTTACGGAAGTTCTCGCGTATCCGGTCGAATACCACCACCGATTCGTTTACCGAATACCCCAGAATCGCCAGTATGGCGGCAAGAACCGTGAGTGAAAATTCCCACTGGAAGAATGCGAAAAATCCCAGGATAATCACGACGTCATGCAAATTGGCGATGATGCCGGAAACACCGAATTTCCACTCGAACCGCATTGCCAAATAAGCGACGATCCCCAGCGACACAATCAGCAAGGCCAGTGCGCCGTTTTCCACCAATTCCTTGCCCACTTGAGGGCCTACAAACTCTACCCGGCGCAACTCCGCCGTCTCATCATCCGCATGCAACGCGGCGATCACTGTCTCGGAAAGCTTTGCGCTCGACATGTCGGCCTTGGCTGGCAAGCGTATCAGCACATCCCGCGAAGTGCCGAAATTCTGCACGCTGGCGTCAGCCATTCCGAGCTTGATCAAGGTGCCCCGGATGCGGTTGAGATCCGCCGGCTGGGTGTAGCTGACTTCCATGACCGTTCCGCCGGTAAAATCAACCCCCAGATTCAACCCCTTGGTAACAAGGAAAAATACCGCCGCAATAAAAGTAACCAGGGAAATGGCCGTCGTATATTTCCCCCAGCTCATGAAAGGGATATCGCGCTTGAACCTGAAAAATTCCATTGATGACCCTTATTTTCTCCAAAGGTACGCTTTTTTTTCGCTGTCAGCGCTTGTTGGTCACAGGCTTCCACACCTGCCCAATGGAAACCCGCTCCAGTTTGCGGCGGCTGCCGTATACCAGATTGACGAATCCGCGCGAGACCATCACCGCGCTGAACATAGAAGTCAGGATACCCAGGCACAGCACCACTGCAAATCCCTTTATCGGGCCCGAGCCGAATGCAAACAAAGCGATACCCGCAATCAGGGTAGTGATGTTGGAATCGAGAATGGTCGCCCAGGCACGCTCGTAGCCAGCGTTTATCGCCGCCTGCGGCGCCATGCCCTCTCTCAGTTCATCGCGTATGCGTTCGTTGATGAGCACATTGGCGTCAATGGCCATCCCCAGGGTAAGCGCAATAGCAGCCATGCCGGGCAGCGTGAGCGTTGCCTGCAGAATCGAAAGCAGGCCGACCAGCAGCAGCAGGTTGACCCCGAGTGCCAATACCGAGATGAAGCCGAATACCAGATAATAGATGGTCATGAAGACGGCGATGGCGGCAAAGCCATAGAGCGTGGAGTTAAATCCGCTCTCGATGTTTTCCGCACCCAGGCTCGGGCCTACGGTTCGCTCCTCGACGATATCCATGGGAGCAGCCAGCGCGCCCGCGCGTAGCAGCAATGCCACATCCCGCGCTTCCTCGGAAGTCATGCGGCCGCTGATCTGCACCCTTCCACCGCCGATTTCTTCCCGGATCACCGGCGCGGTGATCACTTCGGCCTGGTTTTTCTCGATCAGCAGAATGGCCATGCGCTTGCCGACGTTATCGCGGGTAAGCTGCTGGAAAATGCGGGCTCCGCTGTTGTCCAGGTTGAGGTGCACCGCGGGCTGGTTATTATTGTCGAAGCCCGGCTGCGCATCGTTGATCCGGTCACCTGTCAGCACTACCTGTTTCTTTACCAGTAATGGCCCGCCTCCGCGTTCGCTGTACAGCTCGGAGCCAAAGGGAATCTGCCCTCTCAGTGCCGCGCTGAGGTCGTGTTCCTCGTCAACCATGCGGACTTCGAGTGTCGCGGTGCGCCCCAGAATATCCTTGGCTTTGGCGGTATCCTGCACACCGGGCAGTTGCACTACCACCCGGTCTGCTCCGGCCTGCTGAATGATAGGCTCAGCCACACCGAGCTCGTTGACACGATTGCGCAGGGTCGTGATGTTCTGCTGTACGGCGGCGTCCTGAATGCGCTTCTGTGCCTCCGGCCTCAACGTGGCCGCCAGATGGAACTCGGTGCTGACATTCTCTTCCCGTAAATCCAGGTCAGGATAGTTCTTTTTGATTTCCGCCTCTGCCTGCGCGCGCGATTCTGCATTGCGGAATTTGACGATGATCAGCGAGCCGCGCTTGTCGAGGCCTGCATAGGGAATTTTTTTCTCCCGCAAGCTGCCGCGGATATCGGAACTGAAGCGGTCAAGGGCTTTGGAGAGGGCGCCTTTCATATCCACTTCCAGCAGAAAATGGACGCCACCGCGGAGATCGAGCCCGAGATACATCGGCAGTGCGCCTATACTGGTCAGCCACTGGGGAGAATTGGGCAGGAGATTCAGTGCCACCATGTAGCCATTGCCCAGCAGCGACTGCAGTGCGTCCCTTGCCCTGATCTGCGTATCGGTATCGGCAAAGCGTACCTTGATGCTGCCCCCCTCCAGAAACATGCCGGTAGTAGGGAGATCGGCTTTTTTAAGTGCCTCTTCGACGCGATTCAACAACCCGGTATCAGCCTTGGCCGCATTCCTCAGGGGCGAAATCTGCACCGCCGGCGACTCTCCATAGAAATTCGGGAGGGTATAGAGCAGACCAAGCAGTATCGAAACCGCGATAAAGAGGTATTTCCAGGCAGGATAGCGGTTCATGTTTTCGGAGTAGCCAGAGGAGGAGGAGAGTGCAGCGACCGCGCCATACGGCGTTTACAATAGTTTCAATTATTCTTTTTCGATGGTATTCAATGTTCCCTTGGGGAGCAGGGTTTGAACAGAGGATTTCTGTATGACAATCTGCACATTCTCGGCAACCTGCAAGACGATGTAATTTCCACTGATCCTGGCTACCCGACCCAGCACGCCCGCCGCAGTCGCCACTTCATCCCCTTTTTGCAACGCCTCGATCATCAGCTTCTGTTCCTTGACACGCTTCGTCTACGGACGAATCAGCAACAGGTAAAACACGACGAATATGGCGATCAGCGGGAGCAGACTCATGAAATCGGCTCCGGGCGGTGCGGCAGGTGCGGTGGCCTGAGCGTAGGCTGCACTAATCAACATGACATTCTCCGGTAATGGGATAAAAAGAACGTGATTTTATCACGATGCCGTTTGTGCTTGAAATGCTTGCGCATATTCCTGGAACTGCCCGTTTTCGATTGCAGTGCGGATTTCGCCCATCAACTGCTGATAATAATACAGGTTATGCAGTGTATTGAGGCGCGCACCCAGAATTTCGCCGGTTCGCTGCAAATGATGCAGATAAGCGCGGCTGAAATGCCGGCAAGTATAGCAGGTACATTGTTCATCCGCCGGACGGGTATCGAGGCGATACTGACTGTTGCGCAGCTTGATGACTCCGGTTCGCGTATACAGCCATCCATTGCGCGCATTGCGCGTCGGCAGCACGCAATCGAACATGTCCATACCCTGCGCCACCGCATCCACGATATCAGCTGGAGTACCTACCCCCATGAGGTATCGGGGCTTCCCTGCTGGCAGCCCTGGAGCGGTATGTCTCAGGATACGCCGCATGTCGGCCTTCGGCTCTCCCACTGACAGTCCCCCGATTGCATAGCCATCGAAACCGATGTCCAGCAACCCTGCCAGGGATTCATCGCGCAGTTTTTCGTACATCCCTCCCTGCACGATACCGAACAGCCCATTGCGGTTTCCACCTTCATCATGCGCCTGCCTTGACCGCTCCGCCCAGCGCAGGCTCAACTCCATGGATTCCCCCACCGCCCGCTCATCCGCAGGATAAGGCGTACACTCATCGAATATCATGACGATGTCAGAATTGAGCACATACTGGATGCGCATTGATTCCTCGGGCGTAAGAAAGCACGTGTCACCGTTGACGGGAGACTTGAACTTCACCCCCTGCTCCGTGATTTTTCTCAAAACGCCGAGGCTGAATACCTGGAACCCACCGGAATCGGTCAGTATGGGCCCGTCCCACCCCATGAACCGGTGCAATCCACCATGCGCTTCAATGACCTGGAGACCGGGGCGCAGCCACAAGTGGAAGGTGTTGCCAAGCACGATATGTGCGTTGATGACTTGCAAATCTGCCGGTGACATTGTTTTCACCGCGCCATAGGTACCCACCGGCATGAAAGCGGGCGTTTCCACAACGCCGTGCGTGAGCGACAAGGTACCGCGACGGGCCAGGCCATCAGTTCGATGCAATTGAAATTTCATGGGTCAAGCTACTGAATATGGCAGTTTTATAGAAAGAAGACCAAGCAGTTTTTTAGAAGATAGCGCTATGACTGAAGGCAAACGATTCTGTCCGCGGAGTGTTATTCCAGGCTTTAATCTATATCCCCTCTGCCCTTCCGATCAGCATCGCATCGCCAAAACTGAAAAAGCGATAGCGTTCTTTGATCGCATGCCGATACGCACACCGGATATTTTCGACGCCACCGAATGCGGACACGAGCATTAACAAGGTCGAGCGGGGCAAATGAAAGTTGGTCAGCAGGCAATCCACTACCCGGAACTGATAACCCGGCGTAATGAAAATATCGGTCTCGCCGGCTCCGCATTTTATCCGAACGCCATCCCCATTATCCGCTTCCGCCCGCTCGCCCGCGAATGCTGCCGCGGCCTCCAGTGCCCTGAGCGAGGTGGTGCCCACTGCCAGTACCCGGCCGCCCTCGGCTTTCGCATGCCTAATGCATTCCACGGTTTCCGCAGAGACATAAAAAACTTCGCTGTGCATCCTGTGATCGGCAATATTTTCCACCCGCACCGGCTGGAAAGTGCCGGAGCCCACATGCAGCGTCACATGCGCCATCACCACACCCATTTTGCGCAACAACCCCAGCATGTGCTCATCGAAATGCAGTCCCGCCGTTGGAGCCGCCACTGCACCCGGTCGAGCCGCATAAACGGTCTGATACCGCAGCTCGTCGGATTTTTCCACGGGGCGCGATATATAGGGAGGCAAAGGCAGATTGCCGTAACGTTCCAGCAACTCCATGACCCCACTCTCGTGCTCGAATTGCAGGATATAAAAACCGTGCTCACGGGACAGGACGGTGACCTCTATCGCACCAGCAAGGAAAAGCTTCGATCCCGGTTTCGGTGAATGACTGGCGCGAATAGCAGCCAGCGCGCAATGGCTGTCCAGCACACGCTCCACCAGGACCTCGACCCTGCCGCCGGTATCTCTCACGCCATACAGGCGCGCTTTGATGACGCGGGTATCGTTAAAGACAATCACGTCGCCGGGACGCAAATACGATGGAAGGTCGGCAAACATCCTGTCCTGCAGTGCGCCGCTTGTGGCGTCGAGATGCAGCATGCGGCTATTGCCCCGCTTCTCGGCCGGAAACTGCGCAATGAGTTCAGGAGGAAGGTCGAAGTCGAAATCCTGAATTTTCATTGGACGTATTATACGGCAGCAGGAATCGCGCTACGGGTTGCCGCAAATGGGGTTTTCAGTGATAATGCCCCTCCTGTAAAGAACAGGAAAAGCTTTGCCGGGATGGCGGAATTGGTAGACGCACGGGACTCAAAATCCCGCGACCGCGAGGTCATGGGGGTTCGATTCCCCCTCCCGGCACCACTAGTTTACCTCTCAACCTATTACCTTCTCTCTTAAGCCCTTTATTTTGCTTTTTGGCTAGTCCTCTCACGAAATCATAGGTATCTCGACATACCGTTAATCTCATCGGTATTTTTGGCGGTACTTCAATATACCGCCAGCCTAGATACCCTAATGGGCCATTTACTCGCACTGCTGTCGGAAAACCTTCTGGGAAGCCCTACAAACCAACTCACGGGAAAGAGCCATATCTGCTCGTTATCCGAAAATGCCGCCACAGATAGTCCGCGGCTTCCCCTGGTCAGATTTTTTGACGGATCAAGCTCTTGAGAAACTAACTGTGACTGCCCTCGCATTATTGCATGCGTACTCGCATGATGTTTCTGTGCAAGGTGCTGGAACAGTAGAATTACAGGAGTTGGGGTGGGATTTCATTCGTAGCCGGGCAGGAATTAAAGATTGCAATAGCCGGGGGAGTGGTTAATCTCTGTCGCTTTCAATAAGGTTGCCGTCTTCATCAACCTTTATCTCAATCTTCGAACCATCGGTTTTTCTTACTTCGGCTGCATAAATCGATTTCAATCCGCCACCGACCGCTTCGGTTTTTTTCTTGATCTCTTCGATATTTCCGCTACCTCCATTTTCAGTTATCGTTTTTTGCACCTCTGCCGGAACATCGGACCACTCGATTTTTTCGTTCAAGAGCCCCGAGACGTCGTGGAATATAGTCCTTGGCGCGTTAGGGTAGGACACGATTCCTGTGGCATTGGGATTGGACGAGATCCCCTTCGCATTCGGGTCAGACGAGGTTCCTGTGGCGTTAGGGTCGGATGAAATCCCCTGGGCGCCGGGATTGGACGAGATCCCCTTGACGTTGGGGGAGGATACGATACCTGTAGCGTTAGGGTCGGACGAAATTCCCGTGGCGTTGGAGGGCGACACGATAAAAAATAGGGGTATAAGGGGGAATAATCTCACTATCAAGTGCTCCAAGCGAAGATAGCTGATCGACCTGAAAAAATCTGTAGCAGTTCAGGCTTAATCTGCCAGGTATTGATGTCCTTATTGACGCTAACCGGAGGAAGTCCAATCCCCGGAATCGAGTTGAAGAAGCAATCGAGATGGCAGTGGCTGCATTTGAGTCATGACGCAAAGAAGAGAAGAGCAAATTTACCGAGCAGGAGATTCTTTTGCCCTAAAGGAGGGTGAGGTTGCCACGCCAGTTGAAGGAGTTCGAATTCCTATACTTCTGATCGGTGCTGATTTCGAGGCGAACGCCACACACCGAAATTCTACTAACGATTTTGCTAAATCCTGAGGGACGAGGTCAGTACGACCGCAAACTCTGCTTACGCAGCCGCACAGACAATAAAACTTTTTGTCAATCAAGAACACACGAGGGTCGCATCCCCGGAATCGGCCACTGGAAAAACAAATTTCCAGCCTTGACCCTCGCGCTGCCCTTCCAGAGTGCCACCGGACCAATTGATATGGCACTCTCCTTCAGATGCGACCGTCATTTCTAATGGCGTATGCGCACGCATTCGAAAATTAACGCCCCCTGACATTTTCTGCCATTCGTCAATCTCCCCGTTGCTGTGGGATAAATAAGGAGATAAGGGAAGCTCGGGTGTCATATACAGCAGCACTTGACCATGATTAGGCAAAAGATGCACATATCGCCCTTGACTCGCATCACGGACCCCTACAATCCCCTCCGATCTTTCCAAATCGGGCCACCCTGTCGACACTGGCAGACGTAACGTGCGTAGTGTATTCAGCCCTCTAATATCCCAGGCACCATCGACACGGCGAGACATTGTAAGATTGCGGAATTCATTTACCTTCTGACCGTACTCGCTGACCCAGACAGGTCGATGTTCCTGTTTAACAGTCCACTCATACACGGATTTCAGCGCATTGATGGAATCCGTTTTACTTCCTGAATAAAAGTGATAATGAATATGCAATGGTTTCAAACGAAGGGGGCGGTCAGTGAGTTGCATGGTTTCGACGACGCGACTAAATGCGTGAAAGGGACCTTGCCATCTGTTTGTATAAACATGCTCGCTCGCCATGGGGGCATATAACTGGAGCTGGTCATCCATTACATAACCCAGGGGGGGCACACGTGTCACGGTTTTTTCATCATTGGAAATCGTCGCGCCGCCGCCATTCATGTTCTCCAACCCAAGTGAACGCGCTAAAGCTAGAGCCTCTCTGCTTGCCAGCCCGTCCCCGGTCCATAAGAAAACACGCGCCCGCTTGTTCTCAGGCGCCAAGGTGTTATTAATATATTCCACGGATCCGGCGATTTCCCGATGCAAGTCAAATCCATATCCATCGACAGAAAGCTGATACTCATCTCCATCAGCATCAATAGTGTTCTTTGGAAACCATGCGGAAGGATGACTATAGGAATGACTTGCTATTTCAACATGGTTCAACTTGAAAATATCTTGTGCTATTTTCTCGGCCTCAGTTACCTTGTCTGAGGAGCCGCGGTTCGCCGTTTCTCCTTCAATTATGGAAACCGTAGAAGGCAGGTTATATTTTTGCAAGAATTGATCCTGGATGACTTTTATCGCCAACGGCGTTCCAGGTATTTCTGCTTTATTCCCAGCCCCATCACCATCAATCTGTACCAGCAATAAACGCCGGCCATTCTCGGTCGTGACATCGGGTACGGGTATTCCTTTTACATCAAGAGCAGTGCTTAAAAACTCAAATGGATTGATGATCCATCGTTTCAGCCCCTGGTAACCAGCTTCTATCACATAAGGATGCAAGGCGGTCCCGCCCCAATTCCCGGAAAATACTGCAACCACCGGCTCTTCCGATTGACCTGTAAAACTTAGATGCTTTTGAACACCATCTTCCAATACTTGCCAGGCAGTGAACCCCCGTGTCACTGGTTGAGGTTTCGCCTCATAACCAATAATTTTATCGCTCCCCCTGACCATAAGTGAGCCCTCCAGGGATTCCGACTGACTTAGTTCCACCCCTAGATGCTTTAAAAAAGCATTATCAGCTTTAAAACCTAAATTTCCGAGAATAACAACTTTTACCCCAGCCTCCATCTGCCGCAACAGCCAGTCTCTATAAACCGCCGGGTGCAATAAAGCATCGTTGTTGAACCAGCTCACGATTCCGGCATATTGCCCTGTCAATAAATTGCCGGGTAATCCAGCATTCACGTCCAGATAATCGAGTGTATAACCCAGATGTTCCAGTGGCATGGCTAGCAATTTATGGATATCCGTCTGCTGCAGCCCTTCCGGATATTCGTGCCCGTCATAGAGCGCCAAGATGCGTCTAGGGAATATCTCCACCTTGCCAATGCCGAAAATATCCAATGCGGGGTTTGCCACCCAGGGCGTAAAGCCCAGATCAGATATTTTTTTTGCGGTAGCTCGCGCTAAATCCTTCTGCTTTGGATCAACGTAATCAATAACGATTATTTGCAGTTCATACCGATCTCGTGCCTGCCATAACTTCTGTAAGAGCCAGTTACGATCCGGCTCAGCAACTTCCGTATATTCCAAATCGATCGGATCCCAGCGTTGGAATAGCGATTCGGCGGCTAATGCAACCGCATACTGGCCTACATGCGGCAAGATATCGAAACCCCGGTTAAGTATAAGTTCAACTCCCGGGAAACGCTCATGTATACTTTTAATCAGATTGGATAATGCTTTTTCCTGGTTTAACCGGGCAGCAGGTTCAACCGCAACCCTCTGGTATGTCTCCAGTCCATCCAAAAAAAATCCACGATAACCTTGTTCCCATAACCGGGACAAATACTTGTCAAGAAGATAGTCATGCCATCCTTGCTGAGTCAGGTCGAGGATACTGCTTCCCCATTCTTTATTACTGCCAATAAACCAGCTTTGCGGGATCTCTGAATACCAGCTTCGTGTCGCATGGACTTCTCCGACGCTGACGTAGGCAAATACCTTAGTTCCCTTGTCAAAAAGATAATCCACATTATCCATGTTCTCGGGTTCTACTATGACCTGCGTAAAATGTGAAAGTAGATCCACCGGGGCAGGTCGGCCGTAGAAAATCGCGGTACTCGCGTATGCGGGCAAGCAGATAGAGGATAAAAGCATGCTAGAGATGAGCCTTAAAAAAGCATAATGATTCCCGAAAGTCGACTGGTACTTCATCATTGGCGTTATCCCATTGATGACCGTCATGGGCATTTCCTGAAACCCATTTCCAGAATCCCCATCTCATATTCGGCTACGGCCAGTGACAGTTAATCAAACATACCTCTGCCGACTCGCCAAATTACCAGAGCATGAGCGAACTTGTCTTCAATTCATAATTATGGTTAACACCGTTTCTGCTTACCGCCATTACATCGCTATCCCAATAAATATAAATACGATCACCCTTTCGTCTCCGGATCTCAAATATCGGACTGCCTTTCATCAATCGATGGAACGTCGATGAAAATCACTCATTCCCGGGGTCTGTCAGTGATTATTTATATACGTAAGCATAGTTGATTTAACGCAGCATGAATGTTTCGTAAACCAGCCCATTAAGTCTTTTTGAAACGATGATCATCCCCACCAGGGTCGTTGTTACAACCGACAAGGCAAAACCGTAGCCATAAAATGCGGGCCCAAGGTATTGACTCAAAAGGGTGAATACAATGTTCGAGGTGACACATAGCAAACAGAGATACAAGGCATCTTTACGATAATCGAAATAAAATAATATGTTTAGAACAGCCAGCAATAATACTTGAACACCCACCGCAACAAGGTCAATATTTAACAGCATGCTATAGAAAGGCGATATTCCTACCCATTCAAGCAATTTTTCCCCTACTGCCAGCAATATAATGATGGTCATTCCTTGTACCTTAAAGATTTCAATAAATCCTCTCTGAATTGTCAGGACCATTTCTTCATAGATTTGTAAGATAGGCTTTAAGGGAGCGCCGCCATTAATAGCTGCATAAAACTTTGTGTACTGTTCTACAAAATCAGTCTCCATGCGCAGCAAAAATACCGCCATTCCCGGTATGATCGATAAATATGCAAGAAATATTGGAAGGTCATAAATTTGCGAGCCCCGGAGGGGCGAAATGACCGCAACGCCGGTTTGAGGATTAAACCAGAAAATAAATTTGTCAACCCAAATAGCGAGGTTATAAAGAAAGCCGGTAATCGCTAGGCTCGGGAATATCTGACTTCGCTGTAAAAAATCAAAGGCCATCAACTTATCCCTTGAATACGAGCGAAAAACCACAACCAGGAGCATAAACAATAAAATGGCATGCCCCAAAACAAAACCGGAAAGCAGTCCTTCCAGCCCAAATGCCTTCATTTCCATAGAAGCCAATACTGTTACGCCATAACCTACCAGAAAGGCTAACAAAACTGCACGGTAAGCCTTCAGCCCCGATAAAACGATCACTACAATCCAAATGGTAGAAAGGATAACCAGCCCGGCCAGCATCAATAAACGATATAGCACCGATCCGCTAAACAGGTAAATCAGGGATAGAGCCGCAATCGTTCCGCTGACAATCACTACAATAAAAATGGCCCCTGTTAGGTTCGGTAAAACCTTTTCGTCCTGTTTTTCATACAACTTGTCAGCAATAAAGCGTGTGATCATCAGTTGCAAGGGACTGGTCAGAATCAAAGAAATCGCCATCAAATAAGTTATGGATATCTGAAACTGCTCAACATAATAAGGAGCGGTTGAGTTTTCCGTGTTGATGATGCCGATTAAGAGGATGCCAACAATCGACAATACCCATGGGCCAGAACCTATAATCCCCGCAAAACCATAAGCGAGCGTAAGCCCTGATAGAGTATCAGTGCCTGTCAGTTCACGTAGTCTAAACCCAATACCAGCCATTATCGGAGCCCGCCCAGAACTCGGAGACTTTTGGTGTCAGGAATTGCAAAAACTCCAGAGGGCACATGCTGCATAGCCCACTTGCTATCATCTTCATGCCTGCCGAAGCGCCGAAAACTGGTTTGGGAAATTGGTAGGAGCGCAACATTTGTCGGAATTAACCGGACCTCAAGTTTAAAAAAGGGAGGGAAAAACAAACAAAGGGGCCCGGTCACGACCTTACACAGCTGGGATAACTTATTGTGCTATCGCTTGGTCATAAATCTTCTTATAGCTGTCGAGCATTCTGGATTGCGTATAATATTTTTCAAATCGCTGAATACCCGCTTTCTGTGCTGCATGCCAACGTTCCCCGTCTGTCAGCAATGTAATCACAGCAGCAGCGGTGGCTTCCGGATCCGCGATGGGCGTTACAATACCTGCGCATCCCAAAGCACGGTCCTCGTCGCTGGCCCCCTCGATGATTTCCCGACACGCACCCACATCGGTCGTCACGACCGGCAAACCGCTGCCAAAAGCTTCGAGCAGCACCAAAGGAAAGGCTTCGCTGATCGACGTCAGTACAAGCAACCCTAGACGAGGGAGCACGTTGCTGATTTGCTGGAACCCCAGAAAACGTACTTTTCCTTCCAGTCCCAGCTCCTGAATCAGACTTCTGCATTCCGCCACATATTCCTGATCTTCCTCTTCAGGTCCGATCAGCCAGCCTTGAGCTTCAGGAAGTTGAAGCACAACCGTACTCATGGCTCTAATAAAGGTTTTAATATCCTTTATCGGCACTATCCTTCCAAGCAATCCGACCACGAGTGGAATCTTTTCTGGCCGTTCCGCACGTATAGGAAGAAAACGCTGCATTTCCATTCCGTTAGGGATAACCTGAGTGCGGTCACCATCCGCACCATCGGCAATTTGGCGCCTCCTATTATTTTCATAAAGGCTAATGATCGGATTTGAGGCTTGATAAATAAGGCGCCCAAGTGATTCAAAATATCTTATCCATAATAATTCCTGATATTGCATTCCCATATAAAGAGCATCGCTTAACGAATCACGATGTTCTTTAATGAAAAGGGACTGCAAGTCCACCTTTCTTTCCTTCGTATAGATGCCATGCTCCGTCAAAATAAGCGGCCGCCCCGTTCTGTAATGCAGTAATATGCCAAGAAAACCTGCAAAGCCGGTCGAAACGGTATGAAATGCTTTCGTCTCAACAGAAAACTGATTAGCCACCGAGGCAAGCATAAACAGTGGAGCGTGAGTCGCTTTGATTGCCCACAGGTAATGAATGAATGAATTCCCTGCGTTATATTTGTCGTAATACTCACAAATGTGCTGCCAGGACGCATCACTATGGAAAAACTCCTCTGCAGTGAAGCCGGACGGCTGCCCCAAAGAAACCAAAAGGTTCTTTAGGACAACCTCATCGAAACCCGAGCATGGATTCCGGAACCACTCATGGAGCTTTCCTGAACGCAGAATGTAGTCATTATTACCTTTGCAGCCCTTGGCTTTAGATAAAGAAAGACGCTCCCACAGATAGTGGCATTCCAGATGAACGACATTATCGGGCAGAACATATTTCAGTTCGCCATAATCACTCTTCCTGGATCCCAGAAAAACTAAAGAAAATGTGTACTGCGGCAACTCTGCGATAATCTGGTGCACCCAGCCCGAAACCCCACCCCTGATAAAAGGATAGGTGCCTTCCAGCAAGAGCGTGATATCAGCATCTTTCTGTTGCTTCTGCATCAACCCTCTTTCTGCCAGAACCGTGCTGCGGTAGTCAAAAGGGGATAAGCTGCGGGAAGTTCTATCCCCGTCATTAATTGTTTCACTTCATGATAATGGCGGGTATAAAAGGCTATCTCTGCGTAATAGGTCAGTAAGCCGACACACTCAATTCCGAAAATCTCGGCCTTTTTAAATTGTTCCAGGGCCTGCTGGTATTTTCCCAACTTCAGCAAAATTTGAGCATACTGGAAAATGAGCCCGGAATCCTGGGGAGAGTATCCGAGACCCATTTCAATGTATTTGTAGGCCATTCGGAGAACATGGTTTTTAGCTTCACCTTGGACCAGTCCGAGATGCGCCAATTCCCAATAGTCGTTTGCAATCTGCCGGCACAATTGTTTTTTCTTTCTGGGGTTTTCTATATTTTCAAGATCCTGCTTGGATTTCTCGATGTGCTTGCTCAATCTGTACTCTTTACGATCTAATAAGGCATAAGCAAGCAATCTGATATCGTCAATCGAGTCGGCCAGCGCTAAACGCAACAATGGTATTGCGTCCCTATCCTTAAGTTTCAATGTTGCGTACACAGCTTGCAGCCGTATTTCAGGATTTCTGGATCTGTATAGATCGTACAGGCTATGGGAGTTGACGGGCTGACCCCCTGTCACGCCAGCGTCAGAAGGAAGATCCCGAATCTTGTTTATGTTTATACACAAATTTGCGCTTTTTGGTTTTTTGGACGAAAAACCTACAAATGATAGAGCCAGAATCAGTCCTATCAATCCGAGGACAGGCAAATAAAAAACTATCACGAAGAAAAAAAGAGTTGCTCTGAGCGAAGTGTCTGCTTGGCCAGGAACAACAACCGTGGGAAAAATATAGGCGGCAACAGCGCTTGCAATAAAATGACAAAACAAGGCTGTGATCAGATTCTGCTCGGCTATGGAGGGACTGAAAAACAGTTGAAGACCATATATTTCAAGCCCTACGGCCATACCGAGTAGAATTAACTTAGACAGAATTATGAATATAGGCATTCTGACTCCCTGAATTCTTTGTAAATAAATTCGTTCTTACAAAACCGCTCTATCTCCAGTAAAACCTCTTCCGACGAGGTTTTGTTGTGTAAAATCCACATACAAACTCTGATATTGTCATCGCGAAAGCTGAAGGCTGTTCTATCGGGGCCCTCACAAATCGCGTCCGCTGATGGCCTTGACAGCTCAATCCGATTTAAGAATTCATTAGCGCCAGTTACGTCCGTAGAAGGTAATAATATTAAAAACAGGGAGCGGTCATCTCTATCTTTGGCAATAAGAATTTCATCTACGCCCCGTAATTCGCTCTGAAACTTAACGAGAAATTCCCTCTGCAGTTCTTCAGTGTTGATAGTGACGGCAATTGCGACAGCAGTTGTCTTTAAGTATTTCAGTTCCCCGAGAATTCGGCGCAGCCGCGCTTCAAACGCTTTTCTACCATCATTGTCCTGAGAATAAGATTCCGCTCGCCGTTTGATAAGATCCCCTATTTTTCCTCCCAAAACGGCGAGAAAATCCATAGTAGCTTCCTGAAATGCAAACAACGGCATTTCACTCACAACGACCATCCCCCAGATTTTCTGATATACGTCCACTAACGGGATGGCCACAAGGGCTCCAGTGGCAGGCGCTGAATCGTTTCTTTCCACTTCAATACTTGCAACATGGCCAGTACTGAGCGCTTCTCTTATTACAGAATCTGAGCTCGATAACGTGCGAGGCTGTCCTAAACGCGCAACAGGGTTAACATTGATGTTTCGTTGTTCGTCTACTGCATAAATCCCCGCTGTCTGAACATTGGCATAGCTGGCAAGAATTTTAAGAATATCCTCCGAAATACCGGCTAGTGGCTCGCCCCTATTTTCTTCCAGAGACAAAATTTTCTTCTTCAGATCAAGTAAGGATAAACGCAAGCTTTTGGCCTGGCTTGCCAAATGCTGTTCCAATTGATAATGAGAGCCTTTAATCAAATGGTATGAGCGGGCAAACTTGTCCATCCTTACCTTGAGATAATTGTATTGATGTTCTAAAAGCCGTATCTTACGGACCCATGATTCACGAAACTCAGCCGTAATCACAGTGAGCAGCAACAACCCCGTAACCATTTCCTTAGGAAAAAAAGGAACTTGCGGCAATCTTAGAAAGAACCCAATGGAAATGACACTTATGAGCAATGCCGCGGAAGCAATTCCGCATGCGAACCCGTATTGAAGACCAATCAACAAAGGAGCAAGAATCAGCCAGGGAAACCGATAGTCGACGAAAAAAGGATCAGACGGATCAACAGCATAACCAATTATTGGGAGCGACAATGAGACCGCGATTGATTCCAGCCATTTGTTTTGTAAAACGTTACCCGGCATCATCGACTTTTCCATTCGTCATGGAAATCACGTTCCCGTGATTTCGATCCTTGAAGTCAACTCTCTAAGCAATTTTTGTGCGGTGCCACTGAGCGATCCTGTACTCCAACCTGATCGCGCTCCACTTGCAGACCAAACGACTTTGCCAGAAGGAATCTCTATAACCCGTATCGTCAGGCCCACAACCGGCTCGCTGCCAACCCCCAGTTTGTATTGCCATTCATCAACGCTTCCGGCAACCACATAAGAAACATCATCCTTAATAGCGGACACCAATGCTTTTTCCTGGCGTGTCCGGTCATCGAATTCAAGCCACCCCCTCTTGTCTGCATCCGACTGTTGGTACATTTCTATATTTGTAATCCCTCTGATTCTGAGGAATGTGGCCAGCATTTCTTCCACTTGCTCGCCTACCCGCGGAGTCTGTGAATAATTTTGAAAAGGCAAAATCATCCAACGCTCGGAAGGAGAAAGTGAGGGACCTTTCTGTATGTCAATTACTGAACAGGCAGTCAAAGAATTGAACAAAATAATAAAAACGAAAAATCTAAGTTTTGTATTAACAAAGCCCATGATTTTTTTGTTACTGATAAACATAAACGAGACCTCTTTTTCTAATTAATTAATGGTCACTTTCTTATAGATTTGGTCCTATACAAGCGATGCAAAGCGACGTATTGCGACCGCTAACTTGTCTAGCCTATTAGAGAGAGCGCCTGCTCTCTCAACCGTTCCGGAACGGGTTACCGCCAGTTTTCCAGCCCTGACAATGGGTACCGCTTTGAGTAGATCCATATTACAAAGACTTCTGGAGCTCGCTATGTGCGCTATTTCACATAGCGAAATCTTATTTCCTACAGCAATGCACGCTCCCACCAGAAAGGTGTATAGCTATTCCCGCATGTTTACGAATAACGGGCGGGATTGGAGCGTGATTTTCTGTATCTTGAATATCCTTTAGTACCATCAATTGAATGATGGCCGTCCTCGCTTTCTGCTGTGGGAATTGAAGAAAGCAAAGGTGGAGCTGCCGTTAAGGTCCTGAACTACAAATCATACGAACGTTAAACCTTGCTTCCGCATTAGGAATTAGTGGACCGGCTCGATCGAACCTGAGGATGCACTGATGTAGGGGGATAGGTAGATTGAATCGGAACTGAGGGGAGCAGGAACAAGATGCGCCCCGCATTTCGCGATTGGCGGCCTGTTCGGGGAAGGGCGCGAGACGCGAGGCAGGGCTGGTTCGGCGCGAGTTCCGGGCGGGAATATCCGCATGCGAAGGGGTTGCCGCTCAAGCCAGGTAGGTGGGATGGAATGAAATCAAACGCCGCTGGCAACCACAGACGGCGTTCCGGAAACCCACCTGCTTCTAAACCGATGTGATGAAGGTGGGAGCTGCTGTCCTTTTCGAGGGGCGGCAGCTACGTTGGTGTGACTATCTGCAGGATTCCCTCCAGGCATCCAGAGACAGGTTTTTCTTTAGAAAATCGAAATTCAATGTATTTGCTTGCGGGCAAAAGCTTGAATTCGCGAGATTGTATTCGATACCGAATACAGCTTTTCCGGCATCAACAAATGGTTTGAGTGTATCGCATTCGCTGTACTGGAAGCATTCTTCATTCACGGCAAAGTCGAAATAATTCACAAGATCCTTGATTTGGTCGAGATTATTTTTCAAACCTATAGCAAGCCCAAGTTCATGTGCCGCTTCAGCAAGGGCTACGTTATAAGTCAACTGATCGTTGTAGCTGAGGACAAATCCCGTATTGTTGCTGTAGCCGTCAACGTTGTCTGGATCGACGCCATCGCAGCCTTTCTGCGCGGCCTGTTCCATCCGCGCCCGCATGATGGGAATGAGAATATCCAATTTTCTTATGTCCAGCCATTTCTCACCTGCCCAGCCGTCAAGATTCCGGCCGAGAACCACGATTGGAAATGAGGCAGCATCAGGACGCCAGTTTTCATGGCTCCCCGCACTAAAATAACAAATAACTCGCTTGCCTGTTGATCTCAGTGCCGAGATAACCGCTGCACTTGTATCAAACAAATCGAGATTATAAACGTCGACACCGAGCGATGTATTAATCGTACCAGTGTACTGAATTTGCCACTTTGATCCAGGGGCAGGTTGCCAGCGGTTTCCATCGTTTACAACGGTGGGCGGCTGGCTGCTAGCTGCATCATTGCTTGACCCTAGGGTATCTGTAGATGGATCGGATACCGCACTTTTTACTTCCAACCCAATGAAATCAAGTTGGCTATTGTTTCCTCCATTCCTTGTCACGTAGCGTAACGTTATCTGATTCCGGCTGTTAATAAATTGGGATGGTTCTATTATCGTTGTGAGGATATCACTCCAGAATCCATCTTTTACATTGCCATTGTCTGCAATATGGGCCCACTTGCCAGTTTTAACATTAAGTAATTGAAATTCCCACTTTTGAAGAGACTTTTCTCGCCCACGGTAATTTGCATGGAATATTAATTGCTGAATCGTTTTATCAGGTTTAGCTGGCAGATTGAACCGAAAAATTCCCACATATCCCAGTTGATCGGTAGCAAATTCTATATAGCTGTCCGAATTATCGTCCGAGCTCTGCTGATCTTTTACAGCGAGAACTTCCAGGGGCTGGGGCGTCGATGAACCTCTTTTATTTAATAAGCTAGATGGAAAAATGAACTCGGCGAAGCTCACATTCGCACTTAGAAGAGTAATGCCAACAAGCAGCTTAATTACGCTTTTTACTTGTCTGAGGGACTTGATCAAAGAAATATTCGCACTTAGAAGAGTAATGCCAACAAGCAGCTTAATTACGCTTTTTACTTGTCTGAGGGACTTGATCAAAGAAATATTAGAAATTGTATTTGTTGCGGTTTCCGACATTGTATTGTTTTCCTCAATTGGAATTTATGAAGCTATTGGAATTTATAAAGCCAAATAGAGTTAATAATTTGGTCCGGGAGTAACGGTAAGGTGACTCGGAGTTCGAAGCCGGAGCCATAAACGCCGCCTCCAGATCCGAGGTCCATTCCTGATGGAAATATCTCGTTGACAGCGCCTTGCAAACGCATGCGGTTCTTATACCGAGAGAAATCGTGCCGCTGTCTTTCACTACTGTGACTAGCTCGCGGTTCGCTGTCGTTGCACTATCCCCCTCCTTGGCGATTCTACGGATTTTACGTTATCCCTTCCGCACCGATGAGATTCGTTTTCGGGTGAGAACTACTCCGGAAGCTGAAGGAGGAAGTAAGCAATTAGCAACGAGATTCAGGCGCTCGATGGAAAAAGTGGGTGAACGCGTGTCATATAGCCCTTTAAGCCAATTAAGCCATCTTTTTTGCCGTTTTAGCCATTTAAAAAAATTTTTTTACCTTATCCCAATATCCCAGCGATTTTGTATACCCCGGTCTATGCTGGACTAGGGAATCCCCCATTTTTTTGTCTTCGTTTACGAAAAGGAGATTTCATTCATGAAAGAGAACTTGAGTCTGAAACGCTCGTTACTTGTCTCGGTGATAATGGGGCTGGCTTTAATTGGGGCATCGCCGGCATTTGCCGATAATGCTGTCAAATTGAGGATATTGCTCATTACGACAGGCGATATAACGACAGACCCTGTATTTGCTTATATCAAGCCCGTCCTTGACGAAATGGGCGTGCAATACGATGTATTCAATGCCAACACGCAGGATTTAACGGCAGCAATGCTCGCCTCTTCTTCAACCGGAGCCGTCTGCAAAGCTCAGGATGCCGGGTGCATAGGTAGTTACAATGGCATTATCTTGACCGACTCTGACTTGGTCCCAGCCTTCACGCCTTCCGAATGGGATATCCTTCATGACTACCAGAAAAACTTCGGGGTCCGCGAGGCAGTGCTATCGGGGTGGCCGGCTACTTATTCGGACCCGGGACCTCCTTCTGGCATCTACCTGGATTACGGGCTTGTCTATTCATCCAGTGGAAACAACTACGAGGGTACGTGGAGCGTGCCCACCACAGCCAGCAAGGAAATTTTTGAGTATGTGAACCAGGCTAATCCACTTCCAATTACGGACTTTGCCTTCGCCGCCAATCCTCGAAATGATGGTACCGCTATGCGGGATGGGACCGTAGCCACTGTTGAGCCCCTCCTCAAAACCCAGAATGGCGAAGCGCTGGTATCGGTCGTGCGGTACATGATGCCGAACCAGGCTACACCCGCACGCGAAGTCATGATCTCGACCATTACGAATGCTTCATTTCTCATCCACTCAAAAGTTCTGGCCTATGAGTTCGTCAACTGGGCGACGCAAGGGGTCTTCGTTGGGAAGCGCTATGTCCATATGGCAGCCCACGTGGACGATTTGTTTCTGAGCAACAGCCTGTGGGATTCCGAACTCAAGAATGATCATCCTACCAATACCTATAGGTTAAACAGCGGCGATATTGCCAATGCAGTGAGCCAGCAGAACGCCTTTCGTGCCGCTCATCCGACAGCCGGGGCCTTCAAGCTGGATTTTGCCTTCAACGGTTCCGGGGCAGTGGTAGATCCGGAAGCAATGACATTGGCTCCAAATCTGACGGAAGACCTGGTAGCGGCAGTGGTGGCTAATAAAGCACAATTCCGCTTCATCAACCACACCTTTACACATGCCGACATGGATAAGGCGCCGGTTCCGGCTAATGCTCCCTGTGATTATGAAACCTTTACTACCATCGCGGCAATCAAGGCGGAAATTACCAAGAACCGGAAGGTCTGGGATCTTCTGACGCTTCCCGAGAGGAGCCAGAACAATCGGGTGCTCGTGAGCGGCAATCACTCCGGCTTGAAAGACCGCAAATGCACTGCGGATCCTGCCTTGCATCCGGAGATGTTCGACGTTCAATCGGATGACGTGGCATTTGACGAGGGTGGCGCCAATCCACTATTCCTCCAAGCCGTCGCTGACCTGGGCGTGGACTATCTTGCCTCGGACTCATCGCAAAAGGGCCAGAACCTCGAGCAATATATCACTCAGTACGACGATGGCAGCAATACGGACCGGGTCATGCTGCCGCGCTGGCCCACCAGCGTTTTCTATAATGTAACGAACCCAGCTCTGCTGGTGGATGAGTACAACTATATATTTCATGATAGGTTTGTAAAGGCCGGGCAGAATCCATGCGAAATACCGGGAGCCATCTGCACTCCCCGTAATTACGCGGAAATTCTACTGGCAGAGGCAGATACTGCATCACGCCACATGCTGATGTTCAACAAATGGCCTCATTTTTTCCATCAGACGAACGTGGCCAAATACGATGCAAGCGGCAGTACGCTCCAGTTTGACTGGTTGAGCGCCGTTTTCGCCCAGTACGAGCGGCTTTTCAAGCTACCGGTCAGAAATTATCCCTTTTATCTTATTGGGGACAATACTGAAGAAGGTCTCAAAGCCAAAGCTGCGGCGATTCAAGCAGTGTGGAATCGCGCGACCAATCAGGTCACCCTGTCAGCAAACGTAGCCGTACCCCTTCTTTTTGTCACGGGTATCTCCGGCGGGGAACTATACGGCGGTCAGTTTATCCGTCGCATTAACATAACCACAACGCCCGCATCGTATGGGGTCAATCGGGGACTTACTCAATGAGTATCCACTACTCCGAGAAATTTTTTCGGTAAAGATTAAATTAAGAGGATTTTCAAAATGGTGAACTATATACATTCGGTTAGAACTGTCCTTACCTTGCTGATTTTTGCCATTATCGTTTCGATTGGCTTGGGAACTACAGGGTCAGCACATGCAGTTCCAGACGAGGCTATAGGGAAAATTGGAAAGGCACTTAACCAGATCAATAAAGCGACTAGAATTGAGATACTGAAGAGGAATGACTATAAGTTAAAGGCGCGAGAACCGCATTACTCCGAGCAGGCCGCATCCCTGGCACAGCAATACAGAGAGACCGCCGAGTTAGTTGCACGTCAAGGCGGCGACACCCAGGCGCTTCTTGCCGCAGCTGCTTATTTCGAGGGCGAATCACAACTTATTTCGAGGGTTGGGCCGCTGGATCGCTTTCTGCCAAATGATAGTGCTTCTGTGAAGCACAATCACAGCTCCGCTAAATGAGAACGTGGAGTGCCCCCGGTGAAGCGGGGGTTTTTATTAACCTATGGGAGATCAATCTTCTGGCGCTTCCCGAGAGGAGCCAGAACAATCGGGTGCTCGTGAGCGGCAATCACTCCGGGCAGTACGCTCCAGTTTGACTGGTTGAGCGTCGTTTTCGCCCAGTTTCGGAGGTTCCGAATTGTCCCCGCCAAAAGCGGGGGCAATTATTCATCTATCCCAGCTTCCCCGGGGATTCAGAAGCGAATGGAGTATTGGAGGCCGGCCCCCGCATAAGCCTGATTAGTCCTGCCGCCTTGGACATTGCTATAAAAAACGCTGGCGCTAAGAATATCCGATCCCATTAACGATATCCCCATCAATACACGCGCGTTATACCCTAGATCATTAGCAGGCCACACCCATCCTGTCCACGCATCCCCAAGAACGAAGGGGCGTCGCAGCACTCCCTGATCAAACGGCCCATAGCGAAAACTCGTCCCCATGCCCATGAGAGCAAATCTCCGTGGGATCAGCGTCTCCACACCCGGCAAGGAAGGGCTCAATACCCCAGTTAAGTCAGAAGGAGTCGTCTGTGTAAGGTCGTTTCTTTCCAATGATCCCTGAAGTCTGATTTGCCAATCCTGAATGCCTCTAAGCAAAGAGTGGCCCAGAATCGTTTGCACCTTATAGCCTTTACCCAGGTTATTTCCTTCCCTGGTGGAATAGCGATGACCATCGATATCTACATGGAGGAATGTTTGCGGTGTTAATTGAGTAGTCACCCCCAGTAAAAGCATATCTTTTTTCCCTAGCGCTCGTAACGCCCCTGTTTCGTGGCTTAGTTCATTCACTCCTATACGCAAGCTGGTTTTTAATCTGCTTGTTACATCCTGGTTAACCCTGACTGCCCCGTAAGCAATGGAATCCACTTCTCTCAAGTTGCCACCGACATTCACCTGGTATGCCCCTTGCCCCAGAGGATGCTTAAATTCCGCCATTATGTCTACTTCATTATGTGCAGGCAGAACAATCTCCGGATTTGAAGAATCCAGATAGGTGTGCCTTACTTCCGCTGCCAGCACCCCACCTGAACCAGGCATATTAAAACGCGCTCGGCTTTCGATAAAATTTATACGTCCAAGCGTCTTGAAGTCAACGCCTCCTGTTACTTGCTTGCTTGATTTTACTATCAGATCATCCCTGACACTGAAGAGGTAAGATTGCAGTGCAGGGTCTCCTTTATGTGAATCAAGAAGTTTATAGGTAAATGACAACGCCTCCTCGTTTCTCTCCAGACGCCTGAGCGTCTCCATTCTGTTGAAGTTCGAAAGCCTGTCATTTTCGCTTTCAAGAATATGCTCGGCAGCAGCGAGATCATTTTCCCCCAGAGCTAAAGCAAGGCGCTGCCACGCTGGTGTTTCCTGTCTTGCAACATGCTCTTGCAATAACCAGTAACGAGCAGCCGGATAATTCTCCTGAGATAGGTATGCAGCGACCAGCAATTCTTGAACTCCAGCATTGTCGTATCCTTTGGCCAGAAATTTTTTTAATATAGATACATCAGCATTCACGCCTTCCATGTCGCGCATCAAAGCCAGATATTCCGGACGTAACCACTCCTTAATCTTCCTGGCTGAAACCGCATTACCAATTTCCTTGAGACGTGATCTTAAGTTAAACAGGACGTATTTACGCAGACGCCACGCTCCATCCCTATACCCAGCCCTGTTCATGACATCAGCATAGCTGAGCAGCCAGAGATAATCATCAGGATTGATCCGCGCCTTGCGCTCAAACCAGGGCAGAGCTTCCTGGTTCTGGCCAACCTTGACCAATGCGGTTCCATAAACGCCCCATAAAGACCGGTTTTTTGAGGCATCGGCTTGCCAGGTTTTAATATAGGACCGGAGTAACCGCTTATCACCTCGGCCAATGAGATTCCATAAAATTCCTTCCTTTGCGGTAGTCGATGCCGGACTGACTTTTAAAGCTTGCTGATACTGCTTTAAAGCTATTTCAGGTTTGCTCTCCCGGGTATTCAACTCCGCGCGCAGGAGCCAGTACATCTCTGAGTCCAGAAACTGCGACTCCTTACTCATTGCCACTTTAAAAAGCCGCCTTAGTTCATCTGACAAACCTGCCTGATTAGCAACATCCATAGCAAGCAGCAACCAACGAGGCTGTTTGAGACGATCATAAGCTTCTTCACCGATCGCGATGGATTCTTCTGCCCTGCCCATATCTCGCATCAACTGAATCAACCGTTCCGCAACAAGCGCATTGGCATTTTCTGATTTCCACAGAATGCCATAAGCCGTCACCCCATGCTCCAATCGTTTCAGGTCCCACGAAAGCTCCCCTAAAATCTCCCAGAAATACGTCTCATTTGAGGTCACATTATTTTTATTTGATAACAGTATAGAAAGAGCCTTCTCGGGTTTGCCGTTTTTCCGCGTTAATCTGGCTTGATGAGCCACCGCCTCTGGCATGCGATTGAAACGTGCCCCGATAAGTTGCCACGTCGTCACGGCATCAGTTAATTGTTCTGCACTTTCCTGTGTTTTAGCCAACGCTTCCCATCCCTGTGAATCCTCAGGATACCGCTTTAAATAGGATTTCAGAAAATTGACGTGATCAGCTAAGCTTCCCGCCTCCTTGTAGGCAGATAACAAGGTGTTCATTTCCTCGCTTGTTAATTTCCGTGTGTTTGATAACTGTGTCAGCAGTTCCAAAGCAGCATCGTAAGCTTTTAGCCCTACCGAAAGCCGAACCGCATTCATGATGGCCGCATCATCTTTCCTATTTCTTGCCAGCCATAACCATTCCTTCAATGCGATCTCTGGCATCAAAGCCCATTCTGCAATACGTCCCACCCTTTCATGAGCGCTTTCATCGGCTGGAACAATCTCAACCACCCGCTGAGCTAAAACCAAAGCCGGCCGGATTTCCCCAACCGCAAGAGCACGATCGAGCTGCTTTTTAATTTGCACAGGATCGTTAGCCTCCAGCGCTAGCCGCAGTATGCCCATTTCATATGCACGCCTCGGCTCGTTGTCAGCCAGATTAATACTGATAACCTCATCTACCAGTTCAGGATCTTGTGGAAATTTCTGCTGATAGTTACGGAAATATTCGAGAGCGAGCTTACTATCGCCCGTCTCCCGCAATGCTTGAAGGGTTAGAATTGCAAACTGCCGGGCCTGGGATGCGTCCTTCGACATCTCATGGCATTTGTTATATATTTCCGCCGCCTTGCGGGGCATTTCTGATGCGATATACCACCTCGCCGATTCTTTTAATTTCTCCAGGCGTTCAGAAGAATCACGGACCACGGCTGACCAGCGATAATACAGGCCTGCAACGACAGCAGGTTGCTCAAGTTCCAGGCTAAGTTTAATAACTTTAGGCAACAAAGTAACTGGAAGCCGCTCCTTACTGATCTCAACAATACTGTTCCGCAGGCTGGCTAATTTTGCTTTCCGACCTGGATCGTTTTCCGCTGTGGATAAATAATCCTTGAAGCCAATTTCCAATACCAATAGCCTGACACCTAACTCTGCCGGTTCTTTTAGCAACGGCTCCAACACAATACGAGCTTCATCCAGTTGGCCGAGGTTCATATAGTGCCGTGCGAGCTCGATGCGCAAGCTTCTATCATCAGGGTTTATATTTAACAGAAGCCTTAAATACTGTACTGAAAGATAGTCCGGCTTCTGTGTTAATAATTCTTTTAACTGATCCTCTTTATAAAACAAAAGAGCAAAAATAACGGTCAGCCCCAAAATGAACAGCGATATTGTTTTTTTCAAACTACCAAACAAATTCATGATCGGGTTCCTTAGACAGAACGTCTCCTGCTACATGAAAAGTGTTTTAACTTGCCATATTATTGTTATTGGCTGCTCAAGAACCGCTGCCGTCACTTGGGCGAGCCGGAGTTGGAAATCCAGCGCTAAGTGGACAGTCACGGTTCTATTGTTGCTCAATGCAATGACTTTGCCAGATTAACTTTCTCACTGCCCATCCCATCCGATTCGTTCGATTGAAACAAGGTTGATATGCGCACCCCATCGCGTCGGTGCGATAGATCACACAATGGCATTTTTACAGTCGGAGTAAAAAAAAGAAAACTGCGGAATATTCATGGGTACGGCTCAAAAAAGATTACCCGCCCGAAGTGCTCATACTTCCAAGCACAAGCGCGCAGAGGACTTTTCGAGGTTGCTCACAGGGATTGCCAATGATGGGAAGAGGCTACGTTCATGATCTGATAACTGGAGGTGCGATGTCCCCCGATATGGATTCAGAGTTAATCACAATCACTTGTTCTTACTGCTCCGTCAAATACGAAGAGACAATCTTGCGGCTGAAGTACGAACCGAGACTTTCCTGTCCGGATTGCGGCAAATATATCGTCATCAATCTTCTTGACCTCTACACCATGCTTGAGTCGGTGCAAAAATCGTGTAAGGCGCTCCTCAAAAAATTGACCCCCACGTCAAACGGCAAAAGTCCGCATTAATCTGCAAAGCGAGGCTTCTGCCCGATTTTTGAAGCAAGCTTGACTGTAAAGCAAATACTGCTATGAATAAATCTGGAAATCCGAATGCCCTCCTGTCACTGGAGTAATGACGGCCCAGAAACGCTTCATGCCCGCTCATGACTTTCATATTCGAAGGCATGCGGGCTTTGTGCGAATTCCAAAAATAAGGAGGTGGTCATGAAACAGTTGCGAATGATGGGGTTTCTGTCCGCATTGATGGGACTGTGCGGTCTGCTTGTTATTCCCGTTTCACAGGCAGAACCAATGAAGCCTTCCAAGACAATCAAGACGGAGTATCAGTATGCGGCGAAGGTGGCGTGTTCATTGCTGCTGCCACATCAGGACGGAACATTGGCGCGCGGCACTTATCGCACCACGGTCAACATTCATAACCCGAGCGACAAGAAAATCAGCATTGCCGCCAAGGTGGCGCTTGCCGCACAGTTTGGCTCCGAGCCGGGACCGTTTGATGTAACACCTTTCAAGGAGGCGGTCATTCAGCCGGACGGGGCGGTAGGGGTGAATTGCTTTGATATCGCCAATTACTTTTGCCCGATCGATGGCGTCTGCGTGGATTTCGCCTTTCTTGAAGGATTCCTGGTCGTGAAAAGCCCGGTGCCTCTGGATGTTGTAGGCGTTTATACCGCTCGCCATACTGATGGAGAAGTCGAATCCATCGACGTGGATGCGGTTGCACCCCACAAGGTTCGTGAGACAGTGAGCATAGGCGCAGCGGAATCCGGGAAGCGGGGAACAGGCAAGCGGGTCGATTATCCGCCGAAAGGAAGCTCGGCGTATGGGGAGAAGGAACCGAAGCAGATGTGCGGTGGCATAGCTGGCTTCCCCTGCCCCGAGGGCAAAAAGTGTGTGGATGATCCTTCAGACAATTGCGATCCGGCACGTGGCGGAGCGGATTGCAGTGGCCTCTGTGTAAAACAATGATTTGAAGTGATCGCGGAAAAGGCGTTTTCCTGGCAGGGGCGAATGCGAATTCGTCCCTGTTCAGAGACGGACTGAAATGGGCAAACTATGACTGAATAAACCGTGTTCCCGGAAAAACCGTATCAGTTTGAGTCGCTGTTGGTGAGTATGCCACCGCTTTATATTAGAGAATCACTGCCCCAGGATTTAGGATTTCTTCTTGCGCCATTCGTCGCCCTCTTTCTCATATTCCTTTTTTACGGCCGCCCAGGCTACCCTGTGCGCCGTTTCTTCGCGTGAAGCATGGCCCCTGCGCTCATCCGGGTCCTTATACTCATCCCACGCGCTATTGAAAGCGGCTCTGTATATTTCCTGCGCATGCTTTGGCAGGACATTGGTAACGTTGTCCGGAAGATCTTTCAATGTATCGTATGGCATGACGCTTCTCCTGAACCTGGGTTGAAATAATGGCATCCGGTTTCGGGTGAAACCAGGATACAAATTCAATATAGCAGGCATGCCGGGGGACGCTGCGAGCACTGATTCGCAGATGTCCGCTCGGTTTGCGGAATGGAACAAGCAGGAGGGGAGATACAAACAAAAAATGGACTGGCGAGAATACCAACCCATTCAGGGTGGTAGCGAATCCCAGATTCGAACTGGGGACCAACGGATTATGATTCCGCTGCTCTAACCACTGAGCTAATTCGCCACGTGTTATATGGAAGGTCTGGCATTATGCCTTCGCGCCACATTCCTGTCAAGATTCGAAATGGCGTCACCAATCCATCCAATTGATTGATTCAATTATAAAAACAGGGGAAGCGTAGCTGTTGTTCATAAATCCAACGAGGCGGAAAACGGACGTTCCGCCTTATCCATGCACCCCCGCGCAAGGGAAAGCGGCTGTATAATGGTTCCATGAAATTCGATGTCGTTATCGTGGGGGGCGGATTGGTTGGGGCAAGCCTGGCGCTTGCCCTCAAGGATAGCGGCCTGGAAATAGCGCTGGTTGAATTCCGCCCCGTACCGCCACTTCCCGCCGATGAGAGCTGGGACAGCAGAGTCTACGCCATCAGTCCGGGCAGCGCTGCATTCCTGCAAAACCTGGGAGTGTGGGACGCTCTCGATCAGGAGCGTGTGACTCCTGTTTACAATATGTCAGTCTTCGGTGACGACAACGCCGCGCGGCTGGATTTCAGCGCCTACAATATCGGTGTCCCCGAACTGGCTTTCATAGTGGAGAACCGCCAGCTCCAGCATGCCGCCTGGAGAGAGCTCAAATGCCCGGGAAATTCGATCAAGGTTTTTTGTCCCGCGCAATGTTCCATGATGCTCCGGGCCGAGTCTAACGCCGAGCTGCATCTCGATGATGGAACTGTCGTGCAGGCGGGGTTGATCGTTGGGGCGGACGGAGGGAATTCCTGGGTACGCGAACAGGCAGGTATTGAAGTATCGCGGCATTCCTACCAGCAAATGGGCTTGGTGGCAAACTTCGAGGCAACGCGCCCTCATAATAACGTCGCCCACCAGTGGTTTCGGCGCGATGGCGTGCTGGCGCTGCTGCCGATGCCCGGGAGGCTGGTGTCCATGGTATGGTCTGCAAGGGAAGAACTCGCGCAAACGATGCTCGCGCTACCTGAAAAGGAACTATGCGAGCGCGTCGTCCGGGCCTCGCAACATTCCCTGGGCGAGATGCGGCTCGTTACGCGCCCTGCCGCTTTTCCCCTGAATTTTGTACATGTGAAAAAGCTGGCGCAGCCGCATCTTGCGCTCATCGGCGACGCAGCGCATGGCATCCATCCTCTTGCGGGACAGGGCGTGAATCTCGGTTTACGCGACGCGCAGGAACTCGCCTCTGTCATCCGCTCGCGCGGCCTGCAATCGGATTGCGGGGATTACCTGTTGCTGCGCCGCTATGAGCGCGCCCGCAAGGAAGACATCCTGGCCATGGAGCTGGTTACCGACGGCTTGCAGAAGCTGTTCAACCACACTCACCCGACGCTCATTCGCCTGCGCAATCTGGGTCTGGAAATCACCAACCGGTTGCCTCTGATAAAAGACCGCTTGATGCAGCAGGCATTAAGTTGAGCCCGGCTGATTCTTTTTCCTTTCCATCCCATCAGAACACCACCTACACAACTACGGGGCCGTCCGGCTGCATCCCATCCCAAAACGGAGTAAAGACCATGCGTTCAAAACTCGTTTCCCTCGCTTTGCCTTCTCTATTGCTATGCTTTCTTTCCAGCGCTTCCGCTGACGAGGCATCCCTGAAAAAAGCGCTTCAGGCAAATTTTCCCGGAGAGAAGGTCGAAAGCATAAAAAAAACCCCCTATCTCGGTCTATACGAAGTGGTGGTGGGAGGCGAATTGTTCTATACGGACGACAAGGCTTCGTACCTTTTTTTCGGTCATGTAATTGATCCGAAAACGAAGGAAAGCCTGACTTCCGAACGCTTGCAACAAATCAAGGAGGCTCGGCGCATAGATGTAGGCTCTCTTCCCCTGCAGCATGCGATCAAGGCGGTCAAGGGGAATGGGAAACGCAAACTTGTCGTTTTCTCCGATCCGAACTGCCCTTTTTGCAAACGTCTGGAAAAGGAACTGGTTAACGTAACGGATGTAACGATATATACCCTGCTTTATCCAGTGCTGAACGGTTCGACCCCGACCGCAACGGCGATATGGTGCTCGGAGGACAGGCTCAAGGCCTGGGAAGATTTCATGCTCAGGAATATCATGCCCGCCAGCAAGGATTGCGCCACGCCCATAGATGTGATTCTCAAGGCAGGGAAAGAAAACGATATAAGCGGTACCCCTACCCTGATTTTTGCCAATGGCTCGGTAACGCCCGGATTGATTCCTGCGGAGACGATAGAAAAGAAATTAAACGCGGCTCCTGCGAAATAGATAACTCGGTGACAGGCGCTGGGAAGCGCCTGCATCCTCCTATTCGCGGGTTTATTTGGAGCTTCCCAGTATTCGCGCGGCGGGTGGAAAGTCTTGGGGCATATATTCCACTGGCATGAGTACCCACATCCTCCCCGTCTGCCTCATCTTCCCTGCCTTTTCTGCTGCGTCGGGGCCAAATCCCCAGAAAAAATCTGCCCGCACATTCCCTTTGATTGCTCCGCCGGTGTCCTGGGCCACCATCAACCGTTGAAGCTGCTCGTCGGTATTTGGCCAGGTAGTGGAAAGAAAGACCGGGGCGCCCTGCGGGATCACCCGCGGATCCACCGCAAGGCTTCTTCCAGCCGTAAGAGGCACCCCCATGGAGCCGAGCGGCCCCGATATCGTATCCGGCAGTTCGCGGAAAAAGACGAAGCTTGAATTCTGATGCAAAATATTCGGCAGCTTTCGGGGATTCTTCTGCCCCCAAGCCTTGATTCCCTGCATAGAGGCCCTTTCCAGGGGTAATTCGCCGCGATCCACCAGCAGTTTCCCGATGGATCTGTAAGGGTGGCCGTTTTGATCCGCGTACCCCACCCTCACGATCTCGCCATTTTCAAGCTCCACCCGCCCGGACCCCTGAATCTGCAGAAAAAACAGATCTACCTCGTCATCCACCCAGAGCAGTTCTTTTCCCTGTAGTGCTGGGGGATTGCTGGATATTTCAGCCCGGCTGTAGAAGGGGACCACCTTGCGCCCTTCGAGTCGTCCCCGCAACCGCATGTTTTTGAGCTGGGGGTAGACGGAACTCAAATCCACTATCAGCAATTCTTCAGGGGTTGTGTAAAGCGGATAGCGGTAACGGGCGGAAGGTGTGCGGCTCCCCTTGAGCAGAGGCTCGTAATAACCGGTGATGAGGCCGTTCTCGGTACCATCAGGATTCAATACCTGATAGGGAACAAAATAGCTTTCAAAAAACTGGCGCACCGTATCGCTATCTTGTCCTCTCACGGAATCGGCCTGAATGCAGGCTTCCTGCCATAGCGCCTTTTTTTTCAAAACGGTGCAGCTCTGAAGGAACGCATCCAGTGCCGGCACAATCTCGTCATCCCTCCACCCCTCTACTGTATCCCAGCCGGCGGGTTTGAGCACCGGCTTGGGCTGAGGTTCGGCCGGTTTCTCCGTGACACGGGGAGTAGGAATGATATTGCAGGCGCCGAGCAACAGTAGCGCGACAACAGTAAGTGTGCGTAATTGGTCTTTCATGAAGTTTTGGGTTAAAGTTTCATCTTGGAAATCTCTGAACGAGCAATCCCGCTCGTGGCGGCATCAGAGGCTTCCCCTTAATATACATCATGGTTGATCCTATGTGGATATTACTGCTTGAAGCCGGCGTAGCGCTGTCGCTACTGATTCTCGTCGTCTGGTGGACGACAAGACCCCGAAAGAAGGATGAGAATGAAGACAATAATAAAGAGTAAAGACTTCAGCATCCCGGGCTGACAGTTGAAAGACGGACGAGAGGAGAACAGGAATATGATAACGAAGAACAAGAACATCTCTGGTCCGGCACGCTTTGACTTGCCCATTCGCTTTCCTGTAGACATCTCATTGAAATGATTTTTGAAAGCCTGTTGCCGGAAAACAAGACGCTCGATGCTTCGATGTTTCACCTCTTCCACACGTCCCGCGCATCCAGCTTTCCATCGCGCAATTCCGAACATAAATTCAGTGCGATTCCGCAAGTTATTTGGCAGAATACCTGTCTTGGGAAAATGGTTTAGCACAAGAGGACATAAGGGGAATAACCAATGAAATATCGCAGTTTCGAGGAATTCTGCGCGTACGTGGCGGAGCATAATCCGGGACAGCCCGAATATCTCCAGGCAGTGACGGAAGTCATGGAGAGCCTCTGGCCCTTTATCACGAAAAACCCTCGTTATGCGGAACACGGCATTCTCGACCGTCTCGTGGAGCCGGAGCGAATAATCGTTTTTCGTGTGTCCTGGGTGGATGATCGAGGAGAGGTGAAAGTCAACCGGGGCTACCGCATACAGCACAGCTCTTCCATTGGCCCATATAAGGGTGGCACCCGCTTTCATCCCTCGGTAAACCTTTCCATCCTCAAATTCCTGGCGTTCGAGCAAACGTTCAAGAACGCGCTTACGACACTTCCCATGGGGGGTGGCAAGGGTGGCGCCGATTTCAACCCCAGGGACCGTAGTCCGGGGGAGATCATGCGCTTCTGTCAGGCTTATATGACTGAGCTGTTCCGTCATATCGGCTCGGATGTCGATGTGCCGGCAGGCGATATCGGCGTGGGGGGGCGGGAAGTAGGTTTCATGGCAGGGATGATGAAAAAACTTTCCAATCGTGCTGACTGCGTCTTCACCGGGAAGGGGTTGAGTTTCGGTGGATCCCTCATTCGTCCGGAAGCTACCGGCTACGGTACTGTCTACTTTGCCGAGGAGATGCTCAAGCAATCCGGACGCTCGCTGGAAGGCATGCGTGTTGCGGTTTCAGGTTCGGGAAACGTGGCGCAATATGCGGTGGAGAAAGCGATGGCCTTGGGTGCCAAAGTGATAACGGTTTCCGATTCAGACGGCACTGTAGTCGATGAAGAAGGTTTTACTCCCGAAAAGCTCGCTGAACTGATGGATGTGAAAAATAAGCAGTATGGCCGTATCAATGCCTACGCAGAGCGTGTGAAAGCCAATTTTATTCCCGGTAAAAGACCGTGGCATGTTCCCGTAGAAGTCGCGCTGCCCTGCGCCACGCAGAACGAGCTGAATGAAGAGGATGCTGCCCTGCTTATCAGGAACGGCGTGGTATGCGTGGCAGAAGGCGCCAACATGCCTTCCACCGCCGAGGCGGTAAAGCAATTCGAGCGCAGCGGGGTTCTTTTTGCGCCGGGCAAGGCCAGCAATGCCGGCGGCGTAGCCACTTCCGGTCTGGAAATGAGCCAGAACGCCATGCGTCTTTCCTGGCAGCGGGAAGAAGTGGACGCGCGATTGCTCCAGATCATGCAGGCTATCCACCGCTCCTGCACCGAGCACGGGCGGCGGGAAGACGGCACTATCAGCTACGTCAACGGAGCGAATGTCGCAGGTTTCGTAAAGGTGGCGGATGCGATGATAGGCCAGGGTGTAATCTAGAGCCTGATCCAGCAGTCTCCGGTCCCGGTTCCACCCCTTCCTGTTTCAAGGAGGGGGGAAGAGAAAACAGGATGAGCCCGCGCTGCAACGGGTTTTTTGGGGAGTTATCGCACCCATACCGTTTTTACATTAACGAATTCCCGGATGCCATGATAGGACAGTTCCCTGCCGAATCCGGAATCCTTGGTTCCTCCGAAGGGAAGGCGTGGATCTGACCGGACCATGCCATTGATAAAGCTGCAACCCGCCTGAATTCGATGGGCCAGTTCCTCGGCATGGTCGGCATCGCGGCTCCAGATGCTGGAGCCGAGCCCGAAGCGGGTATCGTTGGCAATGCGAATGGCGTCCTCCTCGTCCGCCGCGCGTATCACCGCCGCAACCGGCCCGAATAATTCCTCATGATAGGCTCTCATCCCGGGTGTTACGTCATCCAGAATGGACGGGGGATAGAATGCCCCCTCCCCCGGTTCACACCCGAGAACCGCATGCGCGCCCTGTGCAATCGAATCGGTCACTTGCTGATGCAGGTTTTCGCGCAGATCGAGCCTTGCCATCGGGCCGATCTGCGTCGCCTCGTCCAGAGGATCGCCCATTTTCAATTCTTTTGTTTTCTTTATGAACAACGAACCAAACTCATCGGCAATGTCGGCCACAGGAATAATGCGCTTTGCGGCAATGCATGACTGTCCGCAATTCTGAAAGCGCGACCTAACCGCAAAGGTGGCGGCGAGTTCCAGGTCCGCATCTTTCAGAACGATAAACGCATCCGACCCGCCGAGTTCCATCACACACTTCTTCAAATGCTGTCCCGCGTGGGAAGCTATTTCCCGGCCGGCCCGCTCCGAGCCCGTGAGTGTCACAGCATGGACATGCTGGCTGGCGATAGCCTCCCCCACCTCAGACGGCTCTATCATGAGCGTGCTGAAAAGGTGCGGAGGAAAACCAGCATCCTGGAACAGCCGTTCGAGCGCCAAAGCGCACTGCGGAACATTCGACGCATGTTTCAGCACGCAGCCATTTCCCGCCATGAGTGTGGGAGCGGCGAAGCGGATCACCTGGAAAAAAGGGAAATTCCAGGGCATCACCCCCAGGACGACTCCAAGAGGCTCATAGGACACGTAACTTTTGCAGGCCCCGGTCTGAACCCTCTCGACCTGCATGAAATGCTCGGCGTGCACGGCATAATAATCGCAGGCAAGCGCGCACTTTTCCACCTCCGCGCGACCTTCGCGCACAGGCTTGCCCATTTCCGCAGCTATAAGAATGGCATATTCAGCCGCCCGTTCATGCAAGAGGCTGGCGGCTCTGTGCATAAGCTCCGCGCGTCGGGGAAAACCCAGTCGTGCCCAGGCGGGCTGGGCATGATATGTTTGCTCCAGGGCTTCGGCCAAGTGGCGGCGATCCCAGCTCATATAGGTTTTCAGTGTCTCATTGGTCGCCGGATTCAAACTGATGTATGGCATGATGTGCTATTCTTGAAGCAGAACCCGAATGGGGGCGGAAGCTGGTAAAAGGAAGTAAAGAAAAACGGCTTTCAAGTGAACCTGGAGCAGATACGCTCTTCAATTTTTTCCCTCGATTACTAATGTATAGCAGGTTATGAAGAAACTGTTGATCGGGCTGTTTTTGGCAACAACCTCCACTGCAACGTATGCAGCCGCAAGAAACCAGGACTTCCTGGCCCTGAAGCACGCATATCAGGCGGGCAACACTGCGCGCGTGAATATGTATGCGCAGCGGCTGCGAGGGCACGTGCTTGAACCTTATGGAGCTTATTATCAACTGCGACCGCAACTCTGGAATCCGAAGCTGAGTCCGGACACTGTCAAGCAGTTTATCGAGAAATATCACGATAGCCCTCTCAGCGACCGCCTGCTGGGAGAATGGCTGAAGGTCCTGGGCTGGACCGAGCGATGGGATCTTTTCGCAGAAAACTATCCGCGCATGGTCAACAAGGATGTCGAACTGGTCTGTTACTCTCTTCAACAGCGCCTGGCGGGAGGTGATCCCACCGTCTATAAGGAGGCATTTCCGTTATGGTTCAACGCGCGTGAGATGCCGCACAGCTGTAATCAGATATTCGATGTACTGATTACCGCCGGGACGCTGACAGACGACGATATCTGGGCACGGCTGCGTCTTGCGCTCGAGTCCGGCAATGTCAGCGCGGCAAAACGCATCAATGAATACCTGCCCAAAAATCAGCGTCTGAACGAACGCAACCTGAATGCCGCCACAGAAAATCCTCTCCGCTATCTGGAAAGGCATCGGCGTGAGATCAAAACCCGCTCCGATCGGGAAATCGCACTTTTCGCCATGGTGCGCTTGCTCCGCAGCGGGCTCGATCAGGCGCATGCTTATTGGCCGCGGATACGCGACCGCTTCGGTGCGCCAGACCAGGCGTATTTTCTGGTGCAACTTGCGGACCAGGGGGCCCGGCGGCTGGACCCGCGCGCGTTGCAGTGGTTTGGAGAAGCCGCCAATACGCACAAGTCTGTTCCCCTCACCGATGCCCAGCTTGGTTGGAAAACCCGCACCGCCTTGCGTGCCGGGGACTGGAATCTCGTCCTGGATACAATCGAAACCATGTCGGCGGCGGAACAGAAAGAGGGGGTCTGGCGTTACTGGAAAGCGCGGGCGTTGAAAGCTAAAGGAAAATTAAAGGAAGCAAACGCCATTCTTGCGCCGTTGAGCAGCGAGCATCATTTTTACGGGCAATTGGCCGAAGAGGAGTTGGGCGTTACCATCGGCGCTCCTGCGGAATCCTTCAAGCCGACGGCAAAAGAAATTTCCGCAATGGAGCGGACGCCTGGAATCGCGCGCGCGCTGGCCTTCTACAACCTGGATTTGCGTTCGGAGGCGGCCCAGGAATGGATTTGGGCCGTGCGAAAATTTGATGACCATGAGCTGCTGGCGGCAGCGGAAGTCGCCCGCCGTCATGGGCACTACGACCGCGCCATCAATACCGCCGACAGAACCGTGCAGCGCCACGATTTCCACCTGAGGTTCCTTGCACCGCATAGAGATGCGATGCGCGACATCCTGAAGCAGCAGGAACTCGACGAAGCATGGGTCTACGGCCTCATTCGCCAGGAGAGCCGCTTCGTCAGCGATGCCAAGTCCAGCGCCGGCGCTATGGGTCTGATGCAACTGATGCCCGGTACGGCAAAGTGGGCCTCCAAACAGATGGGACTGAGAAAGTATCGCCCAAGCCGGGTGACGGAGGTAAATACCAACCTGACGCTGGGCACCTATTATATGAAACACGTGCTGTCCCTGTTCGACAACCAGTCGCTGGCTTCGGCCGCATACAACGCCGGTCCGAGCCGCGTGTGGCAGTGGCGTGATGAGAAGCCGCTGGAGGGCGCGATTTATGCGGAAACGATCCCCTTCAATGAAACGCGCGATTATGTCAAAAAGGTGATGAGCAACTCCATGTATTACGCCCGCAACTTCGGGCATCAGGTCAAGGCGCTGAAGCAGCGCCTGGGTATTGTCTCGTCCCGATTCGGGAGTGAAAAAGTGTCGGAGTGAGGGGTCTGACATGACATTCAAGAATATCTGCATTTTCGGCGGCAGTGGCTTTGTCGGGAAACATCTCGCAAATCTCCTGACCAACCGGGAAATCTACCTGCGTATTCCCACACGAAACTACGAGCGTGCAAAGGAGTTGCTGGAGATACCCACTACCGACCTGATCGAGGCCGACATCTACGACGATAGGGACCTCGACCGGCTGCTCCTCGGCATCGATGCCGTGATCAACCTGGTAGGCGTGTTGCAGGGTGACTTTCATGCTGTCCATGTGGAGCTTCCGCAAAAGATCATCGCAGCCTGTAAACGCAATGGCATTACCCGGATACTGCATATGAGCGCTCTGAAGGCCGGGCCCGGTCAACCGAGCGAGTATTTGCGCTCGAAGGGAGAGGGAGAACAGATCGTAAGGACATCCGGGATGGATGCAACCGTTTTCAGGCCGTCAGTTATATTTGGTCCGGGCGACTCCTCGATCAATCTTTTTGCCAGACTGGGACGTCTGCCGGTTTTACCGCTGGCCTCACCTCATGCGAAATTCCAGCCGATCTTCGTCATGGATGTCGTGCAGGCGTTTGCGCTCAGCCTGGATGAGCCGCGTACTTTCGGACGAAGCTACGACCTGTGCGGACCGAAGTGCTACAGCCTGCGCGAACTGGTGGAGTATGCGGCACATGTGACGGGACATGACCCTGCCATCATCGGGCTGGGAGATGCCCTTTCCCACCTCGAAGCAGCAGTGATGGAGATACTGCCAGGCAAACTGATGAGCGTCGATAATTACTATTCGATGAAGATCGACAGCGTGTGCGACTGCGATAGTCCCGAGGCACTACTGGAAGTCTGGGGAATCCCTCCTACGGCACTTGAAGAAGCAGCACCGATATATCTGAAACATCAGTTGCCCCGTGAACGTTACAACTATCTGCGGCATTGGTCCGGGCGTTGAGATAGATTCATACAGATAATTCCGGAATGAAAACCTACCTGGTGGGCGGCTCCGTGCGTGACGAGATACTGGGGCTGCCCGTAACGGATCACGATTATGTGGTTGTCGGCGTCTCGCCGGAAGAAATGGTACATCTGGGCTTCCGCCCGGTAGGAAAAGATTTTCCCGTTTTTCTTCACCCTCAAAGCCAGGAACAATACGCCCTGGCCCGCACGGAGCGCAAGGTTTCGCGCGGCTACAAAGGGTTTGAGGTTTATGCTTCCCCCGAAGTTACGCTACAGGAGGACCTGGCGCGCCGTGATCTGACGATAAACGCAATCGCCAAGGATGAGTACGGCAACATCATCGACCCTTTCGGCGGGATCGCTGATCTGGAAGCCGGCGTGCTCCGCCATATCGGCCCGGCATTCACTGAAGACCCGGTGCGTGTCCTGCGTACCGCTCGCTTTGCCGCACGTTTCGGTTTCCATATCGCGCCCGAAACACTAGCGCTGATGAACGAAATGGTCCATAACGGGGAGGTGGACGCCCTGGTGTCGGAGCGGGTATGGCAGGAGATTGCACGCGGTTTGATGGAGCGCCACCCTTCACGCATGTTTTACGCGCTGCGCGACTGTGGTGCCCTCACCCGTATCATGCCTGAAGTGGATGCCTTGTTCGGCGTGCCGCAACCTCCGCAGCATCACCCCGAAATCGATACCGGGGTACACGTGATGATGGTGATCGATTATGCCGCTTCGAGGAATTATTCCCTGCAGGTCCGGTTTGCCGCGCTCACCCACGATCTCGGTAAAGGGACGACTCCTCCGGAAGAATGGCCGCGCCATATTGGACACGAAGCGCGCAGCGTCAGACTGGTGCAGGGCTTATGCGAACGTATCAACCCTCCCAACGAAATGCGGAACCTGGCATTGCTGGTGGCCCGCTATCACGGAGACGTGCACCGCGCGGCCGAACTGCGACCTGTCACCATCGCCAATCTGCTTCAGGGAGTGGATGCCTATCGCAAACCCGAGCGCTTCGAAGAATTTCTGCAAGCCTGCGCGTGTGATTTTCATGGACGGCCGGGCTACGCAACACGGCCTTACCCGCAGGCGGATCGACTCCGCGAAGCGTTTCAGGCGGCAAGAAGCGTGGATGCGGGAGCGATCGCCAAAGAGATGGCAAGAAACGTTTCCGATCCCAGCCGCCTGCCCGTCGCCATTAACACTCGGGTAAGCGAAACCCGTATCGCTGAAATCAGAAACCGTCTTGGAAGCCTCGCCTGAATGCCGCTTTCCCCTTCGACGGCCTGAGGACTAGAATTTGCGCCTTGGCAAAGCCGGCAGAGGCTTTCTGATGGCTAGTCAGCGCTTACATATGGCAGTGTCCGGAGATACCGCGCTTTTCGAGGTAGCGCTGATGATATTCCTCAGCAGGATAAAAATCTGAGGCGGGTGTAATTTCAGTCACGACCGGGGCGCGCCAGCGGCCGCTTTGCTCCAGTTTTTCCTTCGACGCGCGCGCCGCACTCTCCTGTTCAGGGGTGTAAAAGAATATGGCAGAGCGGTACTGTTTACCCACGTCCGGTCCCTGCCGGTTGAGCGTAGTGGGATTATGGCAGTTCCAGAAGACGTCGAGCAACTCATCATAGCTGACCTGCGACGGATCGTATTCCACCTGCACTACCTCGGCGTGGCCGGTTTTATCAGTGCATACGTCGCGATAGGAAGGATTTTTCATATGGCCGCCGGAGTAGCCGCTGGTAACCTCCTTTACGCCTTTGACAGCACGAAAAGCGGCCTCCACGCCCCAAAAGCAGCCTGCTCCAAAAATCGCTTTTTCTGTCATTGCTGTGCCTCTACGTTATATAAACCCGGTTCGACGGACTGACTACACCGGTCAATCACTTAATCGGTTAAATGGGGTTTCCCCCGCGCAAATCAATCGGGAATCTACTAATTTTCTTTGTGGTCTTTATAGCTTATGCGAGGCTTATGCGGTGCATTGGCGAATAGCCGGTCGTACAGGAAATTGGGAAGCAACCGCAAGACCCGGGCGACAATTGCCATTTGCCAAGGTATTACGGCAAACGATTTCTTGCGCTCGATAATGCCGACGATCTTCCGGGCGGCGGCTTCAGCGGTCAGGATGAAGGGCATGGGGAAGGGATTATCGACTGTCATGGGCGTTACGACATAGCCGGGGCAAATGGTTATGACGGATAGGCCGCTTCCGTGCAATTCCACCCGGAGGCTCTCCAGGTAGCTGATTGCAGCTGCCTTGGAAGCCGAATAGGCGCCGCTGCCGGGCAGGCCGCGATAGCCGGCGACACTTGCAATTCCTACCAGACTACCCTGTCCGACTGTGCGCATGACTGAAACAAAGGGCTGGAAGAGGTTCACCATACCGATAACATTCGTGGTGAGAATATCCTCAAAAACCTCCTTGTCTTCGGCACATTCGGTAAGGGTGCCGTGACTGATGCCCGCGTTGGCGATGACGATATCGGGACAACCATGGCGGACGATAAAATCTTCTGCCGCAGTCCGCAGGGCAGCAGCATCACGCACATCCGCGACGTAGAGAGATACCTTCGCTTCCGCCCTCTCCGCCACGAGGCTCTCCAGCAAATCCACCCGGCGAGCAATCAGGCCAAGCGTTGCGCCGCTGTCGGCATAACGGCGCGCCAACGCCCTCCCGAGGCCGGTGGAGGCGCCACTGATGATGACTTTCAGGGTCAACGGAAGAAGCTATTTTCCAGTCCGTTCCTTGCGCACTTTCTGTATCAACTCTTCCATTGTCCGAATGGTATCGTCCGGCGTACTGCCCATTCTGCCACTCGTGAGATATCTGCCATCCACCGCTATCGCAGGCACGCCGGTAAGACCATAATCCTTCGAGAAATGCACGGATCTGGATAGTTGATTCTGTACCGAGAACGAATTGTAGACATCTATAAATTTCTGACGGTCTATTCCCTGTTTTGCAATCCAGTCGAACAGCACGTCCTCCTTGCCCAGGTCTATCCCGTCTCTGTGAATGGCATCGTAGACCTTGTCATGCAGCCGATCTTTTTCTCCGAGCGCTTCCAGTGCATAAAATGTTTTTGCAGCCGGCGCCCAGGTGGGACGAAAAACTGCGGGAACATAGCGGAAGCTGACATCCGCGGGCTTGTGCTTGAGCCAGGCCTTGATGCGGGGATGCAACTCGTAGCAGTGCGGGCAGCCGTACCAGAAAAATTCCATGACTTCTATATTCTTTCCCCCTTCAGCGGGAAAAGGACGGGGCAGGACCGTGTAATCCTTTCCTTCGACGATATCCGCGCGAGCAGGGGAAATTGACGGAAAACCTATACCGGCCAGCAACAGGAATGCCGTAAGCAGCCGCAGTAAATTCATATTTTTCTCCTTCAGTTGGATGCCCCGAAATTGGTGGATCGTTTACCGGTCCACGTCTTGCCGCTGTGCTCCCTTATGTTCCCCTACGCTCCCTCATGCACCCTGATGGGGCTGGTCTGAACGCCATTCTGCTGAAGCGATGCACGAATCCGGTTCATGTCATCGACATTGGAAAAAGGTCCCACGCGTACGCGGTGCCATAGCCCTTTTTGCGGAACTTCGGCAGTCTGGACCGCCGCTTCCACTCCCAGCATCGCCAGCTTCGCTTTCATATTTTCGGCGTCATTCGGATTCTGGAATGCTCCCGCTTGAAGAAAGTACTTATCCTGAGAAGTCGGCGGCTGCTTTGCAGCCTGTTTCAGCTGCTGCTCCGTGACGGGTTCCTCTGTGGAGGGAAGAATATTATAAAATTCAAAGCGCGGTTTGCTATCGGACGCTTTCGCGGTTTTGTCTTCAATGCCAGCCGCTTCCTCTTCTTTTTCAGGCTTATCCGCAGCATTCCCGTTTGCAGAAGCCTCGGCCACCTTATCCTGAGAGATAAAGGGACTGGGCGCCTGGCTCATGTACATCCAGGTGCCCATGGCGGTGAGAAGACCCAGGACATAGCCGATAAACATCCCGAAAAAGAGGGTGCCTGTTTTCTTTCCCGAGTAGAGAGGCGTTTTGTAATCTCGATTCAAGTAAGGATGCGTCATCACATTTTAGCTGGCGCGCTCACGCCCAATAGTTTAAGACCGTTATTCAATACCTGTCTGACCGCCGCCACAAGCGCCAATCTTGCAAGGCGGACCGTCATCTCCGGCACCAGGAAACGAGTAGAATTATAGTAACTGTGGAACTCCCCTGCCAGTTCCTTCAAGTAAAAGGCAATCAGGTGGGGAGAGAATTCCCTCGCTGCGGCTTCGACCGTTTCGGGATAGTCGATCAGCTTCTGCAACAGGGAGAGTTCCGCAGCGCCGGTTAATGCAGAAGTGTCGGCTGTAACCAGCATGCCTGGGTCTTCCCCCCACTGTTCCAGCACGCTGCAAACCCTTGCATGCGCATATTGCACGTAATACACCGGGTTATCGGTGCTTTGCGACTTTGCCAAGTCCAGGTCGAAATCGAGATGCTGATCGCTCTTGCGTAATACGTAAAAAAAGCGCGCCGCATCGGTTCCCACTTCCTGACGCAACTCCCGCAAGGTGACAAATTCTCCCGCCCGGGTGGACATCGGCACCTTCTTGCCATCACGGTAAAGCACGGCAAACTGCACCAGAGCAATTTCAAGTTTCTCGGGATCGAGCGCCAATGCCTGCATGGCGCCTTTCACCCGGGAAATGTAGCCGTGATGGTCCGCGCCCCAGATATCGATCACGCGGTCGAATCCGCGTGAGAATTTGTTGAGGTGATAGGCAATATCAGAGGCAAAATAGGTGAACTGCCCGTTTTCGCGCTGCACCACCCTATCCTTTTCGTCACCGAAATGACTGGAGCGGAACCATTTGGCGCCATCCTGCTGATACAGGTAATTGCCTTCTTCGAGCAGGTGAACAGCCTGGGCCACCCCTCCGCTGTCGAATAAGGATTGCTCGGAAAACCAGATGTCGAAGGTGACGCCGAATTCCATCAGATCGTTGCGGCAATCCCCCAATTGCTCATTCAGAACGAAGTTATGGATGTAGGCATAATCCTGCCCCAGCAGCTTTTTCGCGTTGGCAATCAATCCATCAAGGGCAGCCTCCGTGTCCGCTTCCGCTCCGGCAACGCGATCAAACAGCAGTTCCGGCTCATGCACATAGCGTCCGGCATGGGCTTTATGAATCAGCCTTGCCATGTCGCGCACATACTCCCCCTGATAGGCATTGGGCGGAAAAGCTGAGGCGACGCCGTTCAGTTCCAGGTAGCGCAGCCAAGTGGAAAGCGCCAGAATATCCATCTGGCGGCCGGCGTCGTTAATGTAATACTCGCGCGTCACCGAATAGCCTGCGGCGGCGAGCACGTTGGCAAGGCTTGCGCCAAATGCCGCGCCTCTGCCGTGTCCCACATGCAACGGGCCCGTGGGATTGGCTGAAACGAATTCAACCTGGATTTTTTCCCCTGCCCCCATGCTGCTGTGACCGAACTTCTCACCGCTCTCCAGCACATATCGCGAAAACTGCTGCTTGGCCGAGGTGGTGAGAAACAGGTTGATAAAACCCGCGCCTGCAATTTCCACTTTTTCCAGATAAGGGGATGCGGAGAATGCGGTGGCAAGAGATTGCGCAATGTCGCGCGGCTTTTGACGCAATGGCTTGGCCAGTTGCATCGCCAGGTTGCAGGAATAATCGCCGTGACTTGACTGCCGCGGCCGGGCAAATTCTATATCCAGATTCAGGTCCGCCAATCCCCTCTCATTCAGGGCATTGCGCAGGATATCGGTAAAGTGGGATTTGAAGTCAGGCTGAACAGGGGGAATCACGACAACCTTCTCGGCTGTTACACAGCCGCTATTATAACGGGCTCCGGCCAAGTTACGCGCCAGTTTGTCGTGATCAAATGGATAAATCGCGCCTTGCTAAAAAACGATCGTCCACCCCGGCTGATTTGCCTGCTGCCTGGTATAGGACACGCCATGCACCTTCAGACCGTCCTGGTTCAGCAAAGTGATGATGCCTCCCTTGTTGGACAGGGCGACCGGAGGTTGAATATCGATCCGGAGCATCGCACCCGGCTCTATGGCCCCGCTCAACGGCATTTTTGCTTTGTGCTTGTCAGCCAGTTGCCAGCCCGCGAGGGAAATGGCGCGATCACTTGCGTTCAATATATTGACCCACTCCTTTTCGGGAGATTCGATCGAATTAACCATTGCCGAAACAATGCGCACCAGGCCATCCGGGAGAGCTTGGGTTGGCTGCGGCACGACCGGATCCGGATTCCTCGGTTCCCCCTCTTCACCTTCGGCCCACGTACGGCCGGTCCGGTCGTCGGTATGCCAGCTTTGCGACTGAAATTTCAAGAAAACGGCTGTCCACTGCTGCTGAAGAGGAAAATGGAACAGCACGCCGCCATCCTGCCACACTCCATCATCCTTGATAAAGCTTCCGACATTTCCCTGGTTCATGTGAATATCGTGTATGCCGTTACCGGGTAGAAAACCGAAGTACTTATCCGCCTTGTTGCTCTCCGGTCCCCACCTTTCACCAAAGGCGTAAACCAAGGCCTCTTCGTCTGCCATCGCGCGCTGCACGATCTGGTCGAGCTTCTCGTTCAGGTCATTATCGGGGCCGGGAAGATCGTGTGGAAGCGGCGTCATCATCCCGGGTTGCAGGAGGTTGCCGCGGATCAGATCAAGCGCGCCCGAGCCGGGGTGGGATGCAAGCCGGCTAGGCTCAGGACTCATTAATTGAGATAGAAGATGACAGTTGCGGCGATACAGATGGCAGAGAAGAAGGTATGGGCACAGCGGTCGTAACGCATGGCGATCCTGCGCCAGTCCTTGAGCCGAGCGAACATGTTCTCGATCCTGTGCCTTTGCCTGTAGAGGGTCTTGTCGTATTTGATCTGGATTTTGCGATTCCTTTTTGTCGGTATGCAGGGCGTCATGCCTTTGGCACGCAACGCTGCCCGGAACCAGGCAGCGTCATAGCCGCGGTCTGCAATCAGGGTTTTGGCTTTGGGCAATGACGGCAGCAGCACACGTGCTCCCTTGTAATCGCTCATCTGCCCTTCGGACAGGAGCATGGCCACAGGCTTGCCCTGACCGTCGCAGACCACATGAAGCTTCGAGTTCAGGCCGCCCTTTGTGCGACCGATACGGCGGGGAACATCCCCTTTTTTAGCAGGCTGGCTGCCGTGCGGTGGGCCTTCAGATGCGTGGCGTCGATCATCAGCCTCTCGGGCGTTTCCTCTTTACCGGTCAGTTCCACAAAGATGCGGTTGAACACGCCCAGTCGGCTCCAGCGCACGAAACGGTTATACAGTGTCTTGTGCGGCCCGTATTCCCTGGGGGCATCCTTCCATTGCAGGCCATTCCGAATGACGTAGATGATCCCGCTGATCACCCGCAGATCATCAACACGGGGAACTCCGTGGGACAAGGGAAAATAAGGTTTTATACGGTTGAACTGTGTTTCCGACAGGTAAAACAAATCTCTCATGGCAGCACCTCCGCCATAAGTGAATCACATTTGATCCTATTCGTGAATCATGAAATTAATAGGTCCTGAACCTAAAGCCGCTGGGGAGCGCCTCTACCGTCGAGGTGAGCGGATGGACAAAATAAGGCTTGATGTAATACATCAGCTCGGAGGGAGCCAACTGCGATCGCACGTTGATCGCAATGCGGTAGTGGGTCCCGGCCTCCTCGACAATATGAATCTGATAGTGGGGGGATGATCCCGAACCTAAACGGCGACCTATTGCCCTGCCTTTCAGAACACCATAATTATTGAGCGGCATATTCTTCTCCACGGTTTATTCAGTGATCTGCTTGTTCAGCATAGCTGCAAACCCAGCCATCCGCTCTTCGGACAACATTTACCATCTCAACCGCAGGTAGCCTTCTGTTTGATTAAAATTGAAGCGTAGTCGATTCATCCCACGCCGGATCGGGAACTGCCTGGGCGACGGCTTGAACGGTCCGGCGGCTGAACGGGACTGCTCGATTCGAAGCCGTGTTTCGCGTGGCGAGAAAATGCGTAATTCGAACTGCCCGGTGCGGATTTCCCGTAACTCCGGCGCAAATGGCCGTGCGAGCGGCTCTCCTATGAAGACGCCTTCTCCCGGCCATGCCACGCTCTTCCAGTAGGCTTCGAGGGCGCTTGCACCAAGCGCGTAATGAAACATGGCAATAGCGGGAAAAGGAAATTTCTGCATATGGCTGCAAGGTTCCACCACTGTGCCGTAACTGGCCGTGGCTCCCGCTTCAAGCCATTGCAGGCTGCTCATCTGGCTTGAGCCTGTAAGCTGCCCTCCCGCCGAGGTCAAATGATCCGCCAATGCACCCGGCAAAAAATCCAGCGTGTCGAGCTGCGGTACCCGGACCAGTCCCGTGAAGTAAAATAGAACGTCGTGCCGGTCGGTAATAGCATCCGTTTCAAGAATCTCGATGGGAAAAACACCGTTCAGTTGCTGCGCCGTCATTTCGAAATAATTCGCGCGCACGCTTCGCGCCTTGTCAGAAGTAATGACAAGATAGGCGTGTCCCGCGGGGAAAGTGTGATCAGCCGCCACGCCACGATCGATCAGCGATTTGACCTGTTCGAAATCGAGCCCCGCCAACATCATCGCCGGCCTCAACTGGTGGTCACTGGCAGGATGATGACTCGGCGAATTGAAATAGGGACTGGCGGCAGTTGCGCCGCAATTAAAGGAACAATACTTTTCGTCGAACCCGAAAGCCAGCGCGGAAGTCAGCGACATGCAATCCACCCGGTAGGGAAGAGTCCAGGCCACTGCGTAGGCCTGGACGTGCGCCGGCACCTTCTGGTCTATCTCGGCTTTCAGTTCCTGAAACTCCTCCCGCGACAGTGCAGCTCGACCGGGAGGAAACTGTAAATGGATCATATTGGACGCCGGAATGCCGCGTGCCTCGCGGTAGTACTGTCCAATCTGCACTGAAAGAGGGTCGCTGTCATTGATGATGACGGCGACGTCGCCAGGGGTAAGGCTGGTTTGCGGCAACTGGACGTGCGTTTCGGCCTTGCCTGCCGATGGAAGCAATAACAGCATGACAAGTGAAGTGACGACAAGGAGCGCAATCCGCATTGTCAGAAGAAAGCTGGATTTGCTACCGGCGGCGCGCTGCATCTCTCTGGGTCAGGCGCACTATCCGCGGCACCGGCAGGCGGAAAAGCATCCCAGGAAACCAATGTCCCGAAAAGGGGATCAGAGAGGGATTATTATTCCTTATTGCATCCATACGTTTCATCCTTATGCATCATAATGATTCGAGAAGAACAGGTCTACCTTCCATGCTTTCACTCCATGATCTTCTTCACCGGCAGGTTCCTCGAGTTCCGGTAACGAAGCTGCTGGTGTCGACCAACCTGCTGATCTTTGTAGCCATGCTTGCCAGCGGAGCAGGCTTGTGGCACTCATCCAATGGCGTACAACTCGCCTGGGGCGCCAACTTCGGTCCCGCTACCCAGGATGGGGAGTGGTGGCGCCTCGGGACCGCCATGTTCCTTCATTTTGGCCTGGTCCATCTCACCTTGAACCTCTGGGCGCTCTGGGATGCAGGCCAACTGGTTGAGCGCATGTACGGGCACGCGCGCTTTACCGCCCTCTACTTTGCCAGCGGTCTTGCCGGCAATCTGCTCTCGCTGGTTGCCCATAAAGGCTTGGCCATTTCCGGCGGCGCTTCGGGCGCCATTTTCGGCCTATATGGCGCCCTGCTGGTATTTCTCTGGCGCGAGCGCGGCAGGCTGCATCCCCACGAGTTCCGATGGTTTTTCTGGGGCGCCACGGCTTTTGCAATTGTCAGCCTTGGGCTGGGCCTCGCAATTACCGGTATCGATAACGCTGCTCATATCGGCGGTTTCGTGACCGGTCTGCTCGGCGGAATAGTATTTGCAAACCCAAGGATGAACGAAAAGCCTTCTCATGTATTCAGCAGCCGCCTTTCCGCTATAAGCATTCTTGCACTGGCCGTCTTCATGCTGATCGTTCGGATTCCCCCTCCCGCCTATAAGTGGAGCGAGGAAGTATTGGCGCGCAAGGAAATCGGCAATTTTCTGCGCGATGACCGGGCGATCACCCAGGCTTGGCAGCATATACTCGATGAGGCCAGGCGAGGAGGAATCTCCTTTGACGAACTGGCGGGGCAAATCGATACTGCGGTGGGTAATCCCTATGAAGAAAGCTTCGAGCAGCTTTCGGAACTTCCCCCTGATCCCGCATTGCCTTCTGCCGCTACGGTAGAAATGCTGCGAGACTACGCCGAACGCCGGAGGGATGCGTCCCGCGCCCTTGCGGAAGGTCTGCGCACTCACAATCCCGCGCAAATCCGCCACGCGCTGGAAATGGCGAGGGAGCCGCTCCAGCTGCCCAAGCTCTCCCCGCCAACCCCGTCCGCCCTACCCCGCTGACGCCGCCCGATCCCGCATTTCGCGGAGATATCTTCTCTGGTTATCCTCCCGGCCATTTGTCATGCAACTCGTCTGGCACGTCCTTTCTTGACATGCGCAGCTTATAGACTAAGGTTAAAAGAATAAACAAAATTCAAAGTCAGCAGTTATCCCATTCAGTCTCGTAAAGAAGGAAACATCCTCAAGGGCCGGGAATAAATTAACAACAGCAGCGTGCTGCCCAGCTCGGAGGCGGTCATCAGCCCGCAGTCCGAAGCCGGTTTTCGCCCATTGTTCGAGGGTACGGATAAAACCTTCAAGGAATGGTACCTTGCCGGCCCGGGAGGTGGAGGCATGCTTCATTTGAATGGTGAAATGGTAAGTTACGGGAGGGGCGGACTGAGGCTTTTTTATTACGCCAAGGAAGTCTTCAGCGATTTTACATTGCGCCTCCAGTTCCGTATCTTCGACACCGCGAACCATAACAGTAGCGTCTTCATTCGCTTCCCGCGTCCGACACTTGAACTTGCGGATGCGCTCAAAACCCGTATCCCGAATGAACCGTTCTTCGATGCAGGCAATGCGGCCTGGAGGCCAGTCGTAGCGGGCTTTGAGGTTCAGATCGATGACAACGCGCGCGGCGACTCGGGTAAGGATTTCCATGGAATCAAGCCTGAGCCTGATGGCCTGTTCAAAAACCGGACGGGTGCCATATACAAGATTCAAGCCGGCGATCGCGTCTGGCACCTGAACTTCAACGAGCCTGCCGTACAGAATTACACCCCCGGGCCCGCGCTTGTTCCGGGTGTCTGGTTCGAATACGAGATCGAGGTACATGGCAATAACTATACGGTTTTTCTAACCAATATCCAGACCGGCGTACGACAGCAGACCACCTCATTTGCCAATACCGATGGAGAGCGTGGTGGGGCCCCAGGCTTCATCGGGATACAGGTATATCCAGGCAGTACCCTCGCCTGGCGACATATACGCATCAAGACACCTTGAAAGCATTGTGCAAGGCTCCAATGGTCTTGACTGGCAGAATCAACACGGGAGGAAATCACAACCGATTCCTTCCGGAGATCAAGGGCAGAAAAATTCCCCAATCCGGTTCAAGCCGATTTCCAGGAGAACTGAGGTGTTGAGGTACTTCTGATGAACTGTCCCGCCTTTTCCAACTGGAGTCCAAGAGGAATAATTAACAGAGCTATCTTTCAGCGGACTTCACAAGCCACCCATTCAAGGAGGAGGAATCACGATGTCTTATCCAGGGCTTCTTAGGCATTGTCTTATTGCTGCTTCATTGACGCTCGTCGTCGCAATCACTCACGCCGCGGACACCCGAGCCATCCTGAATACGGCCGAGATCGAGCGGTTGACAGGGCTCAAGGGAACGTACTCCAAGGAGGAAAACGTTTTCAAAGTGTCCAAGCCACGCACTGACGTAAAGATACAGGTAGATAAATGGCCAATGCCGCCTTTCATGGGCTTGGGCTCATGGGCTGGCTTTGCTCCTGCACAGGATGACCAGGTCGTAATGATGGGCGATACCGTGCTGTTCGAGGATGAGGTCAATCCTGCGATAAGCGCGGCTTTCGAGGCGGGGCTGGAAGTAACTGGCTTGCACAATCATTTTTTCTTTGATGAACCCAAGGTGTATTTCATGCACATCGGTGGCAGGGGAAGCGCTGCTGAACTTTCGGCCGGGGTAAAGAAGATTTATGACAAGGTCGCTGAAATCCGCGCTGTCCAGCCTGTTCCCTCTTCACGGTTTCCCAAGACAATCCCGCAGGAGAACAAGATTTCCCCTCAGCCTCTGGAACAAATCCTGGACATGAAAGGAACTTCGAAAGATGGCATGTTTAAAGTTGTCATCGGCCGCCCCGCCACCATTCATGGGGTATCAGTGGGAAAAGAAATGGGTATAAACACATGGGCGGCCTTTGCGGGCAGCGATAGCGAGGCAGTGGTGGATGGGGATTTCGTCATGCTCCCCGATGAAATGCAGACTGTCTTGAGAACAATGCGAGAAGGCGACATAAATATTGTAGCAATTCATCAACACATGACGCATGAGCAGCCCCATCACTTATTCATGCACTACTGGGGCAAAGGCAATGCAGCCGATCTGGCAAAAACCATCAGGAAAGCCCTGGATGCACAGGCGCATCACAAATAACCGGCAAAAGGCAATCTACGCGTCACTTTGTTTGCCCGTGCGGGTTTTAGTGACTTTGAAATGATCCGGCAACCACTTTATGCCGGATAGTACCTGCTCCGCCTGCCGCACCAGGTCGCCTTTCTTGAGTCCATTCATGCTCCGTGCATGTTCGGGCGAAACCGCTTGCGCCACAATCGCAAGGAGCCGGTCTTTGCTGACGTGGGACAAATAGCTCTCCCCTGTCGCTTCCCACCAGTCGGCCATGTCCAGATTCAAGGCGGTCATGAGTGCAGTTACATCCTGTGGCGGTGTGCTTTCCCGTTCCGACACCGTATTGACCGAAACCGCCGTGCAGAAAGCCAGCAGATCCAGAAGGTCTTGCTGCGACTGCTCCAGTAGCCACCCAAACAGGGTCATGCCGCCCCGCCCTGCCGCATCGATACGCTTCTGCCATTGCCGGCGCTTTTTTGCAAGTGCGGTCGCTGCCTTGCTCTGCTCAATACCCTCCGCATCCGGCTTGACACGGGTTTCCTCGATGCTGATCTGCAGGACAGGATTTGACGCGGAATCATTTGAGAAAATCTGTACCGCCATCCGGTGCACGAGGGCGGCGAGCGCAACTTCCGGCCGGTTCGTCATGGCTGCCTGCACGGCGGCCGTGCGATGCACGGTCAGCATGCGGGTCAGCTTCTCCGAATGGACCGGCTTCTCGCCACCGGCTCCTTCAATCGCTGCCGCTTCCCGCTCCCCTGACTCTCCCGGTTCATTTTGTTCCCTCGATTCCCTTGGTTCTTTTGATTCCTTTGATTCCTTCGGTTGCTTCCTCATGTCCTCCTTGCGGATGAGGCCCCGCTCGATACGGAGCTTGCCTTCGTGGTCGACGGTGGCAATGGCTCCTGCAATTGCAAGATCGTCCGGATAAATTTCCTCCAGCGATTCGGCAAGCTTCGTCAGTTCGTCCCGAATGCGCTCCGCTTTTTTCTTTTTCTCTATTGATTTGTAGAGTTCTCCTGTGCTGCCCCGCTCCTCATCGGATCCATCATATCCGGCCTCGATGGCTTCCAGTTCCGCTTCCAGCGCATCCATCCTGGCCTGCTCCGCCGAAGTCGGCTCGCGTCTGACTATCCGCATCTGCGAGAATTCGGCCCTGTCTGAATAGTCGAAGGTGGTGCGAACCTGTACCCACGCATATCCTTTCTCCTTCAGCGGCTCGACCGCCTGATTGAGTTTCTCCAGGGCAAGCGACTCGAGCAATTCAGCATCCTGCATATAACCGTCGTCCTCCTCCCCGAAAAGATCACGACGTATCACGCCTCCTGCGGCCTCGTATTCCTCTACTCCGACGAATCTGGCAAGCGGGCTCGTCCTTATGTTGATCTCGGTTTCGGTGATGAGCCGCCGGAAGGTTGCGCCGTTGCGCTGGTATTCCGGCGTGTTGTCCCAGAGCCGCTCCTGCAATTCGTGGTCGTCGGTGAGCGCCAAGGCTGTTATCTGCTCGAAGCTCATCCTGTCTTCGGCATACAGCGCGAAAATCCTGGGGGAGACCTTGGTCAGCTTGAGGTAACGCCTGACGGTCAGCGGAGAGACGCCAAAGCGCGGGGCAATCTCATCCAGCGCAAATCCCGCATCTATCAGGCTGCGATAGGCCATAACGAGATCGGCAGGATGCATGTGCTCCCGCCCACTGTTCTCGGACAGGCTTATTTCCAGCGCCTCTTTGTGCTCGACCACCCGGCAATCCACCTCATGGTCTTTCGACAGGCGCCTATCGGCTACCAGCAGGTTCAAGGCGGCCAGCCTGCGGCCGCCGGCAATCACTTCATACTTGCCGCTTTTCCTGCCCTTTTTCTGCTGCACGGTAACGACCAGGTTGTGGATCAATCCCTGCGAAGCGATCAGAGCGGCCAATTCTTCGATGCCGGTTCCCTGCTTCTTGCGAACATTCAGGGGGGAGATGACAAGTTTTTTTATCGGAATGCGGACAAGACCGGTTTCGATGGTTTCCATCATGGTTCTCCTAGGAATGCTTAATAAAACGGAAAAGAAAAGCCGGTGGTATCAGTGTTATCAAGCACTGGCTCGGCATTAATGAGCTTCGGCAAAAGGAATGCCATCACGCCGTGACCCGCTTCCGTAATAATCCAGAACGTATTATCCCTGAATCCTTCCGTGTTCCCGAAATGGTTTTATCTTATCCTCTTTGGCACGCCCCTTTCGACAGTCGTGCAAAGTTATGTTGATGATGCCGCCATTTATCTGAGTCCGAGTCCCCGAAATATCGAGGCGCGCCAGAAAATTCGCTAGAAGAGCCTGAACATCGCATCGTGGCAACGAAACGCTACGACCGGATCATTATCATTGCCCATAGCCTCGGGAGCATGATCGGATACGATATTCTAAATTTCGCTGGGCAGCGTCATAATAAGGAGATTCGCGCCGGGATCAGCGCGAAATGGCTAAAAGAGAGATACCCGACTGCAAGGCGACTGCTATTGAGCATGCCAAAACCTCAGCGATTTCTTGACACTCGGCAATCCGCTAGCGCACGGCGCCATGCGGCTGGGCGAAAGACCCCGAGGACTTCAAGCGGCGTGTCGAGGAACATGAGCCTCCCCTCTGCCCACCCGAATTGGACTCGAACGGGAAATTCTCTTTGAGCAATAAAGGTAAGGACGGACAGGACCGGCAGCAGAAAGCAGTTGGGCTAAACCAGGTGGCAGGGTTCGCTGCCGTAAACCGGACGAACCTCTATTTATGAAACAACAAAAACTATCGCTGCGCTATCTTTGCTGGGGTGGGGGGCATCCCCTGTTGGACTCAGCAGGCCACTGCCATCCAGAATGCATGCACGCCTTTGGAAATACAAGACATCAATAATTTGATACTTTGTGCAGAAGAGGCTTTGGTAACAGGTGGGGCGAGTGATTTCAGGGAAATATGAGATTCAACGCGCAACAGCCCCAACCAATGCTCTGGATAACAGCGCGTACATCCCGGGCCAGGAGGGGCTGGCATGCCAATATTTTCCACGACCCGGATTTACGATCACCGCAAGACTCGAGCAGAGGATAGCCTGACATTCAGGGTGAGTTACTGAAAACCAGCCTTATCCTGTATCCTTGGTTGTAGTTCACATTGCCGGGCTTTGGCGGTCGGATGCGGCATGGTTTTCATCAAGTTTCGATGCCATTTGACGATGCAAAGCGGCTTCTTTCATGTCGGCTGCGACGGTCTGCTCGTGACGACGTATTAATGCTGCAGTATGCGATTGCAGGTCCTGAGCCTGCCTGCCATAAAGATAGCTTTTATTCTTATATTGCTCCAGCAACTCCTTTTCTTCCTTCACTTTTGCCTGCATTTGCATAGCGGCATTTTCATAATATTTCGCTACAGCCTCATGATCGCCCGGAGTCGTGGCTTTCTGGATAGCTGCACGAATCTCAGGGGTGTCAATGGGCTCAGCTGCAATCGTCAACGAGTTCGTCGAACTCAGCAGGACTGCTATCGATAACACTGCGAAGATATTTCCTGATCTTGTCTTCATGATAGTAATGAACCCAAACAGGATGAAAGTGAGCTTATCCTATCTCAGTCAACACGCTGCGTATATTGGGGAAACTCTGGTTTTATACTAAGGGAAACCCTTAGAGTGACAAACGTGCCTCAAGGCGCAGTTTCTAATGAAATCCGCTTTTTCATGGCATCACCAGCTCTTTTTCTGACTCGGCTTATACCCTTCAGGTAAGCCTTTCGGCCACTTCTTGAGCAAGGCCTCTTGTTTTCCGAATCTTCGTCCATGCCAACTCGGCGCAAGCCGGATTGGCCTCCTTCACTTTCCCCGATTCCTTGGCAGATTTATGCCATGCATATACAAAAATGCATAAGAATCATCCTTGTATATTTATATATCATTTAGAATGAACTTTATTTTATGAATGATACTCTAACAAGTACCTGTAAAAAAACAGGTATGACTAATTCATTTAAATAGGAGGATATGACATTGGAGACTTATCGCAAGATAATCGGACAAGGTTCGTATTCAATCTGATTATCTTTTTCTACCAGCCAAATTTGACTGAATCCTTGAGCTGGTAGTTTTTGTTCTTAATTTGGATACCCCATTGGGGTTCTTGATTATTTGCAAAAGGAGTTAGCGATGTCTGCAATTACACCTGAGACCATTGCAGTTGGTCATAAGAGGGAGAGCAGTGCGAGCAGTGCAGCGTACGACATGTCGGAATGGTATGACTCCAGGTTCTACAAGCTGGGTCTGCTGCCGATACTGGGAATGGCGGTTTTCTGGGTCTGGTTTCAACGCACCTATGCCTATTCCCACGGGATGGACTCCATGGAGCCGGAGTTCGAGCAAATCTGGATGGGGCTGTGGCGTTTCCAGATGATGCTCTGGCCAACCCTCGCCCTGATCGTCTGGGGCTGGATATGGAAGACGCGCGATACCCAGGAGCAACTCGCAAGCCTTGCGGTGAAAAAGGAAATCAAGCGGTACTTCTATTTCCTCATGTGGCTTGGTGTGTACATGTTCGCCGTCTACTGGGGATCGAGCTTCTTCACCGAACAGGATGCTTCCTGGCATCAGGTGATCATCCGTGACACGAGCTTTACACCCAGCCATATACCGCTGTTCTATGGGGCGTTCCCGATGTACATCATCATGGGCGTGTCGACTTTCCTGTATGCAAGTACGCGCTTGCCGCTCTACAACAAGGGAACTTCGTTTCCGCTGCTGATGGCCATCGCAGGTCCGCTGATGAGCCTTCCGAACGTGGGCCTCAATGAGTGGGGGCACGCCTTCTGGTTCATGGAGGAACTCTTCAGCGCACCGCTGCACTGGGGCTTCGTGGTGCTGGCCTGGGCAGCCCTGTTCTCCGGCGGCATTGCCGTCCAGGTGATCGCACGGTTCTCCAACCTCATGGACGTGCAGTGGAACAGGCAAAGCCGGGTAATCCTGGATAACGTTGTCTAAAGAACCAGCCTTCAAGTCCAGATCGTAACAGCGTGGTACACCCCATCCGCTTTCACAGGGATGGGGTTTTTGGCAAAAACAGCATCACCGGAAAGTCTCTGGCGCTTCTCTTCCAGTCCTCCTCCAGGGAAATCACCTCTACACCTCTCGCCGTCATGCCCGGCTTTTTACCCCGGATTGCCTCAGTTTCCGTGAACATCATCTTCCGCATATAGGCGCCAAAGTCCTGAAAATGACAGCCTCAAAAACTCCAAAAATACCTTTTGACACCTGTCGGAAAATATAGGACTATTGCGCCTTGGACACTAGAGATAGTTGAACACACTCTCATGCACTACTATATATAGTAGTCCACAGGTTTTCCACAGCATTTCCACAACACCTAAAATATCAGGCTTTGCCCAGGGATTCGGTACATTTCCCTTACAAATGAGGAGCATCCAGTCATGCAGCTTTCCACAGATCAAACACCCCGGCCGGCAATGGCAGGCTACGAGTTTTCTTCGAACCCTTCCGGCCACGATCCGCGCTATTCCCAATACAAGATCATTCGCCGCAATGGCTCAGTGGCCGGATTCGAACCGAACAAAATCTCCATTGCCATGACGAAAGCGTTTCTCGCAGTCGAGGGCAGCCAGGGGGCTGCTTCGGCCAGGGTACGCGAAGTGGTGGCGCGCCTGACCGAAGATGTGGTGAACGCCTTGATGCGCCGCCAGCCCTCGGGTGGAACCTTTCATATCGAGGATATCCAGGATCAGGTGGAACTGGCATTGATGCGCTCGGGCGAGCATGATGTGGCGCGGGCCTATGTGCTGTACCGCGAGGATCGCGCGCGCAAGCGGGCGCAGCAAAAGGAAGCGGGTGCAGCGGAGGCGGCCGGCAGCGTCCTGAACGTGCTCGAGGACGGGCGCAGGGTTCCGCTCGATACCGCGAGACTGTTGGCGCTGATCGGCTCCTGCTGCGAAGGTCTGGGTGAGGGGGTCGATCCTGCGCTGATACTTAAAGCCACGCTCAAGGATTTATATGATGGAGTGCCGATGGAGGAAGTAAGGAAATCGGTAATCCTGTCAGCACGGGCGTTGCTGGAAAAAGAGCCGGCCTACAGCTACGTCACGGCGCGACTGCTGCTGCACTCGCTCCGCTTCGAGGTGCTGGGCGAGGAAATCGTACAAAGGGAAATGGCCGGGCGCTATATGGAATATTTCCCGGCCTTCATAAAGCGCGGAATCGAAGCCGAACTGCTGGATGAGCGGCTGGCGCAGTTTGACTTGCCCAGGCTGGCACAAGCCCTCCATGCGGAGCGCGATCTCAAATTTGGCTATCTCGGTTTGCAAACCTTGTATGACCGTTATTTTCTGCATATACAGGAGCGCCGCATCGAGTTGCCGCAGGCATTTTTCATGCGGGTGGCGATGGGGCTTGCATTGAACGAAATCGATCGTGAAGCACGGGCGATAGAGTTCTACCATGTGCTGTCCAACTTTGATTTCATGAGTTCCACACCCACCCTGTTTAATTCCGGCACACGCCGCTCGCAGCTGTCTTCATGCTATCTCACGACAGTGCCGGACGACCTGGATGGGATTTACGAGGGAATCAAGGAAAACGCGCTGCTTGCCAAGTATGCCGGAGGACTGGGTAATGATTGGACGCGTGTGCGGGCGATGGGATCGCATATCAAGGGCACCAACGGCAAGTCCCAGGGCGTAGTCCCCTTTCTCAAGGTAGTATCCGACACGGCCGTGGCGGTAAACCAGGGCGGCAAACGCAAAGGCGCCGTTTGTGCCTACCTCGAATCCTGGCATTTGGATATCGAGGAGTTTCTGGAACTGCGCAAGAATACCGGGGACGATCGCCGGCGCACGCATGACATGAACACGGCCACATGGGTTCCCGACCTGTTCATGAAACGGGTAATGGAAGGGGGCGAATGGACGCTCTTTTCGCCTTCCGACGTGCCCGATCTGCACGAAAAGTATGGCAAGGCATTTGAGCAGGCTTATCTCGCCTACGAGGATAAAGTCGCGCGCGGCGAACTCGACCTGTACAAGACGATACCCGCGGTGCAGTTATGGCGCAAAATGCTGAGCATGCTGTTTGAAACCGGGCACCCATGGATCACCTTCAAGGATGCCTGCAATATCCGCTCGCCGCAAAACCATATAGGGGTGGTGCACAGTTCCAATCTCTGCACCGAGATAACGCTGAATACCAATGATCAGGAAATCGCGGTATGCAACCTTGGTTCGATCAATCTGGCAGCCCACATCGATGATGGCGGGAAGCTGGATGCCGACAAGCTCAAGCGTACTGTCAGCCTCGCCATGCGCATGCTCGACAATGTGATCGATATCAATTTCTATGCCGTGGCCAAGGCGCGCAACTCCAATCTCAGGCACCGGCCGGTCGGGCTGGGTATCATGGGTTTCCAGGATTGCCTGCACAGGATGCGCATTCCCTACGCTTCGGACGAAGCAGTGGAATTTGCGGACCGTACCATGGAAGCGATGGCCTACCATGCCTACTGGGCCTCGACCGAACTGGCCGAAGAGCGGGGACGTTATGCTTCCTATCGCGGCAGTCTGTGGGACCGCGGCATTCTGCCCCAGGATACGCTCGACCTGCTGCAGGAAGAACGCGGCGGATACATCGAGGCGGACAGATCATCGACGCTGGACTGGGAAGCGCTGCGCGAACGCATCAGAAACCATGGCATGCGTAACTCCAACTGCCTCGCAATAGCGCCCACCGCGACCATTTCGAACATTGTCGGCGTTTCAGCCAGCATCGAGCCAACCTTCAAGAATCTTTACGTCAAATCCAATTTGTCGGGAGAATTCACCATTGCCAACCAGTACTTGGTAAGCGACCTGAAAAAGCTTGGGCTATGGGACGAGGTCATGATTTCTGATATCAAGTATTTCGATGGCGCCCTGGGCAAGATAGACCGCGTACCGACCGAACTTCGCAAGCTTTATGCCACTGCCTTCGAGGTGGAACCCCAGTGGTTGATCGAGGCGGCAGCGCGCCGGCAGAAATGGATAGATCAGTCCCAGTCCCTGAATATCTATATTGCGAGCGTCTCCGGCAAAAAGCTGGATGAAACCTACAAACTGGCCTGGGTGCGTGGCTTGAAGACGACCTATTATCTGCGCTCGCTCGGAGCAACGTCAGCAGAAAAATCTACAGTCCAGGCTGGCTCTTTGAATGCGGTGCCCGCAGAAGGAAGTCTGCCAGCCATGGGTGCGGCGGCAGTGCCGGCGACAGACGTATCGTTCTGTTCCGTCGATGATCCGGAATGTGAATCATGCCAATAACAATTAAAATGTAATGTTAGGAGAAAGATATGTTGATATTCGAGGATGAAATCATGCCATCGGCGCCGCGGAGAAACGGCGAGCCGGGATTGCTTGACGGAACCCGCGCGGGCCCTGAAGCAGCGAGCCGCCTTGACGGCACGAACGGGACGGAGGCAGAAGGTGGCGTGAGCGATGTGACTGGGTCGCATGGAGGGAATGGCATGGGAGAAAAGGACTATTCCGCAGAGGACATCCATCGGCGCGTGTCGGTGGAAGACAAGCGCATCATCAATTGCAAGGCGGATGTCAACCAACTGGTGCCTTTCAAGTACAAATGGGCGTGGGAGAAGTATCTGGCGGCCTGCGCCAACCATTGGATGCCTCAGGAAATCAACATGAGCCGCGATATCGCTCTCTGGAAAGATCCGAACGGACTGACCGAGGATGAGCGGCGGATAGTCAAGCGCAACCTGGGCTTCTTCGTTACCGCGGATTCGCTCGCGGCCAACAACATCGTGCTCGGCACTTACCGGCACGTCACCAATCCGGAATGCCGCCAGTACCTGTTACGGCAAGCCTTTGAAGAGGCGATTCATACGCATGCCTATCAGTACATCGTCGAATCGCTGGGGCTGGACGAAGGCGAGATTTTCAACGCCTATCACGAAGTGAGATCCATCCGCGAGAAGGATGAATTCCTGATTCCCTTTATCGATACGCTCACTGATCCATCATTCAGGACGGGCACGCTCGAAGCGGATCAGAAGTTGCTTAAAAGCCTGATCGTATTCGCCTGCATCATGGAAGGCCTGTTCTTTTATGTAGGTTTCATACAGATCCTGGCGCTCGGAAGGCAGAACAAGATGACGGGCTCGGCCGAGCAGTATCAATACATTCTGCGGGATGAATCCATGCACTGCAATTTCGGCATCGATGTCGTGAATCAGATCAAAATGGAAAACCCGCATTTGTGGACGAAAGAATTTCGCAGCGAAATCAGTGCGCTGATGCAAAAAGCGGTGGAACTGGAATACCGTTATGCCGAGGACACCATGCCGCGAGGCGTTCTGGGATTGAACGCGCCCATGTTCAAGGAATACCTGCGCTATATCGCCAACCGCCGCTGCCAGCAGATAGGTCTGGATATTCTCTATCCGGGAGCGAGCAACCCCTTCCCCTGGATGTCTGAAATGATCGATCTGAAAAAGGAAAAGAACTTTTTTGAAACACGCGTTACCGAGTATCAGACTGGCGGTGTGCTGAACTGGGACTAAACAACTAGAATACTAGAATAATAATGAGGGACAGCAGGCGCGTCACGAAGGGTCTGCCTGCCTCACTCCCCGCTTTAAGCAACTCTTCGCATTTCGGATTTTTGCATCGTCTGGCAGCCCGCCTCGATTCCGCGGGCTCTGCCATCAATACATTTTCCCTGCGTCGATTATAATCATTTACGCTGGTAAAATTTTAAGGACGAGGTTAACATTGGCCTTCATTCGAATCTCTACCTGATGGAGGTGGTAATGGCTCGTACAATTCCACAAGGGTCCCGCGACTACGACACCACGCGCGTTGTTGAACGACCCGATGGTTTTTATTGGCATGACGAAAAAGAGGGTGACAGGGTATTCGGTCCCTTCCCCACCTTACTTGAAGCCATCCAGGATATGGAGTACAACGCCGACTCGGACTATGAACCGGGGGAGACTCTGGAGCAGGCCGAGGACGAGCTCGGCATATCCGACTGGATCGATCCTGAAACCGGCCAACCCGGCGAAGAATCCTTCCGGCTCGAAAACTGATCAGTATCCCCCTGATCCGGCACGTTTCATCGCACCATGTTCCGGCGATTGGACGTGCTCTTCTTCAGAATAAGTACGAATAAATCTTCTCCAGGTCGGTTTTCAATCTCTGCACCCGGATTTCCGTGCGTGCAGGGCAAGCATGCGGTCTTTCCGCAGTCTCCCCTTCCGGCTGCTTTTATTTCCTGCCTTCACCGGCGAATGTGCGTGCCCGGGTATCTCTTCTTGGATATTTCTTATATGGCCGCCTGTCTTTCCTTGATCCAAGGCTGATATGAATTACCGTGATGAACGGGATACCATGGGCTCAATACAGGTGCCCGCGCACGCGCTGTGGGGCGCGCAGACCCAGCGCTCCTTGCAGAATTTCAGAATTTCAGGCGAACGCATGCCGCCTGCGCTGCTTCACGCGCTGGCACTCGTGAAGCGGGCGGCAGCTGCCATAAACCGTGATCTGGGGGTTCTGGATGACGGGCGCGCTACCGCCATCATCCAGGCTGCGGATGAGGTGATCGCAGGCGATCATGATGCAGAGTTTCCGCTGGTCGTGTGGCAGACCGGCTCGGGCACCCAGACCAACATGAATATGAACGAAGTGCTGGCAAATCGCGCTTCTGAACTGCTGGGAGGCGGAAGAGGAGGGGATTGCAGGATCCATCCCAACGACGATGTAAACAAGGGGCAGTCATCCAATGACGTGTTTCCCTCTGCCATGCATGTGGCGGCCGCCTGCTCCCTCAATCATCAGTTGAAGCCTGGCATTGCCGCGTTGCGGCATACGCTGGCCGCCAAAGCGGAGGCATTTTCAGGCATTGTCAAAATCGGCCGCACCCATTTGCAGGATGCTACTCCCCTCACCTTGGGGCAGGAATTCTCGGGGTATGTTTCCCAACTGGACCACGGGTTGGGGCATGTCGACGCCGCGCTTCCGCATGTATATGAACTGGCTCTGGGAGGGACGGCGGTGGGTACCGGATTGAATGCCCACCCTGAGTTTGCGGTGCGGATCGCAGCGGAATTGGCAAGATTGACGGGCCTGCCTTTTGTGACAGCTCCCAACAAGTTTGAAGCCCTCGCTGCCAACGATGCGCTCGTCCATGCGCACGGTGCGCTCAAGACCCTGGCAGCCTCGCTCATGAAGATCGCCAATGATATCCGCTGGCTTGCGTCGGGCCCGCGCTGCGGAATCGGCGAACTGAAAATTCCTGAAAACGAGCCGGGCAGTTCCATCATGCCCGGCAAAGTCAATCCGACACAGTCAGAGGCGCTTACCATGCTGTGCTGCCAGGTAATGGGCAATGATGTCGCCATCAATATGGGTGGCGCAATGGGGAATTTTGAGCTCAACGTCATGAAACCGCTTATCATTCACAATTTCCTGCAAAGCGTGCGCCTGCTCGCGGATGGTATGATAAGCTTCAACGAGCATTGCGCGATCGGAATCACCGCAAACATCGATCGCATAGATGAATTGCTGCGCAAATCGCTGATGCTGGTGACTGCACTCGCGCCCCACATCGGCTACGACAAGGCGTCTGAAATCGCGAAGAAAGCGCATCGCGAAGGCACTACACTGGAACAGGCAGCCGTTGCAACCGGCTATATTACCGTCGATCAATTTCAGGATTGGGTAAGACCGGAAGACATGATTCACCCGCAATGATGCTTGGGTTGAATAAATGTTGCTGCTCCTGCGGCTTCTGCCGCCAGGGTGAATGAGCTTGCTCCCGTCATCCTCACGGGTACCGAAAGTGGGCCTCGTCCTGACTGGAGGAGGGGCCCGTGCCGCCTATCAGGTGGGTGTTCTGCAGGCTATCGCGGCGATGCTGCCCAAGAGAACGCGCACCCCCTTTCCCGTAATTTGCGGTACATCCGCCGGCGCATTCAATGCCGCGGTTCTCGCCATCTCGGCCCGGAACTTTCAGGAGGGTGTGCGACGCCTGTCGGGGGTATGGGAAAACGCGCACGTCAACCAGGCCTACCGGACAGACCCTCTAGGCGTATACGCAAATGCAATACGCTGGCTCGCATCTCTCCTGTTTGGAAGCGTGAAAAACCAGGGCGCGACCTCCCTGCTCGACAACTCGCCACTTGCGCAACTGCTGGAAAACAGCCTGCCGCTTCAAAGCATTCAGAAGAGTATCGATACCGGCGCCTTGCATGCTCTCGGCATTACCGCCTGGGGCTATACCAGCGGACAATCGGTGACGTTCTATCAGGGTGCGGACAGCATACGGTCGTGGAAGCGGGAACGCCGCATCGGTGTCGCCGTTCCTATCGAAATTGAGCATCTGCTGGCCTCTTCCGCCATTCCGCTTCTTTTTCCAGCCGTGCGGCTGAACCGCGAGTACTTCGGAGACGGTTCAATGCGCCAGCTTGCGCCGTTGAGTCCCGCGCTGCATCTCGGGGCAGACCGTGTGCTGGTGATTGGCGTGCGCAAGATAGAGGAAACACAGCCCGAGCGTGTCAAGGTAGACACCTATCCCACGCTCGCGCAGATCGGCGGTCATATCATGAGCAGTATTTTTCTCGATAACCTTTATGTCGACTTGGAACGGTTGCAGCGCATCAATCGGACCCTACGCATGATTCCCGAAGAAAAAATGAGAAATCACGACATGCCGCTGCGCCAGATTCAACATATGGTCATTTCCCCCAGCGTTGAATTCACTGAAATCGCGCAGCAGCACGCTGCAACCCTGCCGCATACTATCCGGCTTTTTTACCGGGCCATCGGGGCAATGAGACGCGACGGCTCGTCTCTCCTGAGCTATGTTCTGTTTGAAGAACCCTTCTGCCGCGCACTCATCGATCTCGGCTATCAGGATACGCTGCCGCGCAAAGCCGAACTCTTGCGGTTTCTCAATGCAGCGCCAATCAATGGGCCGACGCAAGCAGATTTATCCGACGCTGGTATAATCCGCAATCCAGTTCCGGGGATAGGCTGAACAGCCTGGTCGCCTCACCCGATTCCCTATTTTTCAGAGACTTCTTATGGACCTTGCCAGTCCGCAATTCTGGATAGCCGTACTCCAGATTATTACCATTGATATCGTTCTGGGAGGCGATAACGCGGTGGTTATCGCGCTTGCATGCCGGCGGCTTCCCGAAAAGCAGCGAAATCTCGGCATTTTCTGGGGAGTGTTCGGCGCCATTGCGCTGCGGGTCGTGCTGATCTACTTCGCCTTCACCTTGATGGCAATTCCATTCCTGAAAATCGTGGCGGCTCTGCTGCTATTATGGATCGGCATCAAGTTGCTTCAACCCGAACCGGAAGGGAACGGACATGAGATCAGCGCAAGCGCAACCTTGCTGGGCGCGATTAAAACCATCATTGTCGCCGATGCCATGATGAGCCTGGATAATGTGATTGCCATTGCCGGCGCCGCCCGGGACAGTGTCATCCTGGTGGTCTTTGGCCTGGTGGTGAGTGTGCCCATCATCGTTTGGGGCAGCAAGCTGGTAATGAGACTCATGGAAAAATTTCCCGTCACTATCTTCATCGGTGCGGGCCTGCTTGGCTGGATCGCGGGACACATGAGCATTACCGACGCGGTCAGCAGGGAATGGGTAAATAACAACGCGGCCTTTCTGCACTGGGTTGCACCCGCGGCAGGCGCTCTGCTGATCGTGACCATCGGGAAATGGCTTGCCGACAAGGCCGGGGCAAGAAGAGCCGCGATCGTCGACCTGATGGACGATATAAACGATAAACCGCGTTCGTAGGCGCAAATTAACTGTTATGAGGGAGAAAACATGCTGAAACTCCTGTTGCCGGTAGATGGTTCAGCGGCATCGGACAACGCAGTCGGAAAGTTCATCAAACTGGTTCCTTCATACAGGGAAGCACCCGAAATACATTTGCTGAACGTGCAATTCCCCTTGCGCGGCAACGTGCCGATGTTCATAGACAAGAAGAGCATAGATCTGTATTACCAGGAAGAAGGTACGAAAGAACTGTCATCGGCGCGAGCATTGCTCGATCAGGCCGGGATCGGCTACCGGTTCCATGTCTCTTCAGGACATCCGCCCAACATCATTCTGCGTTATGCGGAAGAAATGAATTTCGATCAGATCGTGCTTGGCCCGCGTGGACTTGGAACGGTGAAAGGAATATTGCTGGGTTCGGTTGCCAGCAAGGTCATACAGCTTTCGACAATACCGGTGCTCCTGATCAAATAGGATGGCGGATATCAGGGAATAGTGATGCGTTTAACCAAGAAGGAGTTTTTTAGCATGAAGCAGGATCAGAAGGGCCTAACCTTGATCGAGTCAATGATGGTAGTTGCCCTCATTGGCATCCTGGCGACGATCGCTATTCCACCTGCATTTCGGCTCTATGAGGACTCCCAGGCCCGCGCCCAGGTAACCGAAGCGCTCGATCTTCTCGGCCGCGTTAAATCTCCTGTTGCCGCGTTTTATTCGGATAAGGGAAGATGGCCTACCTCCGAAGAGTTCGACAATCTGGTGCCCGCACGGACCGGCAAGTATGTCGCGAGCCTCACGCCGGAATCCCGCGAAAAAGGTTTTGAGGTAATAGCAAAATTCAGGAATACCGGGGTGAGTCCGGCCCTGGTGACGGAGGGATCCGGCAGAACACTGGTTCTGGCGACAGCAAACGGCAAGGAATGGTTCTGCAATGATAATACCGATCCTGTCTCCGGGATTCCCGACCTTGTCCCGGGTAATGTCCTGCCCCAGCACCGGCCGTCATCCTGCAAATAGGAGGAAGCGCGAAAAAGAGGATTTGCGGTCCACTTCGTCCGCCTCGACCACTGTGGGCGCTTCGGCACTCATCAGGGGTTACAAACCTGGTTCAATAATTCCTGTAAGGTCGATTCGCTCCCATTTACAGTCCCGGTTTACCTCCTGCAATTACGCTGTGAGGGCGCGGTAAGGATGCTTCGATCGCCAGAAGCTGAGCATTGCTTTCCTGTCAGATTCACCCCCGTTAGTCTTTTCGAATTAGGGATCGCGGGGCCTACACTTTTGACATTCAGCCCGATTGGCGGTTATCGTGAAGAGCAGTCAAAGCTGCTGCTGGAAAATCATGTCATGGAGCATTGACCCCAACTTTCCAATGCATATAATCGTCGAATAGTCGTGCTCCATTTTAGGGCAGAGCCATACTTTTCGGGCTCACTACACTCCCACTTCTCTGAGCACTGGCATAACCGGCCAAGCTCACTCCGGAACCTGCAAGAAAAAGAAAAAAGTGATACACCCACGTTTTGGCACGTTTCTATAGCAACAAGATAACCGGAAAAATACATGAACGAATTTAGCGATCAAATATCTGCATACTTTTCTCACGTACCCATGCGGCCCCTGGTTTTGCTGGGAGCGGGAATCGTAGTGGCCGGTATTTATGAGATTTTCACCCGTAAACGGCGGACAGAGGCCGCTGAAGAATTCCGCTCGGCCATTTTATCCACCCTCTCGGGTCTGTATCCCGAACCTACCAACTGGCCGAGAAGTATCGATACTTATCTGCGGGCACGCCTCCCGGTGATGCATGAAATTATCGAGGACTTCAGGTCGAATGTGCGGCAGCAGGATATCCCGGCGTATAACAGGGATTGGGATAATTACCAGGAGTTCTGCCGCAATGAGATTACCGATGACAAATGTATTGCTGCGGAAACGAACCCGGGCAGGGAATCAGATCCGAAAAAAACTTTTCACCAGCTTGTCTCAAACCTTTTGCGTCATGCGGACTGAGGTCTGGACAATAATTTGTAAGGAACGGCCAGCGAGATTCCGAATACGATATGGGTAGCCAAGGTGATCCAGTCCCGTGCTACCGAGAACCAGGGAAAAATGAGGGTCATTCCGTACATATTCGTTACATAGATGATCAACCCGAAGATAACGCCTGCCAGCATGGAAACCAACATGCCAGGCCGGGAAATGAGGGGCGCCAGAATCAGGCCATAGGCAATGGAGAGCATGAAATGAATAAAGGTTGCGACGATCATGACTTTCCACTCGAATGTGGCAGGTGGCGGGAGGACAGAGGACCCCATCAGCATTGCCGCAGTCAGCCGGGCATCCCGGTAAAAAATGGAGGGGAGTGCGTCAGTGAATACCCACCAGAGAACAAGCTGAGCACCGGTGGCAACGACACCAGCGATGATTCCCGCAGCAACTGCCGCGCCAGGATTGATGGACATTTACGGTAGTGAGAAAAGGTTCTTTACAGCTTCACCGCTGAAACGTATTCGTTCTACAATAATAGTAAACTTTCCGGAGACTTGACCTTGAAGGTTCGGGGCCGGACAGTCCTTTTATGGGTGAACATGAAACGGACAAGCAGCCGCCAGCCCACTCCGGAATATAACCTCACGAGATGATAACCGCATAATCATTCACCTCATGCAAAGTGTCGACCTGACCCATCATTTCCTTATTGCCATGCCCGCCATGACAGATCCCTTCTTTGCGAAGACGCTGACCTATATCTGCGAGCATAGTGACCAAGGGGCATTGGGCCTGGTGGTGAACCGGCCGATCGATCTCACTTTGAAAGACCTGCTGGATCAGCTTGATATTTCTTCCGATGATCAATTGACACGAAGATTTCCAATCATGTTCGGCGGTCCGATACAACTCGACCGTGGCTTCGTCCTCCATCAACCCGTGGGTGAATGGCAATCGACTATGGCAGTGAATGACGATGTAGGACTTACCACCTCCCTCGACATTTTACGGGCGATAGCAAACGGCGAGAGTCCCCGGCAACTCCTGGTCGCGCTAGGCTATTCCGGATGGGCACCGGGCCAGATAGAGCACGAATTATCGCGAAACGCCTGGCTGACGGTGCCTGCCTCCCCGGCCATCATTTTTGAGTTACCGGCAGAAGAACGTTTGACGGCCGCGATGCGATTGCTTGGAGTGGACTTTTCGAGCCTGTCGGATGAAGTGGGTCATGCCTGAAGGTATCGCTCATTCGACGAGGGAGCAATACTCAGTCCATTACAGGCAGAGCTGACGGATTGGCAATACCGATATGGAGGAGGCTGAAAAAGCGAGTCAGCCACACGCCGGCACGGCATTGGCCTTCGATTTCGGCGAAAAACGAATCGGGGTCGCGATCGGGAACCTGGAATTGGGATTGGCCCATCCTCTTGTTACCCTATCCAACAAGAATAAGGAGGAATGCTTGAAAAGCATCGCTCGGCTAATGGATGAATGGAAACCAGTTTTACTGGTGGTTGGACTGCCGGTTCATGCGGATGGTACAGAGCACGAGCTTACCCGTCGAAGTCGCCGCTTCGCGCATCGTCTTCAGGCCCGGTTTGGTATTCGCACTGTCCTGGAGGATGAGCGTTATACTTCGATCAGCGCCAGTTCAGCACTGGACGAAGCGAGTGTCAGGGGCAGGAGGCAGAAACAGGTGCTGGATCAGATCGCGGCTCAGCTGATATTGCAATCTTATTTTGACCAACGAAATGCAACTACCTGAAGCGGAAGACCTGCTGGCTGTGCTGACTGCCCGGATACGGCAAGGCATTTCCGCTGATACCGCAGTCGTAGGAATTCATACCGGCGGAGTATGGCTTGCGGAAAGGCTGCACAGGGCTCTGCAACTGGCGCTTCCCCTGGGAGCGCTGGATGTCTCCTTCTATCGCGACGACTTTGGACAGATTGGTCTGCATCCTCAGATCAGACCTTCGGATATCCCGTTCAAAGTGGAAGGAAGCCACATCATTCTCGTCGATGATGTGCTTTATACGGGACGAACGATCCGCGCTGCCATCAACGAATTATTCGATTACGGGCGGCCGGCCAGCATTCGCCTGGCTGCCCTGATAGACAGGGGCGGAAGAGAGCTTCCCATTGCTGCACAGTACATTGGTGCAGCGCTGGATGTACCCCCTGCAAAAATGCTCGCGCTGGAAAAGAAAGCAGATGGAAAGCTGGGCCTGAGCCTGTACGACAAGCGCCCGGGCAATGAGTAATAATCCCCAGCTGAACAAAAGCGGTCAACTGCAGCATCTCTTGACTACCGAGGGACTGCCCGCCTCGATTCTCCTGAATATTCTCGATACTGCCGAACCGTTCGTCGGGGTCACGGAACGTGACGTCAAGAAAGTGCCGCTGTTGCGCGGAAAATCCATATTCAACCTGTTCTTCGAACCTAGTACGCGGACACGCACGACATTTGAAATTGCCGCAAAACGGTTGTCTGCCGATGTCATCAATCTCAACATTGCAGCCTCGTCCCAATCCAAAGGAGAGACACTGCTGGACACAGTGAACAATCTTTCCGCCATGCATGCCGATATGTTCGTGGTGAGGCATGCTCAGAGCGGCGCTGCACATCTCATTGCGCAGCATGTCCGCTCTGACATTCACGTCATCAATGCAGGGGATGGCCGGCACGCGCATCCCACGCAGGCCCTGCTCGACATGTTTACCATTCGTCGCTGCAAGCGCGACTTTCATAACCTGCGCGTCGCCATAGTGGGCGACATCCTTCATTCCCGGGTGGCCCGCTCGCAGATCCATGCGTTGACGACGCTCGGGGTACCGGAAGTACGTGTCATCGCACCCAAGACATTGCTGCCCGCCAAGGTCGAACGTCTGGGCGTGCATGTTTACCATGATATGGCGAAAGGACTGAAGGACGTCGATGTGCTCATGATGCTTCGTCTGCAAAACGAACGCATGCTCAGCGCGCGCCTTCCGAGCACCGAAGAATATTTCAAATATTACGGGCTCACTCCCGAAAAACTGGCGCTGGCGAAGCCGGATGCAATCGTTCTGCATCCCGGACCCATGAACCGTGGGGTTGAGATCGATTCGGTCGTAGCCGATGGGAAGCAATCTGTAATTTTGCCCCAGGTAACATTCGGCATCGCAGTGCGCATGGCGGTAATGTCCATTCTGGCCGGAAGCTGAAAGTCATGAACATCGCCATCCGCAATGGTCGCGTCATCGACCCGAAAAACAGCTTCGATCGCGTAACGGACATTTACATCCAGTCAGGCAAAATCGCCTCTCTCGGAGCCGTCCCGCCAGGCTTTGAGGCACGCCGGGAAATAAACGCGCAGGGATTGATCGTGTGTCCCGGGCTTGTGGATCTGTCGGCCCGGCTACGGGAACCCGGCCTGGAATACAAGGCGACGCTTGAATCGGAAATGGGAGCCGCGGTGGCGGGGGGTGTTACAAGCCTGGCATGTCCCCCCGATACCGATCCTGTGCTGGACGAACCCGGGCTGGTGGAAATGCTGAAGTATCGCGCAAGGAGCCGCAATCAGACGCGTGTGTATCCCATTGGAGCGCTTACCCGTGGATTGAGAGGGGAATGGCTGACGGAGATGGCTGAGCTGCACAGCGCGGGATGCGTTGCATTCGGCCAGTCGGACAGGCCGCTTCCCAACAACCGGGTGCTCATGCAGGCAATGCAGTATGCCTCCACCTTCGGGTTTTGCCTGTGGCTGCGTCCCCAGGATGTAAATCTCGCTGACGGCGGAGTTGCCCACGATGGGGAAGTGGCAACGCGCCTTGGGTTGGCCCCCATTCCCGTGTGCGCCGAAACTGTCGCCCTGTCCCACATCATCCTGATGGCAAAAGAAACGGGCGCCCGGGTGCACTTGTGCCGTATCTCCAGCGCGGAAGGTGTGACCATGACACGCGCCGCCCGCAAGCAGGGATTATCTATTACCTGCGACGTTGCGGCCAATCACGTCCACCTGTCTGAAATGGATATCGGTTTCTTCGATTCCAATTGTCATCTGGTGCCACCGTTGAGAAGTCTGGGAGACCGCGACGCCTTGCGCGCAGGACTGCTGGATGGCACTATAGATGCCATATGCTCCGACCACGCTCCCGTGGACGAGGATGCAAAGCTGCTGCCCTTTGCCGAGGCCGAGGCCGGCGCAACCGGCCTCGAATTACTCCTGCCGCTTACACTGAAATGGGCGGCGGAAACGAAGCTGCCCCTGGTAGTCGCACTATCGAAGATCACGAGGGAACCTGCCCGCATCCTTGGGGTGGAAGCCGGCCATCTCACGCCCGGGGGCAATGCCGATCTGTGCATTTTCGACCCTGATCATTACTGGACGATTGAAGCGCCGACACTCAAAAGCCAGGGCAAGAACACGCCATTCCTGGGCTGGGAACTGCAAGGCAAGGTAAAATATACGCTGATCAACGGAAACGTTGTTTACGTGGACTAGGGTCGCAACACGGCATGCATTTTCGAGTTCTCTTCTTTCAAACTGACTGAATTTCCATCAATGAACCCTTTGCTCGATTTTTCCGGATTGCCGCGCTTTGCCGAGATTCGTCCCGAACATATCACACCGGCTGTAAGTCAATTGCTGGGTGACAATCGCGCCCTCATTGGACGCGTACGGGAGGATACGGATGTGCCGACCTGGGACAACTTCGTTCAGCCCATGGCGGATGCCAACGAGCGGCTCTCCCGTGCATGGGGACAGGTATCCCATTTGAATGCGGTGGTAAACACGCCGGAACTGCGGGAGGCTTATAATGCCAACCTGCCTCTTGTCACGCAGTATTATGCGGAACTGGCCCAGGATCAGGTGCTATTCGAAAAATTCAAGGAATTGCGCGGCAGCAGGGAATTCGAAGGATTGAGTTCTGCGCGGAAAAAGGTCATCGAGAATGAGTTGCGGGACTTCCGGCTGGGCGGGGCAGAACTGCCCGCCGAGAAGAAAGCGCGTTTCCTCCAGATTCAGGAAGAGCTGTCAGCGCTGGGCTCACGCTTCAACGACAATCTTCTGGACGCCACCAACGCGTTTGTATTGCACGTGGAGGACGCCGGTGAGCTTTCCGGTATTCCCGATGACGTATTGCAAACAGCGAGAGAAGTTGCGGCAAGAGATAATGCAAGTGGCTGGAAGTTCACCTTGCACGCGCCTTCGTATCTGCCTCTTATGCAATACGCGGACAACAGGAAGCTGCGTGAAAAAATGTACCGCGCTTATTCAACCCGTGCCAGCGAACTGAACGCAGCCGCCCTTCCATCCGGGGATACAGGCAATCTGGATAATACCCCCCTCATTGCCCGAATACTTGAACTGCGCAAGGAAGAATCGCAGCTACTTGGATTCGAATGCTATGCCGAAGTATCACTGGCGACGAAGATGGCTTCGACTCCGGTCCAGGTGCTGGACTTTCTTGGCGAACTCGCCGACAAGGCCAGGCCGTATGCCGAACGCGACCTGAAGGAGTTGAGCCAGTTTGCGGCCGAGAAGCTGCAACTGGATACCCTCGAAGCGTGGGATCTGGCGTACGTCAGCGAAAAGCTGCGCCTGGAGCGTTATGCCTTCTCAGAACAGGAAGTAAAGCAGTATTTCCCGGAAACGAGCGTGCTGCCGGGTATGTTTGGTCTGGTAGAGAATCTTTACGGCATCAACATCACTCCGGTGGAAGCAACCACGGTTCAACTCTGGCATGCGGATGCCAAGCTGTTCAATATAGGCGACAGTGAGGGCAAGCTTCTCGGCCGGTTCTATCTCGATCTCTACGCCCGACCCGGCAAACGGGGAGGAGGGTGGATGGATGATGCGATCAGCCGACGCCGCTATGTTGGAGGTGCGGACAACCGGGAATACGCGGTGCAAGCGCCCGTCGCATACCTCAACTGTAACTTTTCCGGACCTGTCCCTCATGGAGAGAAAGTTCGCCCTGCCCTGTTCACTCATGATGAAGTCATTACTCTGTTTCATGAATTCGGACATGGCCTCCATCACCTGTTAACCCAGGTGGACGATCTCGGCGTATCCGGCATCCATGGCGTAGAATGGGATGCGGTTGAGTTGCCCAGCCAGTTCATGGAAAACTTCTGCTGGGAATGGGAGGTAATCAGCAGGATGGCAAGACATGTGGATACGGATGCATCCATGCCGCGTGAACTGTTCGACAAGATGCTGGCGGGGAAGAATTTCCAGAGCGGCCTGCAGATGCTCAGGCAGCTCGAGTTTGCACTGTTCGACATGCATTTGCATTTCGATTTCGATCCGTATGGCCAGAAAACCGCGCAGCAACTGCTCGATGAAGTCCGCGAGCAGGTTGCCGTCATCATTCCTCCCGCCTTCAACCGCTTTCCCAACAGTTTCTCGCATATCTTCGGCGGAGGCTATGCCGCCGGATATTACAGTTACAAATGGGCGGAAGTGTTGTCTGCGGATGCATACAGCATGTTCGAGGAAAACCCTGCGGGTACCGTAGTCGATTCCGAAACCGGACTACGCTTCTGGAAAGAAATCCTCGCGGTAGGGGGAAGCCGGCCGACACTGGAATCTTTTATTGCGTTCCGGGGACGCGGGCCAGAAATAAATGCGCTTCTGCGGCATAACGGCATGGCTCCAGCACCTGCATAACCCGCCGAGAAAAAAGGTAATGAAGCTTAAATCAACTTCATCCTGCAACTGAATTTGGGAATCCAGAATACGAGGCTCATGCTTTCCCCTATACCGGTTACAACCTGCAATCGCGAGAAGATTCCCGCAATTCGATTATTTGAATCCAGGAATGTGAAAAACCATAAGTAACTCAGCAGCATCGACTATAGGAGAAAATCAGATGAAAGGTGTGACACGGGAAGTCATTACGGCAATGATGCTGACAATAGCATTGGGGGGTTGTGCGCAAAAGCCGCCCGCCCCGAAAGTGGAGGAGCAGGCCCAGAAATACAGTGACGGTGAACTGCCGCTGCCGGATAACTATAAAAGCTGGCCCAAATTTCTATCCGAAGTACAGCGTCCGGACAATAAGCAAGTCCGTGAAATCTATATCAATCCCACCGGTTACGAGACCAAGATGGGAGAGGCTTTCCCTAATGGAACCATTACGGTGATGGAAATCTATAAGGCAGGCGAGGCGGCTGACGGAACGCCGCTCAAGGGACCGGACGGCAAGCTCGTCAAAGGGGAATTGCAGAAGATCGGCGTCATGGCGAAAGGAGCCGGGTGGGGTGAAAGCGTACCGCCAGAACTCAGGAATGGAGACTGGGTATATTCAATGTATATGGCGGACGGTAAAACTAAAGCGTCCGATGATCTCAATACCTGCCGCGGGTGCCACCTGCCTTTGAAAGACAAAGATTATATTTTCCGCTACGACGAGTATTTCCAGAAGCGGGCAAGCTGATCGGCATCGACGTATTGAACCACCCATTAAAATTGGGTATTGAAACTGTTTCAGGAAGCAACCTCTGCATTCCGCCGCCGGGCCCCCTCGGCGGCAAAACAACGAGCAAGTTCATTTAAGGCAGTCCGATTACATCCTGCTATCCTGCCGGCCCTCGTTTCTGTCAGTCCCTTTTCTTTCGGTTATCCTGTTAAGTGGGGGACCGGTACCAGTATCGCTCCCTCTCGGCTTTATGTCGGGGCGCATAGCCGTTACCGGAACTGGAATGTTCTTTGCGCCGTGCCGTATTGCATATCAAAATAGACTGAGCTGCGCAGATAAACGGGAGAGATTAATTCAGCTTGCCATGACACTGTTTATATTTCTTTCCTGAGCCACAGGGACATGGATCATTACGCCCGATCTTTTCTCCCTGGCGGACGAACGGCTGATGTTTCTGCGGATGCTCGCGGCCTTCGATATCTTCTCCAATACTCTCGGGACTTTTTTCTTCACCCAGCGCTTCTTCAAAAGCAGCGTGATGGTACTGCACATTGACTGGGGCGTGGTGGGTTTCCGCCACGGCTTCCACCTGTTGCTCACTTCTGATCTGGACTGCCATGAGCGTCTTGCTGACTTCCGCCTTGATTTCTTCGAGCATGGACGTGAAGAGTTCAAAAGCTTCGCGCTTATATTCCTGCTTGGGATTTTTCTGCGCATATCCACGCAGATGAATTCCCTGGCGCAGGTGATCCAGTGAGGCGAGATGCTCGCGCCAGTGCATGTCAAGGCTTTGCAGCATGACCGCACGCTCGTACTGATGCATGATAGGCGCTCCCACTTGCTCCACTTTGCCGGAGTAGAGCGCATTCGCCGCCTCTATGATGCGCTGATGAAGGCTATCCTCATGTAAATCCGGTTCCTTTTCCAGCCATTCCCGCAAAGGCAGGGTCAGGTGATACTCGGCGGCCAGCGCCTTCTCCAGCCCGGAAATGTCCCATTCCTCCTCGACACTTTGCGGCGGCACATGGAGTGCGATGAGATTGCGCAGCATGTCTGCCCGCATCGCGGTTGTCGTTTCGGTTATATCTTCCGACTCAAGCAGTTCATTGCGCTGCTGATAGATGACTTTGCGCTGGTCATTGGCAACATCATCGTACTCCAGCAGTTGCTTGCGTATGTCGAAGTTGCGCGCTTCCACCTTGCGTTGCGCGTTCTCGATTGCGCGCGTCACCCAAGGGTGTTCAATGGCTTCTCCCTGAGGCATGTTGAGCCGCTGCATGATGCTCGCTACCCGGTCGGAGGCAAAAATGCGCAACAACGCGTCCTCCAGCGATAGATAAAACCGGCTGGAACCGGGGTCTCCCTGGCGGCCGGATCGGCCACGCAACTGATTATCTACGCGACGCGATTCATGGCGTTCGGTACCGATGATATGCAACCCTCCTTTTTCCAGCACTTCATCATGAAGGGTCTGCCACTGCTGTTGCAGTTCCGCAATCCGTTCTGTTTTCTCTGATTCGCTCAGGCTTTCATCGGAGCGAATGCGCTCGAATTCAGGTTCGGGATTGCCGCCCAGCACGATGTCCGTGCCCCGGCCGGCCATGTTCGTAGCAATGGTGATCATTTTCGGGCGCCCCGCCTGGGCAACGATTTCCGCCTCCCGTGCGTGCTGCTTCGCGTTCAGCACCTGATGCGGCAATTTCTCGCGAGTCAACAGGGAGGAAAGCAGTTCGTTGTTTTCAATCGAGGTGGTACCCACCAGAACAGGTTGCCCTCTCTCCTGACAGTCCTTGATGTCCGCGATAATCGCCTGGTACTTTTCGTCCATCGTGCGGAATACCTGGTCCATCCGATCGACACGTATCATGGGACGGTGGGTCGGAATAATCACGGTTTCCAGTCCGTAAATCTGCTGGAATTCGTAAGCTTCGGTATCGGCGGTGCCGGTCATGCCCGCCAGTTTCTCGTACATCCGGAAATAATTCTGGAAAGTGATCGAGGCGAGCGTCTGATTCTCCTTCTGGATGGTAACGCCTTCCTTTGCCTCCACTGCCTGATGCAAGCCTTCGGACCAGCGCCGGCCTGCCATGAGCCGTCCGGTAAACTCATCGACGATAACGACTTCGCCATTCTGAATTACGTAGTGCTGGTCCCGATGAAACAAGGCGTGCGCGCGCAGACCGGCGTAAAGGTGGTGAACGAGATTGATATTGGCGGGATCATACAGGCTTGTTCCGGAAGGAAGCAGTCCGCTCTGGACCAGCAGTTTTTCCGCATGCTCGAACCCCGCCTCGCTCAACAATACCTGCTGGGCTTTCTCATCCACGCTAAAATCCCCGGGACTGTCCTCATTTTCCTGCCGGACCAGTTTTGGAATCAGCGCGTTCATGCGCACATAAACGTCCGTGTTGCCTTCCGCTTGCCCCGAAATGATCAAAGGAGTACGTGCCTCGTCGATCAGGATGGAGTCGACCTCGTCGACAATGGCAAAATTGAGCACACGCTGCACCCGCTCGAGCGGATGAGTCACCATGTTATCGCGCAGGTAATCGAATCCGTATTCGTTGTTGGTGCCATAAGTTATATCGGCTGCATAGGCCGCCTGCTTGTCGCCATGATCCATCTGGGACAGAATCACGCCTACGCTGATCCCCAGGAATCGATAGATGCGGCCCATCCATTCAGCATCGCGCTTTGCCAGGTAATCGTTCACGGTGACGAGGTGCACACCCTTGCCCGCCAGCGCATTGAGATAAGCAGGCAAGGTGGCCATCAGGGTCTTGCCTTCACCTGTCCGCATTTCGGCAATCTTGCCGTCGTGAAGCACCATGCCGCCGATCAACTGCACATCGAAATGACGCATTCCGAGCACGCGCTTGCCTGCTTCTCGCACGACTGCAAATGCCTCGGGCAGCAGCATATCCAGATCGGCTCCTTCCCCGATGCGCTGCCTGAACTCTTCGGTCTTTCCACGCAATTCCGCATCGCTCAGCGCCCCGATCTTCGCTTCCAGCGCATTGATCGCCGTCACGTTCTGTGAATACTGCTTGATGAGCCTGTCGTTACGGCTCCCGAACACTTTTTTGAGCAGATTGTTGAGCATGAAAATTCTATTTCTATTAAGCGATCGTCAAAAAAATAGGGGGTGAGGTTTTTTCGGCCTCACCCCCCACTGCAAAGTATTTATCCCGGCTCAACCCGGCATCTTCAGGAACCGTGACGGATTTTGGGGCGAGCCCCTATGCCTGACTTCAAAGTGAAGATGCGGACCGGTAGAGCGGCCTGTGCTGCCCACTTCCGCAATCTTCTGTCCACGAACCACCACTTGGCCCACCTTCACCAAGCGCTTGGAGGCATGAGCATAGCGGCTGACAAAGTCATTGCCGTGGTCAACATCAATCATATTACCATACTCAGGATGATAATCGGAATACACTACCACGCCCCCCGCCGCTGAGAGAATGGGCGATCCGGCAGGCATGATGAAATCGATACCTTCATGAAAATGACGCTTTCCGGAAAAAGGATCGATACGCAGGCCGAAACCGGAGGAGTATGCCTTTCCCTCTACCGGCATTGCCGATGGAAGAAACTTCTTCCTGAGCCTGTCCTGCATCAGCAATGAATCCAGGGCATCGAGCTTGTCGGTGCGATCATCCAGCGTCCGTGCCAGCTCCTGTATCTGGCTGTTGAATTCGGTAAATGAGATATCCTGTAATTGCTGTGTAGACAAGGTTCCTCCCTGCCCGGGATTCTGGTTGAACAGGTATTCCTGCGGCTTCATGCCGGCCAGCTCTGCCAGTCGCACGCCAACGGAATCGAGTCGCAGCAGCTGGGCCTGCATCTGGCCCATCTTGATCGCCATGGCATTGAGGCTGTCCCGCAGATAGGACTGCGTTTTCTGTTGCTCCTCCTGCTGTGCACTTAAAACTAGTGATCGCAATGTAGGACTGTCGATCTTGTCTGCATAGCGCAGGGATATATAGTTGAGTACCATCGCCATCAGCATGGAAGCAAAAAGGAACCCTAAAACCACGAGCGTAAGATGTTTAGCGGTTAGAGTCAGGGTTTTTGCTTTTGCCGAATTATTGGAAATTAGAATAATATTCATCTTCTCCCCTAATCGTGATTCAGCCATGACTGCCCGCAAGATCGATTTCTACCTTGGGACCCTGAGGCTGACGCCCGAGCATCAGCGGTTATTCAATCACGTGGAAAAGTTAACCGAGATGCAACGGGCATTTAAGAAAATTATGCCCCTTAACCTGGGCAAGCACTGCGCTTTAGGTGGCTTCTCTGAAGGAAGCCTGACAATTTGCGCGGATAACGGTGCGATTGCTGCAAAACTCAGGCACATGCTGCCATCATTATTATTAAAGCTTCAGGCAGCCGGGTACGAGGTTACTGCAATTCGGATTGCTGTGCAAGCAAATTACAGCGACATTCGAGGAAATGATTTCCCCGACAAAAAACGCCAAATAGATAAAGGGGGCATCAGGAGCCTCAATGTCCTGGCTGCGGGTCTGGAAGATTCGCCATTGAAAACCGCGTTGGAGTCGCTTCTGGAAAAACAGGGACGGAGGCTCTGAAAGAAAAGGCAAGGCCTTGTTCTATCCCTGGAATCCGAAAAAAACCGCGAGCCAACCAAAGGGGAGCAAAATCGGAAGAGAACAAGGACAGAAGGAGGGATATTCCGCGATCACGTTGAAATGAGCAAATTGCCGCCCATGAACGAGCGCTGGGCTGAACGCTACCCAGGCGAAGGAAAATATCCATCCCAGGAAATAGCGGGTCGCTCAGTTTGCCGAGACGACCTGCAAGAAAAACTCCCGATGATTACAATCTGTTCTGTCCATCTGCGCTTCTGAACGTGCGTCCAGGCAGATCAAAAGGCAAAAATATTCAGTGCAGCCAATGCTGCTGGAGAATCCCGCTCCAGACCGGGTGTAACCGGTAGCCGTTGCTCAATCGGCCTGTTTTCTCAGGAATGCTGGAATATCCAGTATATCCACCCCTGACTGCCTCATCGCTTCGACGGCTGCATCCCGCTGCCTGTTGGTTCGGATCGAAGCAGGACCTTCCGAGTCTTTCCAGTTCATGGGGTCGATATTATCCATGGCGGCCCGCGGGTGGACAACGCTCAAGGGCTTGGGCGGAACGCGCGTGGCGCCTCCCAGGCCGACTCCGCCCAGACCGGTCGCCACCACGGTTACACGCAGATCATCATGCATGTCGTCGTCAATGACGGTTCCGACGATCACGGTAGCGTCCTCGGCGGTGAAATCCTTGATCGTGTTCATTACATCATGTACTTCGCGCATCTTCATTGCGGCGTTGGCAGTGATATTTACCAGTACCCCACGCGCACCGGCAAGATTGATATCCTCCAGCAAGGGACTTGCAACTGCCTGCTCGGCTGCGGCCCGAGCGCGATCGGGACCACAGGCAATCGCTGAACCCATCATGGCCATGCCCATTTCGGACATCACCGTTTTCACATCGGCGAAATCGACATTGACAAGTCCCGGACAATTGATCACTTCGGCAATACCGGCGACGGCGCTATACAATACATTGTTGGCCGCCTTGAATGCATCCAGCATGCTGACTTCTTCTCCCAGCACTGCCATAAGCTTGTCATTGGGAATCACGATCAGGGAGTCAACGTATTGCGCAAGCGCTTCCAGTCCCGCTTGGGCCGCTCTCACGCGCCTGCCTTCGAATACAAAAGGTTTCGTGACTACGGCGACGGTCAGAATTCCCATTTCCCTTGCAACCTGAGCCACTACCGGCGCAGCGCCTGTTCCCGTTCCGCCGCCCATGCCTGCGGTAATGAACAGCATGTCCGCCCCTTCAATCAGCTCGGCAATGCGGTCGCGGTCCTCGAGTGCGGCATGCCGTCCAATCTCTGGATCGGCGCCGGCCCCCAATCCCTTGGTGATCGTCGATCCCAACTGCACGAGGGTACGCGCCTGATTGCGCTTCAGCGCCTGTGAATCGGTATTGGCGCAAATGAAGTCGACGCCTTGCACACCGTTTTCCATCATATGATCTACGGCATTACCCCCGCACCCACCCACGCCGATGACCTTGATAACAGCTTCCTGTGTTTGTGTATCCATGATTTCGAACATCACGTACCTCCCTTTTATGTTCAAACAATAAACGTTACTCGTCGAACCCTGTCGGTATGCAATTCACTCTCGCACTCGCCAGGGGCAAAGTGTTGCTTTCAAACTCTCCATGGCGGCACGCAGCCGCCCACTCAGAAATTGACCTGAAACCAGCTTTTCATCCTGTCCAGGATTCGCGAGAATGAATTGCCCTCCAGCCTGGTTTGCTCGTGCTGTTGCAGTTGGTCCACTCCTGCGAGGATCAGGCCTATTCCAGTGGAGCATCTGGGTGTGACCACCACTTCCTCGAGACTACCGTGGTATTTGGGCAATCCCAGTCGCACCGGCATGTGAAATATCTCTTCACCGAGCTCCACCATTCCTTCCAGAGAACTGCTGCCGCCCGTGATCACGATCCCTGATGACAGCAATTCTTCGAAACCGCTGCGCCGCAGCTCGGCCTGCACGAGCGAGTATAGCTCCTCCACGCGCGGCTCGATGACTTCGGCCAATGTCTGTCTCGACAGATGCCGGACACTCCGGTTGCCCACCCCCGCCACTTCCACCATTTCGTGCGGATCGGCCATGCTGCGCAACGCGCATCCGTAGCGGCACTTGATGTCTTCGGCATCACTGGGAGAGGTGCGCAGCGCCAACGCAATATCGTTGGTAATCTGATCGCCGGCGATCGGAATCACTGCGGTGTGGCGAATGGCACCCCGGGTAAATATCGCGATATCGGTCGTACCTCCGCCGATATCCAGGAGGCAAACTCCCAGGTCTTTTTCATCTTCGGATAGAACGGCCATTGCGGAAGCAAGAGGCTGCAACACCAGGTCGCGCACTTCCAACCCGCAGCGGCGCACGCACTTCAGGATGTTCTGAACAGCCGATACCGAACCCGTAACGATATGAACCTTGACTTCGAGGCGTACGCCGCTCATGCCAATCGGTTCCAGAACATCCTCTTGCTCGTCTATGATGAATTCCTGGTTGAGCACATGGAGCACCTGCTGGTCGTTCAGTATATTCACGGCCTTTGCCGTCTCCATCACCCGCTCCACATCCTGCCGGGATACCTCCTTGTTCTTGATAGGCACCATCCCGTGCGAATTGAAACTCTTGATGTGACTCCCTGCAATACCGGTATAAACCTCGCGGATCTTGCAGTCCGCCATCAACTCCGCCTCCTCCAGCGCGCGTTGAATCGCGTTCACGGTTGCATCGATATTGACGACCACCCCTTTCTTCAGACCCCGTGACGGATGGCTTCCCATGCCGATCACGGTATATCCGCCCTCGGGCTTCATTTCAGCGACAACGGTCACAATCTTCGAAGTGCCGATATCAATGCCGACAACCAGATTTTTACCTTCACTGCCTCTATTCATTTGCCTTGCAATCCCTGCTTCCTCCCGTTTCACGGGATTCCCGGAAATCCTGCCTGTCTGTTCCTGGGGAGCTTCACTGCTATCGCGTTCCACGCGCTGCGAAACCACTGACATAACGTAAATCTACATAACTCAAACGTTGATTCAATCGCGCCACGACCAGATCGTGCGTCTGTACATAGCGCTCCAACCGCTTCTCCAAGTGCTCTCGCCCGAGCTCCAGTATCGTTCCGTTCCCGAGACGAACCCGCCATGCCCGCCGGGGTGAAAGTTCCACCTGCTCGACGTCCTGCTTCAACGGCTGTAGCAATTTGGTAAAAACCGCATGCTGATGCACCATTTCACGAACACTCTCTCTTGGTCCTTCAAATATCGGCATTGGCTCATCGGAGGTAGCATTGAATATCTCTCCCTGCCTATTGACCAGAGCACTGTCCCCCCAGTGTGCCAGCGGCACATGCTCCTCGACCACCACGTCCAGCCCATTCGGCCAGATTCGCCGAACACTTGCTACCCTTACCCAGGCCAGTTTTTCGAACGTGTGCCGCGCAGCCTCAAGATCAATGGTTAAAAAATTTCCTCCCACTTCGCGATGAACCACGTCAGAAACCTGTTCTCGCGTCACGTGCCTCAGCTCGCCGCTGCCGCTGTTGCTCCTGATATGGACTTCCTTCAGGGGCAGCAGCGGCAGATGGATCGTCCACTGGACCATAAGGTAGATCGTTGTCAGTCCCGCCAGCGTAAACAGCCAGTCCGCCACCTGGTTCAATGCCTGATGGTTATCCCACATGGGCCAGTCCCAGTATCTTCAGCACCAGCTCCTCGAAGGATATTCCTGCCGCTTTTGCCGCCATGGGAACGAGACTATGGGTGGTCATCCCAGGGGAGGTGTTCGCTTCGAGAAAATAGGGAGTGCCCGATTTATCCAGTATCAAATCCACCCTTCCCCAACCTTCGCAGCCCAACAGTCTGTGCGCCTGCAATGCCTGTTTCCGAATGAGGCACTCCTGCTCCTCGGACACGCCGCTCGGGCAGAAATACTGCGTCTTGTCCGACAGGTATTTGGCTTGGTAGTCGTACAGATCACCCTCGACCTGAATTCGCACCAGCGGTAACGCTACATCTCCGAGAATAGAAGCCGTGAGTTCGGTTCCTTCGATAAACTGCTCCGCCAGCACCATGGCATCATGGCGGGCAGCAAGATGCCATGCGGCAGCGACTTCCCCTGCTTCCCTGACCTTGCTCAGACCAATGGTGGAACCCTCTCGCGAAGGTTTTACAATCAGCGGCAGGCCCAACTCTTTTGCCACTGCATCAAAATCGCTCTGCTCATCGAGCAGGATATGGCGCGGCGTGTTGATGCCCGCGGACTGCCAGAGCAATTTGGTACGCCATTTGTCCATCGCCAAGGCGCTGGCCAGCACGCCGCTCCCGGTATAGGGAATCCCCAGCAGTTCCAGCGCGCCCTGGACTGTTCCGTCCTCACCATAACGGCCATGGAGGGCGATATGAGCGCGCGTATACCCTTGCTGCAAAAGCGCGTCCATGTGCTGTTCGGAGGGGTCGAATGGATGAGCGTCCACCCCGGAGCTGCGCAGAGCATCGAGTACGGCTTTACCGCTTTCAAGGGAAATCTCGCGCTCCGCTGATCGTCCTCCGAGGAGAACCGCGACCTTCCCGAAGTCATGACTACCCGCCATATCCACCATCCTTTCTGTAAGCAGTCCGGGAGACATGCAACTCGGGTCTGGCGGGGGTCCCGATAATGCGCACCTCCTGTTTCAGTTCGACGCCGGTCTGCTTTTTTACGGTTTCACGGACCGCAGCAATCACCGCTTCTATGTCGGAAGCGGTAGCACCCCCGGTGTTCACAATGAAATTTGCGTGGCGCGGCGAAACCATGGCGCCGCCGATACGAAACTCCTTAAGTCCGCACGACTCGATGAGTCGCGCCGCTTTGTCATTCTCCGGATTGCGGAACACGGACCCCGCATTCGGCAGGTTTAAAGGCTGAGTATGGATACGGCGGGCAAGCAACTCCTTGATCTTCTGCCGAACTGCCGCTGCATGGTCCCGCGGCAGCGCGAACCATGCGCCCGAAAACCATTCGTCCGTCAGAGAATCGTCAGGGGCATTTTCTCTGGCGCCCATCTTTTGGCTCCCACTGCTCTTCTCTGCCTTCAATGCCACGTGCCGATAGCCAATTTCGTAATTCCCAGGCGGCCGTCGGCGCAATATCCCCAAGCGGTCTATGGTTTGCACACTCGAGACGATGTCCCAGGTTTCGGTTCCATAGCATCCGGCATTCATTGCCAATGCGCCGCCCACGGTCCCGGGAATACCTGCCAGGAATTCCGCGCCCCCCAGTCCCTGCAGCGCAGCAAACCGGGCAACTTTGGCACATGCTACACCTGCACCGGCATAGATCAGCATCTGGCCCATGTCGGATTCCAGCTGTAAACCATTCAGGCGTGCGTGCAGTACAACGACGCTGCCCCGCACCCCGCCATCGCGTACCAGAAGATTGCTGCCGAGTCCCATCACATATACCGGTTCATTCCAGGGCAGGCCGCGCAGAAACGCCGCGAGATCAGGCAAATCCCCCGGCAGATAGATGCGCTCTGCACTCCCGCCCGCACGCCAGGAAGTATAGTTCTTCATCGGCTGATCATGGCGCAGTTCGCCGCGAACGCCGGCATAATCAAGAGAGAAGTTGATTTCCGACATATCCATTCAGGAACCCTGTAACAAAAGCACTGCGGGTTCCCTGTTTTCTTTCGGGCTGACGAGCAGACGCGCTTCAACCTGCGAATCCCGGGAAAGGGTGGGGGCCACTCCTCCCACCGATCCTGCTCCCATTACCAGCACCACATCCTTATCCCTGGCGATACTGTGAATCGCCTCCTCCAGTTCGTCCACCCGCTCGACAAAGATGGGTTCCACCTTGCCGAGCACGCGCAGCGACCGCGCGAGCGATTTACTGTCTGCGGCAATTATAGGCGCTTCGCCAGCGGAATAAACTTCCGTCAGGAGCAGTACATCGGCAGTGGATAGAACTTTGACGAAATCTTCGAACAGGTCGCGCGTACGCGTATAACGGTGCGGCTGAAACGCCAGTACCAGGCGGCGTCCCGGAAATGCGCCGCGCGCTGCGGCGATTGTGGCTGCCATCTCCACGGGATGGTGGCCGTAGTCATCGATCAAGGTAAAACTTCCGTTTCTACCGGTTTCGGGATCAGTGAGGGGAATTTCGCCGTAACGCTGGAATCTCCGGTCAACCCCCTTGAAATCCGCCAGAGCGCGGACAATGGAAACGTCCGGCAGTCCAACCTCATTGCACACGGCTATTGCTGCCAGCGCATTTTGCACATTATGCAAGCCGGGCAGATTCAGCACGATTTTGAGTTTTCGAGTTTTGCCGTTAACCCCTATCAGGGCGGTAAAATGCATCTGACCTTCACTGTGACGAATATCCGCGGCGCGCACCTGCGCCGTTTCCGATAACCCGTACGTGGTCACAGGCTTGGTAATAGCCGGCATGATCTCAAGTACGTGGGCATCATCCACGCAAAGCACCGCCATACCGTAGAAGGGCAGATGCTGTACAAAATCCACGAACGCCTGCTTGAGCTTGCCGAAATCATGCTCGTAGGTATCCATGTGGTCGGCATCGATATTGGTGACCACCGCCAGGACGGGCTGCAGGTGAAGGAATGAAGCGTCGGATTCATCCGCCTCCACCACGATGAACTCGCCACGACCCAGCTTCGCGTGAGAACCGGCAGCCTCAAGCCGACCCCCGATAACGAATGTGGGATCCATGCCCGCTTCCGCGAGAACACTGGTGATCAGGCTGGTAGTGGTGGTTTTGCCATGCGTACCCGCGATGGCAATCCCCTGCCGCAACCTCAGGAGCTCGGCCAGCATGATAGCGCGTGGAACCACCGGCACTTTACTCTCCCGTGCCGCGAGAACCTCCGGATTATCGGGCAGAATCGCGGTCGAGGTGACGACTGCATCCGCCGATTCCACATGAGTGCGGGCGTGACCGATGTAAACCGTCGCGCCCAGTTTTTTCAGGCGCCGGGTGGTCACACTATCATGTATATCCGAGCCGCTGATCTTGTATCCCAGATTGAGCATTACTTCGGCGATTCCGCTCATGCCGGAGCCGCCTATGCCCACAAAATGAATATGCTTAACTTTGTGTTTCATACTTTCATTGTTTACACATAAAGTACGTGCAGTTGCTGTAAGACAAAGGCAACATGACCACCTTAAACTGCAACCATTTGCATGCACGTCTCGGCCACGCACCGGGTAGCGTCGGGTTGCGCCAGTTCTCTCGCCCGGCATGCCATTTCCATAAGTTGGCCCCTGCTCATACCCACCAGCAGCTCTGCCAGTCCTTCCGGAGTCAGTTGGCTCTGGGGTAGCAATATCGCAGCCCCTTTCCCGCTCAAAAATTTTGCGTTCGTGCTCTGATGATCGTCCACGGCATAGGGAAAAGGCACCAGAATGCTGGCTACACCCGCTGCGGCCAACTCCGAGACGGTAAGTGCGCCCGCGCGGCAGATCACGAGATCACTCTCTCCATAGCGGGATGCCATATTGTCGATAAACGTAACCAGTTCACCCTCCACTCCCGCTTCGGAATAATTCTGCTTCAGCGCCTCCAGATGCCGGGCCCCCGCCTGATGCGTCACCTGCGGGCGCATTCCTTCAGGTATCCGCTTCAATGCCCGGGGTACGATGGTATTCAGGGCCTGAGCGCCCAGACTTCCCCCTACCACCAGCAGCTTGATGCTTCCGCTGCGACCCGCATACCTCTGTGCAGGCGGCGCGAGCCTGGTGATTTCGTCACGTACGGGATTACCGCAAAACACCGCTTTTTTTTCACTTTTGATCGCGTCGGGAAATCCCAGCAATACCCTGTCGGCGAGTCTCGAGAGGATTCTGTTGGCAAGTCCCGGAATGGAGTTTTGTTCGTGTATCAGCAACGGCCGCGCAAGCAGCGAGGCCATCATTCCCCCCGGAAAGGCGGGATACCCGCCCATACCCAACACCACGTCCGGCCGAACCTTCCGTATTACTCTTGCACTTTGCCAGAATGCCAGCAACAGACGCGCGGGCAGCAACAACCAGGTGCGAACGTTTTTCCCCCGCAATCCGGAGAAACGAATCGTCTCCAGGGCATGCCCCTGCTGCCGCGCCAGCGTTGTTTCCATTCCCCCTTCTGTTCCAAGCCAGACTATACGCCACCCGGCCGCCTTCAAATACTCCGCCACGGCAAGACCGGGAAATACATGCCCGCCGGTTCCCCCCGCCATAATGAGAATCGTATGGCTCAAGACGCCATTCCTGAATTTTTCATATCCGATAACCTCTCGCCAACTGCCGGTTTTCCCAATCCGCGCGCAGCAGCACCGCCAGCGAGAGACAGCTTGCAACGATGCTGCTGCCACCGAAACTCATCAACGGCAGCGTGAGTCCCTTCGGCGGGAGGACTCCCATATTCACGCCCACGTTGATGAATGTCTGCACTCCCAGCCATACACCGATACCCTGCGCCACGAGTGCGGGAAAATAACGTCCCCTGACTGCCGACTGGCGGCCAATGATGAATGCGCGCGCTATTATCCAGGCAAACAACGCCAGCACGATCAGGACACCGACGAAACCGAGTTCCTCTGCAATCACAGCCAGAAGAAAGTCGGTATGCGCCTCCGGCAGATAGAAAAGCTTTTCAACACTTCCGCCCAGGCCCACACCCAGCCATTCACCCCGTCCGAATGCAATCAGCGCATGGCTCAACTGGTATCCTTTTCCGTAGGGGTCATCCCATGGATCCAGAAACCCGAAGAAACGCTGCATGCGATAAGGGGCGTTCCAGACCAGGGCAAGAAGGCCAGCAATCAGGAAACCAATCAGCCCGGCGAATAGTTTCAGGTCCATTCCTCCCAGAAACAATATGGCCATCATGACAGTGGTAATGACAACGAAGGCGCCAAAATCCGGCTCGAGCAGCAGGAGAGCCCCTACGATGAGCGTGATGATCAGCATGGGAAGAAAACCCTTGCGGAAACTTCCCAGAAAGGCGGATTTGCGCACCGTGTAATTGGCCACGTAGATGACCATGAACAATTTCATGAATTCCGACGGTTGAAGATTCACCACCAGCAAGGATATCCAGCGGCGGCTACCATTGATTTCGCGGCCCACGCCGGGAACCAGCACCAGGGCCAGCAGGCATCCCCCCAGCAGAAACAGTTGGAAGGAATATTTCTGCCACGACTCCATGGGGACCTGGAACGCAACAACGGCCACCAGCAAACCTGCCGCGACATAGGCGGCGTGCCGGATGAGAAAATAGGTCGGGTAACCGCTGCCCTCGCCCTCGGCAATCGAAATCGAGGCGGAATAAACCATCACCAGCCCAAGGCTCAGCAGGAGTATTGCTGTCCAGATCAGGGCCTGGTCGAAATCCGCAGGCAGAACTTTCTGCTTTCCGGTACCGTACTGATAAATCATCTGATCAATGTCGTCCTGCAACCCCAGCTGAATTACCGCCTGCACGTGCGGCCTGCATGCTTCTTACCGCCGCAACGAACGCCTCCGCCCGATGCACATAGTTGTCGAACATATCGAAGCTTGCGCACGCGGGCGACATCAGGACTGCATCGCCCTCCCGCGCCAGCTGAAAACTTTTCCGCACGGCCTCTTCCATCGTTTGAGCACGATGCAGAGGCACTCCGCACTCATTTATCGCCACTGCGATTTTTTCTGCATCCCGCCCGATGAGAACAACCGCGCGCCCATGCTCGCCTATCGGGGCAGCCAGGGGTGAAAAATTCTGCGCCTTCCCATCTCCGCCGGCAATCAAAACCACGGGTTGCCCCAGACCTTTCAAAGCAGCCACCGTTGCACCCACATTAGTACCTTTTGAATCGTCGTAGAAGGTAATACCACTGAAAGCCGCCACTTTTTCAACTCGATGGGGCAAGCCCCTGAATTCGCGGAGCGCCTGTAACAAAGGCTCGAACGGGACGGCCAGGGCGCGGCATAGCGCCAGTGCCGCCAGTGCATTTGCGCAATTGTGCCGGCCAGTAATGGCGAGTTCACGCGCGTCCATGAGACGCGTGTCTCCCTGCATCAGCCAGGTGTCTCCGCCTTCGCGAAGCAAGCCGAAATCGTCGGCGCTTTGTGGCGTAGCAAGACTGAAAGTGACGTGAGGTCTACCCGCTAACGTCATTTGCCGGACGACAGGATCATCGCCATTCAGGATTTGCACACCCTCGCTGTCACCAAGAAATATCCGGGCCTTAGCAGCAGCGTATTCCTGCATGCCTGCGTAGCGGTCAAGATGATCTTCGCTTACATTCAGCACTGCGGCTGCATCCAGTCCCAGACTCTTCGTGGTTTCCAGCTGGAAGCTGGAAAGCTCCAGCACCCACGCCTGGGGCATTTTTCCAGTATCCTCCCGGCGCATCAGTGCATCCAGTACCGCAGGACCGATATTTCCCGCTACTTCGACGTCCCACCCCGCTTTTTTTAACATTGCCCCTGTCATGGCGGTCACCGTGGTCTTGCCATTGGAGCCGGTAATCCCGACGAGTTTTGGCATGCCCCCCCCCGTGCCTCCGACTGCGCAGGCAAAAAGCTCCATATCCCCGACCACCGGGATGCCTTCTTTCAGCGCCTGCTGCACAAGAGGCTCCGACAGGGGCAGACCGGGACTGATTGCGATTAAATCCACGCCGTAAAAGGCTCTGCCGGCCAGGGAACCTGTAAAAACCTCCGCCTGCGGCAGCAGGCTGTTAAACGCCCTCATGGCCGGTGGCTCGTTCCGGGTATCAGCTGCTCGCACCAGCGCTCCGCGCCGAAACAACCATTTTGCCATGGAAAGGCCGGTCTCTCCGAGGCCCAGTACCAGAACAGTTCTGCCTTGCAGGTTCATGATTTCAACTTTATCTCAGCTTCAGGGAAGACAAACCGAACAGCACTAGCATCATGGTAATGATCCAGAACCGGACCACTACCTGGTTTTCCTTCCAGCCTTTCAATTCGTAATGATGATGTAACGGCGCCATACGAAAAATGCGCTTGCCGATCAGCTTGAATGAAGCCACCTGCAGCATGACCGACAGGGTTTCCACTACAAACACGCCTCCCATGATGAGCATAACGATTTCCTGTCGCACTATCACTGTCACGATTCCAAGTGCCGCACCCAAGGCAAGCGCTCCGACATCTCCCATGAAGACTTCCGCCGGATAAGCGTTAAACCACAGGAAAGCAAGTCCCGCCCCCGCCAGAGCACCGCAGAAAACCGCGAGTTCACCGGCCTGGGGGATATGAGGCATACCGAGATATTTTGCGAATACCGCATGGCCGGCCACATAGGAAAAAATCGCCAGAGCGCTGCTGATCATCACGGTAGGCATGATAGCGAGACCATCCAACCCGTCGGTCAGGTTTACCGCATTGCTGGTACCGACGATGACGAAATAGGTGAGCGCCACGAATCCTGTCACGCCAAGCGGGACGGCCACCTGTTTGAAGAAGGGAACTATCAGGGTTGTCTGCGCGGGCAGTTCGGCCGTCAGCACCAGGTAGAGCGCCACCAGGATCGCAATGGCCGATTGCCAGAAAAGTTTCGCCCGGGCGGAAAGTCCTTTCGGATTGCGATATACCACCTTGCGGTAATCATCCACCCAACCGATCATGCCGAAACCGAGGGTTGTGATCAGGACAATCCACACGTAGCGATTGCTGAGATCCGCCCAGAGCAAGGTGGTAATGGCGATAGAGACGAGTATCAGCGCTCCACCCATGGTGGGTGTGCCCGCCTTGACCAGATGTGTCTGGGGTCCGTCGTCGCGAACCGCCTGGCCGATTTTGTAGGCGGTGAGCTTCCGTATCATCGCCGGACCCACGATAAACGAGATTATCAGCGCGGTGAGCGCAGCCAGAACCGTACGCAATGTAATGTAACTGAACACGTTGAGCAGGCGGATGTCTCCGGCAAACCATTGAGCAAGCTCTAGCAGCATGGCAGCCATCCGTGTGAAATGCCCCGGGATTTACCAGACTCACCGAAGAGGACTATGACGTCGATAACTGGATTCGCGGCCTGTAAACTCATAACCCGGCTTCCAGACGCTTTACGACTCGCTCCATCTGCATGAAACGCGACCCTTTGATCAGTAGGGTGACATCCGGGCCTGGCAACGTTTCTATATTTGCCAGCAGATCCTCCATTTTTCTGAAATGGCGAGCTCCGATGCCGAACTTTTCCGCCGCGTATGCACTCAAATCTCCCAAAGCCATGAGTTCGTCTATCCCCGCAATTCTCGCTTCGTCACCGATCTGTTCATGAAACTCTCTTCCTTTGTCGCCCAGTTCTCCCATGTCCCCCAGCACCAGGACTTTTTTACCTTCCGCCCTTGCAAGCACCGCCAGGGCCGCCCGTACCGAATCGGGGTTGGCGTTGTAACAATCATCGATCAACGTCGCGCCGCGCACACCGCATTTCCTTTGCATTCTTCCTTTCACTCCGCCAAATGTGCTCAATCCCGATGCGATCGTCTTCAAGGACACACCGACGGCTACGGCCACGGCCGCGGCAGCCAGCGCATTTCGCACGTTATGTTCGCCCGGTACCTGCAGAGTCGTCTCCTCGACCCCTTGAGGTAAAATCAGTGTTATTTGCGCGCCGGAAAAAGTCAGTTTGTAGTCTGCACTTACTTTTGCCTTACTCTTCAGACCAAAATCGATTATTTGCCTGTTACCCGCAAGTTCACGCCACAGTCTATTGTGTGGATCATCTGCATTGATAACCGCTATTCCCTGCTGGTCGAGTCCTTCAAAGATCTCGCCCTTTGCGCGAGCGACTGCTTCAACTGACCCAAGTCCCTGAATGTGCGCATCGCCGGCATTGGTGATGAGCGCTACCGAAGGCTTTGCAAGGCGGGAAAGGTATGAGATTTCGCCTGGATGGTTCATGCCCATCTCTATGACCGCATAGTGATGCCGCTCACGTAATCGCAAAAGTGTGAGGGGCATCCCTATATCGTTGTTGAGATTGCCCTGGGTTGCCAGCACTGCATCCGGAGCATCCGTTCGCATCTCCTCCGGCGCCTGCTCCGCGGCGCGCCTTAAAATGGAGGCAATCATCTCCTTTACAGTCGTCTTGCCATTACTTCCCGTTACTGCAACTAGGGGTATGGTGAAGCGCGCGCGCCAGTATGCCGCCAGTTGCCCTAATGCCAGCCGTGTATTCTGCACCCGTATCAGCGGAATCCCGTATTCCTGATCCCCGGTCAGCCTGTCCTGCTGCACCAGGGCCCCCATAGCGCCCCTGTCCCGTGCCTGGACGATAAAATCATGACCATCGAAGTTGGGACCGACCAAAGCAACAAACAGCTCCCCTCGTGCAAGTGCGCGGCTATCCGTGCTCACCCCCGTGAAATCGATCTTGCCCGCAACCATCCGATCATGGCGCCCCCCCGCCAAGGTTGCGGACAGAACCTGGGCCGCCTCCTGCAAACTCATCATATCTGCGCCTGCGCTTTCTCCGTGATCAATGCTTTTCTCGCCACCTCTGCATCGCTGAAAGGAAACTTTTTACCACCTGCCTCCTGCCAGGTTTCGTGCCCCTTACCCGCGATCAATACGACATCACCCTTATGCGTGCCCCGTATGGCGCGATGAATCGCAGCTGCCCGATCCTTCTCGATGCGATGATTGGCGGCAGCTCCAACGGCGATGCCACGAATAATGGAATCCGGATCCTCGCTTCGTGGATTGTCACTGGTGATGATGGCTTCATCAGCCAATCGGGTCGCCACTTCCCCCATCAATGGACGCTTGCCTTGATCGCGCTCGCCCCCGCAACCGAATACGCAGACGAGCCTTCCTGATCCCGTCTCCGGCTTCCCGCCAGGGAAACCGGCGTCCACCGCTTCCCGCAGCGTGGTCAATACCTTTTCCAGCGCGTCCGGAGTATGAGCGTAATCCACAACGATGAGGGGTTCATCTCCTTCCCCACCTATCTGCTGCATGCGACCTGCTACAGGCTGGACTTTCTGCAAGGCTCGGACCGCTTCCGGGAAAGCGATACCGCTTGCAAGCAGGGTAGCGAGCACTCCTAACAAGTTGGAAGCGTTGAAGCTGCCCAGCACTTCCGCTTTGAATTTCAGACATTCCCCTTCAAATTCAATGTCGAATTCCAGCCCCGCCATGCTTGCCCTGAGATTGCGACCCCATACCCTCCTGAAGGAGCCAGGATTGGGGTGCGCGCTTACCGGATCGGTAAACCCATAGCCGATCATGCCGGTTCCAGTTCCTTCCAGATCGTGCAAAAGCTGCATGCCAAATACGTCGTCGAGGTTCAGCACGGCATACTTGAGCCCCCTCCAGTGAAACAGCCGCGCTTTGGCAGCTGCATACACTTCCATGGTACCGTGATAATCGAGGTGATCGCGCGAAAGATTGGTGAGCATGGCAACTGCAAACGTTGCTCCGTTTATCCGTCCTTGCACAATCCCATGCGACGAGACTTCCATTGCCACGCATTCCGCGCCCCGCCGCAAAAAATTAGCTATTTTAGCTTGCAATAACACTGAATCGGGGGTGGTATTTGCAGAAAATTCCATTTCTCCGGGAAAACCGGCGCCCAGCGTGCCGATGACTGCGGCTTTACGATCGAGTGCCGCCATCGCCTGGACAATCCAGTGGCTGCAGGATGTTTTGCCATTCGTTCCCGTCACTCCGATCAGCCATAGCTTTTGTGAGGGATGATCATACAAATAGTCTGCGATGAATCCCGCCTCGGATTTCAAATCCGGGACTGGCAGGTTAGGTGTTTTCCATTCCGGGTCCCATGCAAAGCCATCGCGTTCCCACACTACTGCGCGGGCACCCCGCTCTATCGCGTGCGGAATGAATTTACGTCCATCCGTTTTTTCTCCGCGATAGGCCAGAAAAGTATCCCCCGGTTTCACGGTGCGGCTGTCAACCGCAAGATGCTCCATCCTGACACCGAGCCGGTCAAGCGCATGGAAATCAAAACCGGCTCCCGGGCGGCCGGGACATTCCGATATCTTCCTGTCCGACCTGGAACTCATACATCACCCTTGTTGTCCTTGGGCGGGGCAGCTGTCAGGGAGGTCATATTGCCCCCCGGCGCATCGTGTGGCACGTTCTGCATATGCAGGATGCCGTGCATCACCCGGCTGAAAACCGGCGCGGCCACCGTACCTCCGTAATATTGTCCGGCTGATGGCTCGTCCAGCATCACTGCAATGACATATCTTGGATTCGAAACGGGCGCATAACCGACAAAGGTCGAAAGATAGCGGTTTTTTGCATAGCCTCTGCCTTCCAGCTTGTGCGCGGTACCAGTCTTCCCCGCCACCCGATATCCGCTGACCTGCGCCTGTGGAGCGGTACCCCCTGGCTGCGCCACCATCTCGAGCATGCGGCTCACGGCCAGCGCTGTATCGCGTGAAATCGCGCGCTTGCTGACGGGAGCCGAGTCGAGCTTCAGCAGCGATACCGGTTTTATTTCACCTTCCGCGGCAAAAATCATATAAGCGCGAGCGAGCTGCATCAGGCTCACTGCAATACCGTGACCATACGACATGGTCGCCTGCTCGATGGGACGCCAGGTTTTATAAGGCCGCAGCTTGCCGCTCACCTCGCCCGGGAAACCGGAGCCCGGCAGCTCTCCGAATCCTGCTCCATTCAGCATTTCCCACAGTGTTTGTGGTGGAAGCGACAGCGCGATCTTCGCTGAACCGACGTTGCTGGATTTCTGGATCACCTGCGTGACGGTCAAGGCCTCTGTCCTGTGCGCATCGCGTATGGTCGCCTTACCTATGGTGAATGAGCCCGGCGCGGTTTGAAATACAGTGTCCGGGGTGATTCTCCCTGCTTCCAGCGCTGCCGCTACGGTGAACGGCTTGAGCGTGGAACCCGGCTCGAACATATCGGTGACGGCCCTGTTACGCGACTGCGCACTATTCCTGTTGGACCGGTTGTTCGGGTTGTAGGTCGGGAGATTCACCAGAGCCAGGACTTCGCCTGTCTTCACATCGAGTGCCACCAGGCCGCCGGCCTTGGCCTTGTGGGTTTCCACCGCCTGCTTCAATTCACGGTAGGCGAGGTACTGTATTTTGCTATCTATCGACAGCGCCATGTTCTGGCCCGGCTTCGGTGCCCGGATGCTTTCGACGTCCTCGATGATATGGCCTTTGCGATCCTTGATGACTCGGCGGCTTCCCGGCTTGCCAGCAAGCTCATCCTGCCAGGCCAGCTCGATACCCTCCTGCCCCCTGTCGTCCAGATCGGTGAACCCGAGGACGTGCGAAGTCAGGTCTCCCGCAGGGTAGTAGCGCCGATACTCGCGCTTGAGAAATATGCCGGGGATTTTCAGTTGAACGACGCCGGCTGCCACGGCTGGGGACAGATGCCGCTTCAGGTATACGAAATCGCGTCGGGACGCCGCCCGGGAACCTTGGGAGGCTCCTGCCAGTCCGCCCAGGCGCTTGTGAAGCTCGTCCGCATCCATATCGATCAGATCCGCGAGCCTGCTTAACTGCTCGGGGGTGGCAACCACATCCTGAGGACTCAGCCATACGGATTCCACGGGAGTGCTTATTGCCAGGGGCTTGCCGTACCGATCGGTGATCATTCCCCTGTTTGCGTTCATCTCGAGCACTCGGCCATAACGCGATTCGCCCTTCTGCTGCAAAAACCCGTTGTTCATTCCCTGCAGATAAGCAGCGCGTCCCCCCAGCCCGGCGAATCCAAGCAACAATAAACCCACCAGGAGGCGTGAGCGCTGGGCGGGCAGGATAACAGGCGGCTTTTGATTGGCTTTCATGATTTCGATGCTTCCTTGGAGTCGGTCGAATCGACAGGTTCCCCCAGGGGCTGACTCAAGGGTATGGTCTGGATACGCTTGGGGTCCGGCAAGCGCATCTGCAGCTGCCCCGTGGCAATTTTTTCAATACGGGCATGCGTTGCCCAGGTGCTTTGCTCAAGCTGCAACTGCCCCCATTCCTCCGCCAGCTGCCCCGCCAGTTGCTGCTCCTTTTCCAGTTCCACAAACAGCTTGCGCGCCTTGTGCTGTGAAGTCACAACACTCAGCGCGCAAGCGATGAGAATTAAGGTCAACAAAATATTTATTCTGATCACACCAACCTCTCATCAACCAAAAACGCGCAACGGAATTCGGCTAAGTGGTGTTTATCCGCTCCGCCACGCGCATCACTGCGCTGCGCGCGCGAGGATTGCATTCGACCTCCGCCACGCCGGGGCGTACCGCCTTCCCAACCATCTGCAGACTTGCCCTGCTGAAACGTCGTACCTCGTCGGCGCGCAGCGGCAAGTGCTTAGGCAGTTTGTCGGTATTCGCTCCTTCACGTATGAAACGCTTCACTATTCTATCTTCCAGCGAGTGAAAACTGATGACGACCAACCGGCCACCCGTCTTCAGCATCTCGACACACTGCGGTAAGGCAAGCGACAGCCTCTCAAGCTCCTGATTGAGGTAAATCCGGATGGCCTGAAAGGTACGCGTCGCCGGATTCTGTTTTGGCTCACGCGCGCGCGCGGGTATGGCCGCTGCCACGATCGCGGCAAGTTGACTGGTAGTGACGAGAGGCTGTCGCGCTCTAGCCTTGACAATCGCTCTTGCAATCTGCTTAGCAAACCGCTCTTCGCCATATTCTTTTATCACCTCTTCCAACTGGACTTCCGACGCCGAAGCCAACCACTGAGCTGCTGTCTGCCCTTCTGTTGTATCCATGCGCATATCGAGCGGTCCCTCCATGCTGAAACTGAAACCGCGTGTGGCTTCCTCGAGTTGGGGTGACGACACGCCCAGATCCAGTAATACTCCGTCGATCTGGCCGATGTTCAACTGCCGCAGCACCTCCTGCAACCTGGAATAACTGCTGTGAACCATGCAGAAGCGTTCGTCTCCAAAACTCCGTCCAACCGCACAAGCGACCGGATCCCTATCGAACGCGATCAATCTTCCGTTCTTTCCGAGGCGCTCCAGTATCAGCCGGCTGTGCCCGCCCCGCCCAAATGTTCCATCCACATATATCCCATCCGGCTTGAGTGCCAGCGCTTCCACCGCCTCCTGTAGCAGAACAGTAGTGTGCTTTCCTGCCTCAGCCACAAATTACAGTGAAAAACCTTCGAGTTCCTGGGGAATGCCGTCTCTGAACGCGAGCGCGCTCTCCATCTGCAAATTCCATTTCTCGCTGTCCCATAGCTCGAATTTCGCACCTTGTCCCACCAGAACCACCTCTTTGTTCAAACCTGCAAATGCCCGCAGAGAGGGGGGCACAAGAATGCGACCGACGCCATCCATCTCCACATCGCAGGCATTGCCAACGAGAAGTCGCTGCAAGCTGCGGGTTTGGGGATTAAAGCTGGAAAGACTGTTGAGCTTTTGCTCTATGGGCTCCCATACGGGCTGAGGATAAATCAACAAACACTTGGATGGGTCGGCAGTGACAATCAAATGACCGGCGCAAAGGGATATGAGCGTCTCCCGGTATCTTGCAGGCACGGCGAGTCTACCCTTGTTATCCAGACTGACAGGTGTCCCACCGCGAAACATTGCTCCCCTTATTTACTCTACGGAGGAAAACCGCAGAAAATCATCTCCCACTTCTACCCACTTTTACCCACTGTAGTTAAAAAAAAAGCCAAAGTCAAGGAAGAGAATGAGGGATTATAAAAGGTAGGGAAGTATGGAAATTTCCGGTCTCGACTGTAGGAAAAGATAAATGTGCCGGTTACAACGGCCGGTGGGAGAAGGGAGAAGTCGGCATTCGGGTCGGTAACGCCTCCGCAACAACTTTTATACATACTTGCTTTTGTTGCGTGGCCGTCTATAAACCTATTCTCTGTCCCGCGTCCATACCTGCCTGGAGGAATGATGAGCGCACCAAAGATACCAGGCTTTACCGCCGAACGTTCGGTTTACAGGACAAGAGCGAATTATCGGACAACAACGGGTCCCGGGATCAGGCGCCCGCATAAAATAGATGCTGTAAGACTGCAAGCCTGCGATCTTGACTGTATCGATGAATGCCAGCAGGGTTGCGAGAGCCTTACGGGCAGAGAGCATGCTCAATGCATCCGGCTCTGCCGGATGAAATATGGCTGCCTCTCACAGCCGCCGGGGTACGGAAATCGCGAGTGCAACCCATCCAGCGGGTGGTCGCAGCGTTGCTGTCGCCCTGATGGCACAGCTTGCTCCCCGCGGCCGTGCACTCCACCGGGAGAGGGTTGCACTGTACGTGATGATCGCACCTGCCTTCCCTGGCCGCTTGACTCCATCTGCTGGGGGAGTTGCGAACGCACCTGCTGCCATTGGTCGGGTTGCGATCAATTGCTGTGCGGAGTATCGGAGGGCTGACAGGACATTGCCGGAACTTGAATTACGTTTATCTGCGCGTGGCCGATATGACGCCGGGGACGCCGGCTATCAGCCCGAGAACACGCTGCAATTGATCGACATTGCCAATCTTGATCACGAACTGCATGGTCGCATTCAGGTCGCCGCTATGGGCGCGGGTAGCGACTACATCAATTTTTTCGCGCGACAGAACACCCGAAATATCGCTCAGCAATCCTTGACGATCCTGCGCCCGAATCTCCACCTCTACGGCGTAACTGGCATTTTTGGATAAATCCCATTGGGTACTGACGAGGCGCGCCCTGCCTTCTCCTGACAACCGGGCCACATTGGCGCAATTCGCCCTGTGGATGGTGATTCCCCGCCCACGGGTGACAAAACCAATGATGGGATCAGGGGGTACAGGCTTGCAGCACTTTGCCAGTACGGTGAGCAACTTGTCGACCCCGACGACGAGTATGTCTCCCTGCGGTTTCGAAGTGAGAGTCTGCTTTTTGATGACTGGCGTTTCGGGGCCGGGTAGACCCGATTCTGTCTCCCCGCTCAAGAATGCCGATAGCTGGCGCGCATTGATATCACCCCTTGCAACGGCTGCAAGAAAGGAATCAAGTCTGGCAAATTTGAACTCCACTGCCAGCTTATCCAGGCTCATCGCAGTCATGCCATGGCGCTGCAGTTCCTTTTCCACCAAAGCCCGGGCTTGGGTGAGGGAAACAGTACGCATTTCACTGCTGAACCATTGCCTCACTTTCGCCCGGGCGCGCTGGCTCCTGATATAACCCAATGCAGGGTTGAGCCAGTCGCGGCTGGGTCCCCCCTGCTTGGTCGAAATGATCTCCACTCTTTGCGCATTTTGCAGCGGGTAATCGAGGGGCACCATGACGCCATCCACCTTGGCACCGCGGCAACGGTGCCCCAGGTCGCTATGCACATGGTATGCAAAATCCACGGGAGTGGCTCCCTTGGGCAGCGCGATCACCTTTCCTTGCGGCGTCAGTACATAGACCGAATCTTCGAACAGTGCCACCTTGAAATGCTCAGCCAGTTCTCCCGCATCCTCGACATCATTCTTCCACTCCAGTATCTGCCTTAACCAGGCGATCTTTTCCTCATACCGCGCGTCCCGCTTTGCACCTTCCTTGTAGCGCCAATGCGCGGCGACACCCATCTCTGAATGACGGTGCATCTCATGGGTCCGGATCTGTACTTCGACCACTTTGTCTTCCGGACCGATTACTGCAGTATGCAACGACCGGTAGTCATTGCCTTTCGGCTTGGCAATATAGTCGTCGAACTCCTTGGGAATCGGCATCCAGAGGTTGTGCACCAATCCCAATGCCGCGTAGCAATCCTTGACTTCGTCCACGAGAATGCGAACGGCCCGGGTATCCTGGATTTCCTTGAAATCCACACCCTTGCGTTTCATTTTTCTGTAAATGCTGTAAATGTGCTTGGGGCGTCCTGTAATTTGAGCCTTGATCCCCGCGTGACCCAGTTCGTTTTGTAACCTGTCAACCACCAACGCGATATATTGTTCCCTGCTGCGGCGAGTCTCCTCCAGCAACGTGGCGATTTTTTTATAACGTTCGGGCTCGGTGATCCGAAACGATAGATCCTCCAGTTCCCACTTCACTTGCCATAACCCCAGGCGATTGGCGAGAGGCGCGAAAATATTCAAAGTGACCTCAGCGGCCTCCCATCTTCCGGCAACGTTGCGGGCAGCAACGTAGCGCATCGTCTGCAACCGGTCGGCCAGGGCGATGATCACCACGCGGATGTCTTCCGCCATTGCGAGCAGCATCTTCCTCAATGCTTCAATCTGAGCACTGCCATTCCCGATATTGTCTGTGCTGTTTGCAGATCGCAGCACCTGGATTCGGCCGACGCGCCTCACACCTTCCACGAGATGAGCGACTATTGGACCAAAAGCGGTTGCCAATTCTTCTTCATACCCCTCCAGATACTCCGGAACTGCATGAAGCACTCCTGCTGCCAGTGTATCGCTGTCCACGCGCAGTCCCGCGAGAATCGCCGCGAGTCCATCTACATGCGAAGAGAGCAATTCACCGTTAGGCAGGCTTTTATCCATATACAGGGGTTCACAAAAAACCTGTGCCTCCCGGAGCAGATCGATTTCTGTCGGGGAGAAGATCGAACCCGGGGAATGGAGCCGGAAAGGTCCGTCCCCTTTTCCGGAAATGAGGGAGGGAGCGCTCATGGAACGGGTGTAGTGAGTATTGGAACGGCCTTTTTCAATTGAGCCCCCATGTTACTCATGTCCTTTCATAATTGCTTTATTTCCGGTTAAAGCGTTGCTGAATCGTGCCAATAACGCATCCGCCGAACGCGCCACCGCTCCACGGCAAGGTCGTTACCGCCAAAGCGCAGCAATATGGCACCATCGATATCGCTGCGCAACAATCTGCTTCCCACCGCTCGATACCGCTCCGCAACTTCCTCTTTTGGATGGCCAAAACGGTTGCGATAACCTACGGTAAATACTACCCACCGCGGATTCACCTTCCGCACGAACTCCTCGGTGGAAGAAGTTTTGCTGCCATGATGAGGAGCGATCAATACCGTTGAGGAAAGCGCCTCCCCATAACGCTTGAGCAATTGATATTCGGATTTTTTCTCGATATCCCCCGGCAGAAGCACGCTTCCGTGCCATGTGGTAATTTTCAACACGCAACTCAAGGCGTTACTCTTGAGGCGAAGATCATTGTAGCTCTCTTCCAGGGGATGAAGCATGTCGAAGCGAACGCCATCCCATTCCCACGACTGCCCCGCCTTGCACCGGCGCTTGTTGAGAGCAGCCTGTTGTATGGGATGATCCTCGCCCAACGACGAGACGAGCCATTCGACGGGTACTGCTTGCAGCACGGACAACCCTCCGCCGCTATGATCCGAATCGGCGTGTGTGACGATCATTGCATCGAGATGCCTTATCCCTTCCCCGCGGAGAAATGGAACGATGGTGCGGCTGCCGCTATCGGCTTCGGACGTAAAGGCAGGGCCCGTATCGTAGAGCAGCGTGTGATTTTCCGTACGCGCCAGGACCGCCAGTCCCTGCCCAACATCCAGCACGGTCAGCCACAACTCTCCCTGCTCCGGTTTTGGGAGAGGCAGCAGAAACAGCGGCAGCAACGCGACGAGACCAAGCCAACGAGCAGGGAAACCGGTACCAAGGCCGAGCTGCCAACCCCATTTCCCAGGCAACAGCGTCCAGAAAATGCCCGCCGTCCCCACGGCTACTGCCCAGAAAGGCGGCGCCTGCTGGCTCCAGACGGCCTGAGGCGCATTGCTCAGCCATTCCATTACGGTCATGCAACCATCCAGCGCTGCATGTGCCGGTACCAACAGAAAATCGAGGGGCGGCAGGGTTGCGAGCAGGGCCAGCGGCACCACGACAAGACTCACCAGTGGAATCGCCACCGCATTGGCGATTGGGGAAACCAGCGATATTTGCTGAAACATCGCCAATAAAAGAGGTATCAGGCCCAGGGTTATGGCCCACTGCACCGTTGTCCAACTACTCAGCCAATGCGGCCTGCCAACGCGGCCGACAGATACCAGCATGATGACCGCGATGGCGCCAAAGGATAACCAGAAGCCGGGTGAAAGCACTGCCCATGGATCGAGAGCCACCACTGCAAGCAATGCCCAGGCCAGGACTGTGGTCATGGCAATGGAACGATCAAGCCATAGGGTAACGGCGACCGCGGTGAGCATATAGAGCGTGCGTTGTGCCGGAATCGCAAAACCGGCCAGCAGCGTATAACCGAGCGCGGCCACCAGCCCGGCTATGACTGCGGCTTTCCTGGCTGGCAACCGCAGCGTCAAATGATAGCTTCTGCGCCATAGCCAGTATGCCATCGTAAACACAAGCCCCGACAGCATGGTGATATGAAGGCCGGATATGCTGACGAGATGGTTTATCCCCGTCCGCGTGAATACCTGCCACTGCTCGTGTGGAATCGCCCGTTGATCCCCCACCGCCAGCGCAACGAGGGTACCGGCATAAGCCTGATAGGGCAGCGCGGCAAGGAAATTATCGCGGATATCCTGGCGCAGACGCTCGACCTGATAAGCGGGACGTCCCACCACTTTCTCCAGGCGTATATTTTCGTCATCCTTGCGCACATAGCCTGTGGCCCCAATGTTGCGCTCCAGCGCCCACTGCTCGAAATCGGAAGCATGCGGATTGGCGGTTCCATGGGGGCGCTTGAGCCGTGCAGTAAGCCGCCAGCGTTCCCCGGCATTGAGGGGAGGTGTTGAAGGTCCTGGCATAAAGCCGCTTCCGCGCTCCTTATACCAGGAAAGAGAAAGACGGGCAGGCACGATTGCACCTTCCGTCAACACCTGCTCAACATCGAAAGTAAAGCGCACACTGGTCCTGCCGGTTTGCGGCAACTCCGCAACCACGCCAATTACCTGGATA